>JAAVHL010000010.1:0-40673 GCA_014799735.1 Ruminococcus sp.
CACCCAATTTGGAATAGACCGTCTTTGCCGTAATTCCTTCGACCCTTCCCAGCTTGCCGGAAAGTGCGCTGATAACGTCCTGAGGAGCATCCACCGCAACGCTGATTATGGACACCCCCTTTTTTTCATAGGGTATTCCCATTCTTCCGATTATGTACTGCCCGTAATCGTGGAGCAGTCCGTTAAGCTTTTCCACCGAGTTAAGGTTTTCCACAACAATTCCGATAAGCGCAACCCTTGTTTCCATTTATAATAGTATCTCCTTTCCAAAATATAGAAAAAGCCCGCTGCACATACTGACAGCGGGCATAATTATCACGTATCACATCGCCTTTCTCCGCAGGAAAAACCTTTGGAAGTCAGTACAGATAAAATTTTTAAGTGTTTGCGGTAAGACTTCTCTGTCCGCTTACGAATTAATTATAGCATACTTTTTTTGAAATTGCAATAGGAAAATAAAAAATGCTGCAGTTGGGCAAGTAGAGATACCGAAGTATTGTTACCCATGGGAGCATTTTACCCTTATTGACAAAGTATGCCAATAAGGGTAAAGGCTCAGCCTTTAGCCGGGCCTATATCTTTTTCTAAAAATTGGCAAAATTTTCAGTTTAAACTCCTTAAAGAAATTGTTGACAAAAACCGAGCGCTGTGGTATAATTTATCATAGTTATATAAAACCGATCGTGCGCACTGAGAACTTAGCGTATGACGGAGTTCTATGAAAGCAGGTAGGTATATGAACATAAAAGAATTCTACGATTTTATCGGAGAGGACTACAACGAGGTGATCGGAAGACTTCGGCTGGAAAGCAGAGTTTATAAGTATCTTATGAAATATCCCGAGGACAAAAACTTTGATATGCTCCTTAATGCGATGAAAGATAAAAATTACGAAGAGGCTTTCAGAGCGGCGCATACCATTAAGGGCACCAGCCTTAATTTCAGCTTCAACGGCCTTGCCGCAGTCACTTCGGAGATCACCGAAAAGCTCAGGCATTTTGAGAATACGGAGGCGATCGAGTCCGATCCCGACCTCAACAGGCTTCTTATGGAAGCGGGAGAAAAGTATGTCAATATCATCACGGGCATTAATCAGATCGACCCGGTTGAACAGTAATACGGTTTGACCAATACATAACTATAATTTCCAATTTTTTTGAAAAGGAGAATTCAAAATGAGTGAAGAAATTTTTGCTGCGGATTCCCGCAAACAAAAGGTTTTGATAGTCGATGACAATGCTATGAACCGTTGTATGCTGGCGGATATTCTCGAGGACGATTACGAGATCATTCAGGCGGAAAACGGTGTTGAAGCTGTTGCTGTTCTTAAAGAAAGACATTTTGAGATATCTTTGGTAATGCTTGATATGGTAATGCCCGAAATGGACGGTATCGAAGTTCTGGAGGTCATGAACAAGCAGCACTGGATCGATAATATCCCCGTTATAATGATATCGGTGGAAAATTCCGCGGGCTATATCGAGCGCGCTTACAATCTCGGAGTTACCGATTACATAAAGCGTCCGTACGACGCGTTTTCTGTGCGCCGCCGCGTTATCAACACCATCATGCTGTACACCAATCAGAAGAATCTGGTTGGTCTGGTTGCGGATCAGATCTATGAAAAGGAAAAAAGCACCAATCTGATGATAAACATTCTCAGCCATGTTGTTGAGTTCAGAAACGGTGAGAGCGGTCTGCACGTTATCCATGTTCAGAACATCACAAGAATAATCCTTGAAAAATATGCCGAAAAATATCCCGATTCGGGTCTTACGGAGTCAAGCATAGCTACTATCAGCCTTGCTTCCTCGCTCCACGATATAGGAAAAATTTCCATTCCCGAAAGCATACTCAACAAGCCGGGCAAGCTTACCGACGAGGAATTCGCTATAATGAAGACCCACTCCAGCGTAGGCGCGTCCATGCTTGAAAGTCTTTCCTTCGGCTCGAACGATCCGCTTATTAAGGTCGCTTACGAGGTCAGCCGCTGGCACCACGAGCGTCATGACGGAAGAGGATATCCCGACAGACTTGAGGGAGATCAGATACCGCTTTCGGCGCAGGCAGTTTCGGTTGCTGACGTTTATGACGCCCTGACAAGCGAACGTGTCTATAAGAAAGCTTTCACCCATGAAAAGGCTATAGATATGATACTCGGAGGAGAGTGCGGTACGTTCAATCCGAGAATTCTTGAGTGTCTGAAAGAAACGTCCGATATGCTCAAGGATACCCTTAACCTCACTGCGGCAGAGCATTTAAGCCCGCGCGGAGTTAAAAATATTACCGAGGAAATCCTGAAAAACAACGCTCTGAAAGCTCCCGGAAAGACTTTGAACAATCTTGAAAACGAGATCGCAAAGCACAGATTCCTCCAGTCGATCTCCAGAGAGATACAGTTCGAGTACGGCAGCGATCCCTCTATGCTCAATATTTCCGAGTTCGGAGCTAAAAAGCTGGGACTTCCCGAAAATATTCCCGACCCCAAAAACAGCGAACAGCTTTTGTCCGTCATTTCCGCAGAATGCCTTAAGGAGCTTTCCGAAGCTGTTTATAAGGCTACCTTTGAGCAGCCTGTTACCGAATACGAGTGCGATCTGAAGATAGGCGGAGAATCCAAACGCTGCAAGGTTGTTTGTCTCACTATTTGGGCGGACGACGATCACGGCCGCCGCGACGGTGTAGTGGGCAAGGTTTTTGACGCCGAGTGACAAACAATATGTATGGACGGAGCATAAGTCCGTCCTATGCAAAAACAATTTAAAAATAATGTCGATAATTGTCGATTAAAAACGGTGTGCCTTTTTAGTTCTGCAAAAGGCACACTGTTTTTCTTATCCCTTGACAGCGCCTGCGATTACTCCCTCAATTATATATCTCTGACAGAACAGATAGAAAACTATTATGGGAAGTATTGCCAGCACAAGCATTGCCATGAAGCCGCCCCAGTTTACCGCGCCGTACGCGCCCTGCATGGCTATCTGTATCGCTACGGGCAGGGTCTTGTTTCCCGTGCCGAGAATAAGGTAGGGGAGCAGGTAGTCGTTCCATATCCACATGGCGTTCAGTATGGTGACGGTTATCGCCGTGGGCTTCAGGATAGGGAATACTATCATGAAAAATTTCTGTATGGGATTGCAGCCGTCTATTTCGGCGGCTTCCTCCAGCTCCAGCGGTATGCTTTTTACAAAGCCGCTGAGCATGAAAACCGACAGTCCAGCTCCGAAGCCAAGATACACGAAAATAATTCCTACGGGGTTGTTGAATTTAAGCTTTGTTACAACATAAGTCATGGTATACATTACCATCTGGAAAGGCACTATCATGCTGAACAGGAACGTGTTGTACAGTACCGTGCTGACCGCCGATTTAACGCGGACAAGATACCAAGCCGTCATCGAGGTCAGCAGCACAAGAACCAGTACCGACAGTACCGTGATGAACAGCGATCTGCCGAACGCGCCTGCGATACCCGCGCTCTTAACGCCGCTGACGTAGTTCTCGAAGCCCGCAAAGGTCTCGCTTGTGGGAAGCTTAAAGGGACTTCCCATAATGCTGAACTTGGTCTTGAACGAGTTCAGGAACACTATCAATATCGGAAACAGAAACAGCGCGGCAAGCACTATCAATACTACAAATAGTAGTGTATTGAGCCGCTTTTTCTGCGGAATATCCATCAGCTTTCCACCTCCCTGCTTCCTGTAAGCTTAAGCTGTGCAAAGGCTATCATTGCCACTATTAGGAAGAATATTACAGCCTTTGCCTGACCTACGCCCTGCCAGCCCGCGCGTCCGTAAAAGGTGTTGTAGATGTCAAGGGCAAGCATTGCAGTCTTTCTTGCGGGAGCGCCCGCGGTAAGGGCAAGGTTCTGGTCGAACAGCTTGAATGAGTTGGTGAGGGTCAGAAAGGTGCAGATGGTAATTGACGGCATAAGCATTGGTATGGTAACATTCCCCAAGGTTTGGAAACGGTTTGCGCCGTCTATTTCCGCCGCCTCGTGGAGGTCGCGGGGGATATTCTGCAAGCCCGCGATATAAATTACCATCATATAGCCGATAAGCTGCCAGTTGGTGAGGACGACAAGTCCCCAGAAGCCGTACTTTGCGCTGTAGCTGATGTCAACGCCGAAATTCGCCAGCACGCCGTTTATGATGAGGTTCCAGATATAGCCGAGAACAATTCCGCCGATAAGGTTGGGCATAAAGAATATTGTGCGGAAAATGTTTTTCCCGCGGACTGCTCCCGTCAGGGCGAGAGCAAGCAGGAACGCGAAAATGTTAACGGTTATTACCGAAACCACGGTGAACAGAGCCGTGAAGCCCAGAGCGCGGAGAAAATCGTTGTTGCTGAATGCCTTGACGTAATTGTCAAAGCCTGCCCATTGGGCGTTGGAAACGGTTGTAAATTTATTGAACGACAGATAGATACCCATGATAAAGGGTACTATAAAGAATGCCGCAAACGCTGCAAGCGTGGGAAGCACAAACAGCGGAAAATATTTTTTAATAGTGATCAGTCCTTTCTTGCGGAAATTTCCGCGGAAAAGAAACGGAAACAGCGTTATACTATTTCTTTATCAAACTGTAGACTTTGTCTACAGTTTGATTAGTGATTAGTATTATTCAAGATTTGCGCTTTCGGTTTTCCAGCTGGACTTGACAACGTCCTCAACGTCCTGCCACTCTATGGTTTCCTGAGCGTACTGGAGCAGAGCTGCGCCGAAATCGTCCTTGAAATTCTGGCTGGGGAAAAGTGTGAAGTTCCATGGAATATTCTGCACGTCGTCCTCGTCCATCCAGTCAAGGACTTCGTGAGTGAGCGGGTCTTCGGGTCTTTCCGCGTCGGTAAAGGTGTCAAAGGGAGCTATAAAGCCCAGACTTTCGGTAACGTATTTCTTTCCGCTTTCGGTGGAGTAGAGCCAGAAAATGAAATCAACAGCGTCCTTTTGGAGCGCCTCGTCAGCCTGTGAGTTTATGCAGAAAAAGTTTTCCGTACCAATGCACAAGCCCTGATTTGCTTCGCCGTCCATACCCGTGTAAATGGGGAGATACTTGATGTTGTCGGCAGTAACAACGTTTCCGCTTATGCCGTTTATCTGGCTCCAAGCCCAGTTTCCGTTCTGCACCATTGCGCATTCGCCGAGAGCAAATTCCGCCATGGATTCGTCGGTAATCTTCGAGCCGAGGACTTTTCTGTCAACGGTGGAATTGTTTATATAGAGGTCGAAAATGTTCTTGAAATTCTGACCGTACTGGAAAGAAATTTCCTTTGTGCCGTCTCCCGTAAGGTCAACGTTGTTATTGTGGAACTCGTAATAAATCGGCACGTTTGCAAGGTGGGTCTGCCATCTCCAGTCGTCGCCGGGCTTGAGGGAGGTGCTTGCAAATACGCCCTTTATGCCCAAAGCATCCTTTTTGGACTGCATATCCTCCACCACGGTTTTCAGGTCGGCAAAGCTTTTTATGTCGTCCGTATCGTCAAAGGAAACGGTTTTGTCGGGCATATCGAAATATTTTTCCATAATTTCGTCGTTGTAGATAATTCCGTAACCCTCCACGGCGTAGGGAATACCGTAGGCCTTTCCGTCAACGGTGAGAGCCATGCTCTTGTCGGTGAGATGAGCGTAAAGATCGGTACCCGTAAGGTCGGCGCAGTAGTCCTTCCAGTTCGCGTAGCCGCGGGGGCCGTTCACCTGAAAAATTGTGGGAGCTTCGCTTGTCGCCATTTTTGCGCTCAGGGTCTGTTCGTAGGTGTTGTTTGCGGCTGTTTCCACAATTACGGTCTTGCCCGTTTCCTCTTTGTATTTTGCGGCGATTTCCTCGTAGGCA
Organism: Ruminococcus sp.; assembly: GCA_014799735.1. Classification (GTDB taxonomy): domain Bacteria; phylum Bacillota; class Clostridia; order Oscillospirales; family Ruminococcaceae; genus RGIG8773. The sequence continues at coordinate 5,829 of JAAVHL010000010.1, forward strand.
GTGGCTATTTCCGGTTTGAAGTTAAGGAAACGTACTGCCGCGTTATTTCCGTTTCCGTTTCCTCCTCCGTTTCCGCCGTTTCCGCCCGTGCCCGAGTCTCCTCCGCAGGCGGCAAAAATAAACGGAGCGGCAATTGCTGCCGAAATTAAAAAGCTGATTTGCTTTTTCATATTATCAATCCTTTCAGAGCATTAGGCAGTACCGCACAAAATTCGCGTGCCGCCTTTGTATGTTTTGCTATAGTATTTTCAGAAACGGCACGGCTTATTCATTCCTTTAAAATACAAAGCAGCCGCGTTTGCGGAAAAATCTGCAAATGCGGCTGCTTGCATTAAATGCGTGCAAGAAATGCTTGTAAAAAATACGTACATAAAAATTGTGAAACAATACTTTTAACGTAAATTTGCCAATAAACCATTGAAAAAACGCTGCGGATATGGTACAATAATAACATCAAAAAAACAGGAGAAAGCAATGACTGTAGAAATTTTTACCGACGGAGCTTGTTCCGGAAATCCCGGCCCGGGCGGATACGGCGCGATACTCCGCGTCGGGGAGCATACAAAGGAAATTTCAGGCGGCGCGCCCGATACCACCAACAACCGCATGGAGCTTATGGGCGTTATTGCCGCTCTTTCTGCGCTGAAATACCCATGCGACGTTATACTCACCACCGACAGCAAATATGTGGTGGACAGCGTTACAAAGGGCTGGGCAAGGGGCTGGCAGGCAAAAGGCTGGGTCAAATCCGACAAAAAGCCCGCGCTTAACGCAGACCTGTGGGAAAAGCTTCTCGGCCTGCTCGATACCCACAACGTAAAATTCGTCTGGGTAAAGGGTCACGCGGGACACCCCGAAAACGAACGCTGCGACCGTCTTGCTGTCATGGAGAGAGACAAATACGCCGAAAAATGACCTCCCGCCGAACGCTCGGAACGTTCAGCAGGAGGTCTTTTTTTTGCATTTGTAAATTCTTTGAAATATACAATATGTATATTATACTTATGTTTATACAGAATTACTGTTCCCTGTCGGTCTCACCTTTTGCATTTTCAATGGACTGCATAAAGCTGTCGTTTGCGTAGGACGGTCTTTCGGGCGGAACAATATCCTTGCCCATACGCAGTGCGAATATCAGAGCTGCTGCTCCTATAGCGGCTGCAACGATAGCCGAGGCCGCTGCATTGGAAACAAAGCCCATTACCCCGAACTGTGCCGCAAAAAGCACTAAGGATATGCCTATTCCCGCAAACGCCTTTTTAGCGCATACTCCGCGCATGATGAACACTGCGGCCGCAGTCATAAGCAAAGCGACTGCTATAGATAAAATTATGCTGAATAATATGTCTCCAACAGTCATGGCGGTGAAAGTCTCTTTCATTGCGTTGACAGCTTCCTTGGTTATAAAGCCATTAGACACCATATCGGTATAGTTACGGTCAAACGAACCGTTATTGATCATGCCGAAGGTCGAATAGGATGAGAAAAAGCTCATTGCCGCCGTTACAAGATAGCTTATGCCGAAGCCAAGTCCGCAGGAAAGCGCGGCGTTAAAGGTGCGGGTTTTCATGCATTTGCCCACGCAGATCGCCATGGCAAGAACGATGGCAACACCCATAAATATCTGCAAAACGGCAGTCATCGTGCTGTTTTCGTTCATTGCGGCGGTCATAAGATCCGCTGCTCCGTTTTGCACTGAAGATACCATTACCGCTGCGGAAATAATTCCGCTTATGATGGAAAATGCCACAATGGCAATAACAAACGCCAGCACGCCCGCCCAGAAGCTGGACGCCTTGATCTTATGCATTGCAAGCAGAACAAGCGCTGCGGCAACAGGGATAAGTCCCGTTACTACCAGTCCTATAAGAGCTGCGGTTATAACTTCTCTTGATATCATAACTGATTTCCCCCTAACATTGTATTAGAACAGTACTACAAGTAGATATTACCATATTATTTTGGATTTGTCAAGTGGGACTGCTGAAATTGCAGTAAATTTTGATTTCCGCGCGTCTTGAAACTTGTCTATTGACAATATGTCAAATTTGGGATATAATTATAGCATATGTTTCGATCAATAAAAAAGGTGGTAAAATAAAATGGCAGAAAAAAGTATGGATAAGATCGTTGCGCTCTGTAAGGGCAGAGGCTTTGTATACCCGGGCTCCGAGATCTACGGCGGACTTGCTAACACTTGGGATTACGGCCCTCTCGGCGCGCTTCTGAAAAACAATATCAAAAACGCATGGCTGAAAAAATTCGTGCAGGAATGTCCCTATAACGTTGGCTTGGACAGCGCTATCCTCATGAACCCCCAGACTTGGGTCGCTTCGGGACACCTTGGCGGCTTCTCCGACCCGCTTATGGACTGCCGCGAGTGCAAAACAAGACACCGTGCCGACCAGCTTATCGAGTCCCAGACCGACACCAACCCCACAGGCTGGACTAACGAGCAGATGAGCGAATTTATCGAAAACAATGACATAAAGTGCCCCAACTGCGGAAAGAAAAACTTTACCCCTATCCGTCAGTTCAACCTGATGTTCAAGACCTTCCAGGGCGTTACCGAGGACTCCAAGGCGGAGCTTTATCTCCGTCCCGAGACCGCGCAGGGTATCTTCGTAAACTTCGCCAACATTCAGCGTACCACAAGAAAGAAAGTTCCTTTCGGCGTTGCGCAGGTGGGCAAGTCTTTCAGAAACGAGATCACTCCAGGCAACTTTATTTTCCGTGTACGCGAGTTCGAGCAGATGGAGCTTGAATTCTTCTGCAAGCCCGGAACAGACCTTGAATGGTTCCAGTACTGGAGAGGCTACTGCCGCGACTTCCTGCTTGGTCTGGGTATCAAGGAGGAAAATATTCGTCTCCGCGACCACTCTCCCGAGGAGCTTTGCTTCTACTCAAAGGCAACGACCGACTTCGAGTACCTGTTCCCCTTCGGCTGGGGCGAGCTTTGGGGCGTTGCTGACAGAACCGACTACGACCTTACTCAGCACATCAAGACCAGCGGAAAGTCCCTTGAATATTTTGATCCCGAGACAAACGAGAAGTACGTTCCCTACGTTATCGAGCCGTCTCTCGGCGTGGAGAGACTGTTCCTTGCCATCGTTTGCGAGGCTTACGACGAGGAGGAGATCGGCGAGGGAGACGTGCGCACAGTTATGCACCTGCACCCCGCTCTTGCTCCCGTTAAGGCGGCTGTACTGCCTCTTACCAAAAAGCTTAAGGAGCAGGCTACCGAGGTCTACACAATGCTTTCCAAGCACTTCTCAGTTGAGTACGACGAGGCGGGACAGATCGGCAAGCGTTACCGCCGTCAGGACGAGATCGGTACTCCGTTCTGCATTACCTACGATTTTGACACTCTTGAAAAGGACGGCTGTGTAACAGTCCGCGACCGCGACACTATGGAGCAGGAGCGCGTTAAGATCGAGGAGCTTGTTGATTATCTCAACAAGAAGCTTGAATATTAAGACAGAAAAAAATATCGGGGCATTAACGCTCCGATATTTTGCCTGCTGAGTTTTATATTTTAAAAACGGCTTTCAGCAGCTTTACCGCAAAGCAGAAGCCCTGCTTAAATGAGGCACGCTGCGCTTCGGAGATACAGCCCAAGGCGGCTGACTCTACGTTTGAGCGTATCACAGTGTCATCGGAATATGATATGATAACTCTGTTCAGTTCATCGTAAGCCGAAAGCAGTTCTTTCGATTCATACACTTTAAATTCATTGCTTTCAAAAAGCGCGTCAAAGCTGAATTCATTGCGGTCCATAAGCATTTCCTTTCAAGTTTTATCATGATTTTATTGTATCATAGTACACTGAAAATTGCAATTAACATACTGTGTATATATTGTTAAATATTTAAAAACAGAGGTATGTGAATTACATGGATAGAAAATATATCGAACGTCCCCATAAAATGTCAGACGAAGAGCGGAAACGAAAACATATTGAGGCAACCAACAAGTACAACAAAGAAAATTATAAACAACTAAAAGCCAATGTTAAGCCTGACGATTACAGCCTTATAGACGACTACTGCAAAAAAAATAAAATCAGCAAGGCAAAGTTCATTGTTGACGCCTGCAAATACTACATTGACAATCACAGCGAATAATTAAAAAAGAAAGGAAGCTAATATGCCCGATACCGAAAACAAAGAACCGCGTGAGGACATTTCCGCGGAAGAACCCAAAGCAAAAAAAGGCAAATCCTTTATGGATGTTTACCGCGAGGTGAACGAAAGGGAACGCGCCGAGGAACTTAAACGGCAGAGCGAGCTTGAGGCGGCAAGAGCCGAACGCGAGCGCAAAGAAAGAGACCGCTATGCCGAAAAGCTCAGGCAGGAAAAGCTGGAGCTTTTAAAGCTTAAACAGGGGGTCATTTCCGAGGAGGACATTCCGTCCGAGGTCAAGGAGGAACGTCACTACACGGTTTGGGAGAGGGTAAGCAATTTCTTTTATCACAACAAGATGTACATTATCATAGGCACGGCGATTTTCCTTATTCTGGCGTTCCTTGTGTACGATCTGGTGACGCGGGTCAAGCCCGACGTTACGGTAATGATAATCGCCAAGGACGACAGCTTTCAGTTCTATACCGAGAACATTGAGCTGGTTCTGGAGCGGTACTGCGAGGACTATAACGGCGACGGAAAAGTTGACGTAAGAGTGTTCTACGCTCCCGCGGTAATGGGCGAATCCCAGACCGATCTGTACACGCGCCAGTCCGATCAGACAAAGCTTGTGGCGGAGTTTCAGTCGGGAGATACGGTCATTATCATTGCCGACATGGAGGCCTGTGAGGAGATCGGCGCAACAGAAGGAGTTTTCTCCGATCTGAGTGAGGTTTTCCCCGACGACGAAAACGTCACCGAGCTTGGCTATATGCTCAGCGGAACAAATCTTGCGGAGGATATGGAGTATCCCGCGCTTTCCGACGAGCTGTTCGCCGCGTTCAGAGAACCCCACGGCGGCATCGGCATGAACGAGGAAAAATTCAGAACAAATTACGAACACGCCGTTGAGCTGTGGACAAATTATATAACGGGCAACGAGATCAATCCGGCAGCCGAAGATACGGACAACAGCTGACAACCATACGAAAGGGGAGCCGCAGTATGAGCAAATTCCGATTTGAGATAAACGTGGAGCCAAAGGACATTCCAAGACTTGACGACGCCCATAAGCGGGACTGTGCCGACGCTCTGACAAAGGTTATCAATCAGGTGTTCAAGTATACACTTATTTACTCTGCGGGTGTAATGGCGTTTTTCGGCGCGTACTCTCTTTTCGGCTTCACGTACCTTATGCGAATGGAAAAAATGCTGCCGCAGATCAATCTTTTCATACCGCTGCTTGCGCTGGCTGTTTTTCTTCTTGAATTTATCGCGGGTACTATGAACAAGACTGCGCTTATTATTGAAGTTATACTTAATATTCTGCTTATTTTTGCTGTGATACCGAAGTTACAGACGGTCTGGATAGCTCCTTTCGCGCTGTATGCGGTGGTCGTTCATATCAAGCTTATCACGTTTATACCGTTTCACAAGGTCATTTCGGAGCAGCCGGGATATCCCGAATTCACGTCTCTGCCTACAAGGGACGAGATCGTGATCAAAAAAGAGGACGTTCCCCCCGCGGAAACCGGCGAAAGCGGCTCGGACAGTACCGACAGCGGCGACGCTTCGGACGATAAAAATAATACGGAAACAAAAGAAAAATAAAATGTGCCGCAGACTTTGGCGAAAACCGAAGTCTGCGGCGTTTTTGCGGGTATAGGACATTTTTTCGCGGCAGAGGGCGGTAATGTCATACTTTATTCTGCCTGCTCTATGCCGTGCAGTCTGTCGGATATTTTACGTATCATTTCCCGGTCGGAATCGAATTTTATCCTGCGCAGTGTCCGTGAATAGAAGCCGTCGCTTACGTCCCATATAACGGGAACGAAGCCGTTGTCGATAAGCTTGTTCAAAACCATTTCGACGCATTCGGTGGAATCCGTGTATTTTGCGTTTGCCTCAAAGTTTGAAGCGGGATAGCCCGCAGTCGTTTCGCCCATAAACACGGGGATATTTTTCTCGGTAAAAGCCTTGTTGAGCAGGTCTATCTGACTGTCGGTATATTTTACCCATTCGTCGCCGCCGATCTTGTTTGTCCAGTACATTGCGTTGTCAACATAATGCACCGAGACCATAAGCCTGTCGCTTACCTTGTCCGCGGGCATAACAAATTCGGGGGAAGTTGTATTGTCGATATTCGTCCAGTAGCCCGAAACGATAAGCACGCGATCCTTGTTTTTTCCGCCCGTACTTCTTACAGCGTCCACAAATGCCTGATTTAAGGTGTTTGTCATTTCGTAAGCGTCCGCCTTGGAAAGTCCCGCAAGATTTCCGTTTTCGTCAAACTGATCTCCGCCAAGATATTCGTTGTATCCCTCAAATACTACAGTGTATGGATAATCCTTGAAGTATTTCGCTATCTGCTTCCACAGATTTGTGAAAATTTTCTTGCAGTCCTCGGTGGAATTGCGGCGGATAATAAACTCGTCAAAATGGTGAATGTTTATAACCGTGTAAAGTCCCGCGTTCTGGCAGTAATCAACGATTTCCTTGACCCTTGCAATGTAATCGGAATTTATTGTGTATTTCCCATTGTTCTCCATCATGTTTCCCCAAAAGACGGGAATTCTCACCGTGTCAAAGCCCTCCGCCTTTATGCCGTCAATTATCTCTTGCGTTGTTTCCACAGCGCCCCAGCAGGTCTCGTAATCCTTGGGAGTGTTGTTTCCCACAACGGGAATCCATTCGTATGTTACCTGTTCGCAGTTGGCCGCACTGTAAGCCTCCATAGTGTTGCCAAGGTTGAGACCGATACCCATTTTCTTGGCGACCTCCTGAGCCGTGGGAGAGGCCTCATTGCTTGCCGCCGAAGCGGAGCTTCCTCCGCCCGCAGAACACGCCGATATCGACACAAGCATAAGGACAGCTGTAAAAAGTGATATTGCTTTCTTTAACATTGTTCAAACTCCTTTCAGTTTAAAATTTCTATACAAAATTCAGCCGAAACAACAGGCAGAGGCAGACGGTACTTATCCGCAAGCTGTGGTCCGCAGGCGTTTGAGCCGACTCCTGCCATTTTACTGTCTACGCAGATAACATTGCTTCCGCACTTTTGCAGTTCAAAATTGTGCCGCTTTGAGGAAAGCTCCTCCTGTGTGTATTCCGAAGCGTTAAAGGAAAAGTCCTCCGCCGCCGTGAATTTTATCCGTGTTTTTCCGTCCGTAACGGTCATGTGCTTGCAGCCGCAATGTGAGGAATTTTCCTGCGGACGGATATAATCCTCGTGCATTTCTCCGATACGCGCGGAGAAATTTCCCATATAGCTTGACTGGTGCTTGTCAATGTAGCTCTCGTAAGGTCCGTACCCGAAATATTCCACAGTGTCAAAGCTTTTCGGCACAAACAGACGTATGCCGAACCTTGGCAGGAACGTTACCTTGTTTGAAAATTCCGCCTTGCATTTAATGCGGAGCGCGCCGTCGTTCATAACCGTGTAAACTGTGTCCATATAAGCAAAGGGCTGATGAATACTCCAGCCAAAGGACTGACGGAGGGAAATTTCAACGCCGTCGGAGGTTTTTGCGGCGGTCACGCCGTAATTTTTTACCGTGTGGTCGTTAAGGTGCGCTCTGTACCAATCGCCTTTCATAACGTCGTTGTCAACGGGCGCACGGAAAAAGTTGAACGCCATTGGCTTGTCGAGTATTTCCTTGCCGCCCGCTTTTATGGAATCAAATTCCGAAAGCCGTTTGTTAAAGCGGTATGAGACCCCGTTCGCCTTTACATTGACGAAAAGCGGCAAGTCCTCAAGCTCGGCGGGAGAACCGTTCCATACACTTGCTTTCGGCACTGAAACGCCTCCGAGACACAGCTGGTCAAAGCAGATCTCATAACCCTTTTCGCAGAATAAGGTATCTTCCTTTGCGGTGAAAATAAAGCGGATATACGTTTCCTTGTCTGTGACTTGTCCCGCCTGCGGAACAAACACCTTCGTACGGCCCATTGGCTCCACGGAGAAGTCAAGCGTACCCTCTGCAAGGCAGCCGCCGTCGCAGGTTATTTCATAGCGGCAGCCGAGAAATTTTCCCGCATTTTCAAATTCAAGCATACTTTTAAAAATAAAGTCTCCGTTATCGCTTTTCTTTTCGACCCTAATGGGACGGTAAACCTGCTTCATTTCCAAAAGTCCCGTGTGGGGAGTTCTGTCGGGGTAGGTCAAGGCGTCCATGCAGAAATTTCCGTCGCTGTGCTTTTCGCCGAAATCACCGCCGTAGCCGTATTTCGCCCTGCCGTCCTCGGTATATCCGAGAATACACCCATGGTCGCTCCATTCCCAGATAAAGCCGCCGCAGAAGCGTTCGTGGGAATAAAAAATATTGTGGTAATCCTCCAAGTCGCCGGGGCCGTTTCCCATGGCGTGGCAGTATTCGCAAAGCATAAAGGGACGCTTTTCCTTCTCGTTTTGCAGGAATTTTTTCATATCCTCGGGAGAGGTGTACATTTCGGAAACAACGTCCAGTATTTCGTCGGGAGTATCGTCAAGCCTGTGGGTGCTTTCGTAATGGAGAAGTCTTGTGTCGTCAAGGGATTTTACAAGCTCCGCCGCCGCAAGCATATTTTTGCCGTAGCCGCTCTCGTTGCCAAGCGACCAGAACACAACGCAGGGACGGTTTATATCCCGCTTGACAAGCGCCTCCGAGCGGTCGGTTATGGCTTTTCTGAAACGCTCGTCGGAAGCAAGCAGAGCAATTCCGTTGTAGCCGTTTTCCCAGCTCCACTTGAAATCGTTGTAGACCTCAACGCAGCCGTGGGACTCCATATCACCCTCGTCGATAACATAAAGACCGTACTCGTCACAAAGCTTATAGAACAGCGGCGAATTCGGGTAATGGGAAGTCCTCACGCCGTTTACATTGTGCCGCTTCATCAGCTCTAAATCCTTTTTCATCTGCTCAACAGAAGCATAGTAGCCCGTGTCGGGATAGCTGTCGTGACGGTTCACGCCCCTGAATTTTACTGCCTTGCCGTTAATTTTCACAACGCCGTTTTCTGCGGTAATTTTGCGGAAGCCCAACCTTTCGCCGATTTTTTCCTCTCCCGCAAAAATTGTGAGATTGTACAGATAAGGCTTTTCCGCAGACCATAATATCGGGGAATCAATATGAATGGATACAGTTTCTCCGTCCTTTGCTGAAAAGCTTGCGATTATTTTTCCCGAACCGTCGGAAAGTTCTGCGGTCACGTCGCAGCCGAAAGCTGTAAAAATAAATTCCGCAGAAGAAAAGTCCTCAGAAAAATCCGTCTTGATAATATAATTTTCAAGCCTTTTTTCGGGACGGGACAAAACATATACGTCACGGAAAATTCCAGATAATCTGAATTTGTCCTGATCCTCCAAATATGTGCCGTCGCACCATTTCAAAACGGCGGCGGCGATAGTATTCTCACCTTCTTTGAGAAATGGCGTAATGTCAAACTCGGAGGTGCTGTGGGAAACCTGCGAATACCCAACAAATTCGCCGTTTACATAAAGATAAATGCAGCTGTCAACGCCCTCAAATACAAGAATTCTATCCATACCGTCGGGAGAATGATCATAGCCGCGGCGGTATACTCCCACGGGAATATCGTCGGGAACATAGGGCGGGTCATAGGGGATAGGATAGCAAATGTTTGTGTACTGTGGCTTGTCATATCCGTGAAGCTGCCAGTTTGCGGGGACGGGTATTTTTTCCTCAAATGGAACGTTCAGAAAATCGTCCTCCATATCTATAATGCTGTCGTAATATCTGAAATCCCAATCGCCGTTAAGAAGTTCAAAACGGTCGGAATTTTCCCTGTCACCGAAAGCTTCCTGCTCCTTTCCGAAAGGGATAAAATAGCAGTGCTTGTCAAGGGTATTTATGTGCAGGGCCTCCGGGTCTTCGTGGTATATCATTTTGCTTTTAGGGGTATCGGGGGCTGCGATTTTTGAAATATCCACGGTCAGTTCTCCTTTCCTTTGTAAATCCCCGCAAACGCAAGCGTAGGCTCGGTTCGCGAGTCGGTTATCTTTATTCTGATACGCTTTGTGACAATATTTTTCAGCGGGACAATTCGCTTGTAGCCTATGACAGTTCCCCGATAAATTTCGGTGTATCCGCCGTCAAGCTCCGCTTCTATGGAAAAACTTTCTACGCGCTGACTGCAAAGTATATTTTCCTTTAAAACAATGCAGCCAACCGTAACGGGATTTTTCCACTCGGCGGTAATTTCGGCAGTAGTCCTGCCCTTGTCGGCGATGTAATATTCGCTGTAACTGTCAGTCCTTGCGGCTTCGATATTTCCGCTGTCTGCGGACAAAGCCGCTTCCTCTGCAAGATTTGTTTTGAAAGTATTTTTTATATATTCTCCCAGTTCCGCAAGCCGTGCAGCGTCGTTTTCGTGGAGCAAACCGTCCCTTGTTGGCGGGATATTCAGCAGGAACGTCGCGTTGCCGCCAACGGAATTATTATAAATGTGTATAAGTTCCTCAAGACTGCGAACCTTGTCATTTTCGCTTTCGTGCCAAAACCAGCCGGGACGTATGGACGTGTTTACCTCCGCGGGATACCATATCAATTTATCTTCATTTTTCAGAACCTCACGGCTGCCAAGGTCGCCGTCCCTTGCGTCCACCTTGCGCTGGCGGAATTCCTCGTCGTCGGTGTGCTGACTTTTTTCCGAAACTATCTCGCTGTCCTTTGCACGCTCGGGGACAACGCTCCATTCCGAAACTCGGGTGTGTCCCGCCTCGTTCCCGCACCAGCGTATGTCGGGACCGCATACCGAAATGCAGGCGTTCGGCTGCAGCTTACGTATTACGCTGTAGTATCTTTCCCAGTCGTAATACTGCTTTTTGCCGTTGGGACCCTCGCCGCAGGCTCCGTCGAACCATACGGAAAACACCTCGCCGTAATTTGTCAGAAGCTCGGTAAGCTGTCCCACAAAAAAGTCGTCGTAAGCCTTTCCCTGACCGTAAAGAGGGCAGTTTCTGTCCCAAGGCGAGAGATAAACTCCGAATTTTATACCGTGTTTTTTGCAGGCTTCCGCGGTCTCCTTAACAACGTCGCCCTGACCGTTTTTCCAAGGGGAAGCCGCAACGGAGTGCTTTGTAAATTTACTGTCCCACAGGCAGAAGCCGTCGTGGTGCTTGCAGGTGAGGATAAGCCCCCTCATTCCCGCGGATTTTATCGCCGTCACCCATTGTTCGGGGTCAAGCTTTTCGGGATTGAAGATCGACGGACTTTCCGTGCCGTCGCCCCATTCCCTGTCGGTAAAGGTGTTTACGGTAAAGTGTATAAAGGCGTAAAATTCAAGCTGCTGAAAACGCAGCTGCCGTTCATGGGGGACGATTTTTGTAAGTCTTTCATCGTAAGTCATGGCTTCCTCCCGAAAATTATTTTTAACATTATAACATTTATTGACAGGCAGGTCAATAGGTGTTATTATCATTACATAATATTAAAGCAATACCGCACAAAAACTGCGCCGCAGACTTTGGTGAAGACCGGTATCTGCGGCGTTTATTTTTTGGTATAGGACATTCCCGCGGCGGCATAGGTTTAAATAAAGAAAGCTGTGTTATATGGAGTGGGAGAAAATGTTTACCGAACTGATAGAACTTGCGCTGGAAAATCTGCTGTATTTTGCGCTTCACCTTGAATCGGGGGGAGTGTTTCCGAAACCGCTTTCCGCCGCCGAGGAGGAGGAGTGCTTCAGAAAAATGCACGAGGGTGACCGCAGCGCAAAAAACAAGCTGATAGAACACAATCTGAGGCTCGTGGCGCACATTATAAAGAAGTACTACAACGTCACCACCGATCAGGAGGATCTGATCTCCATCGGTACTATCGGGCTTATCAAGGCTGTTTCTACCTTTGATTATTCCAAGAAAACGCGGTTTGCTACCTATGCTTCAAGGTGTATTGAAAATGCTATTATACCATGTTGGAACACAAAGCTGCCGAATATGTTTCCTCTATTTTTTAAGGAAAGACAGATTTTTTCGGTGTTCGGAGAGCTTTTAAAATGATTGAAAACAATCTGTATATCCTTTACAAGCTTGAAAAGGCGGCTAATGTTTGGTGAAAATGGAAAAAGTCCTCGGTGCTGAACCGAGGACTTTTTAAATATGGCAAAAATGTCTGTTTATAGCATTCCGATTTCCGTAAAGCGCTTACTATGGATAAGCACAGCAGCCGGGACATTTTTTCGGGCGCTTTCCTATTTTTCAATTAAAAATTTCAATGCAGAAAAATCGTTTTGTATACTTGCATAATTTTAATTTTTACAATACGATTGATTATGAAAAACGAGATGAATTCGTTGCCGTGCAAATCAGCAGGCGCACAAGTGAATGTCTCAGCTTTCGTTTTACGTCCGCGTTTTTGTAAATCCTACCGCATTTGAGTTGAAAAGCTATTAATTATATTTTCGATGCCGTCCTTAAATTCCATGAGAGGCTCCCACCCCGTATCGTTCCGAAGCGCCGAAATATCAGCGCACAAAAACATGACCTGCTTCTCTCCGTATGGGATCGCGCCAAGTCCAACCCTGCCTTCGGGAGCAGCAACGCTGCGTATATCCTCGATATATTCCGAAAGAGGTCTTGCTTTACCGCTGCCAAGGACATAAACCATGCCGTCCTTTCCTTTTTCCCCCAGCAAAGCAAATGCTTCCGCGGCGTCTCCGCTGTACAGATAATCCCAATTTTGCTCGCCCTTTGTAAATTGGGGGATTTCTCCGTTTTTAAGCTTCTTCACCGCTGACATGACCATAGTATCATCGCCGTCGTTCGGACCGTAAACGCTAAGTATCCTTACCCAGATATGACGAAGCCCCAGCTGGTGAGCAAGGTCACGCGTCATCTGTCCTGCACAAAGCTTTGCATAGCCGTAACCGTTTTCGGGAAAAGCGGGCGTATCGGGCTTGAGTATACCCTCAACCCTTCCGTATTCCGCCTGTGAACCCGCTCCGATAAACACCTTGCAGCCTAACCTCTTTGCCGCGGAAACAGCGTCGAGAGCATACTCCACATTTTTGTTCTGCAGGTACATATCGTTTCTTGCCGAACCGAAAGTCCCACCCCACGCCAAATGATAGAAAACGTCATATTCACCGTCGGTTTTAAAATTATGCAGGTCTGCAAGAGAGCAGTACATGACTTCAACAAACGGTGATTTGGGAATTCGGCTGTTTCTTGTAGAATCCTCCCTTGTCAGCACAAGCACCCGTATTTCTTTTGAGATAAAATTATTTATAAGAGCCGTGCCTATTGCCCCCGTAGCTCCCGTAATTACAGCACTTTTCATATATTACCTCAAATATTTTATACTTTCAAATTCTTCCCTCGGCAGGAACGGCGCCATATCGTCAAGGGACGGCGAAACTATTCTTCCGTCAGGCAGTATCTTCGAGGAAGATTTCGGCGCAAAATTCTGCTTCGGATCGACAATCACCTCGCATAAGCAGGGCTCGTTCCCGCTTAAAGCTTCGCTTATAATTTCGGAGCAGTCCGTTTCGCTGTCTGTCCGCATATACTTTATCCCGAACGCCTCCGCAAGCTTTCCGAAATCGGGGAAGCCCACGCCGCTGTCCCTGTCAATTCCCACAAAGGGCGGCTTGAAAAGATTGGTCTGGGTTTGTCTTATGGAATGATAACCGTTGTTGTTTATAAGAAAAAGCTTGATATTAAGCCTGTTGTGTGCTATTGCGGCAAGCTCTTGAACGTTCATCATCAGACTTCCGTCACCGTCAACGCAGATCGTCCTGCCTCCGCATACAGCCGCTCCCACCGCCGCGGGCAGGGCATAGCCCATTGCCGCACAGCCCGAATTGGCGTACATACGCTGTCCTTGCTTTATCTTTCCGCACTGATAGGTTATAACGCTTGCGCTGCCGTTGCCGCAGACTATCTTGTCTTTCGTATCCAAATGTTCAAACAATTTCTCCATAAACACATATGGGTTAAGCAAGCCATTGCCGCCGTTATAGTAGCTTTCCTCCGCCGCAGGGTATTTTTCAACAAGTTCCCTGCACCACTTGCGCCACGGCTCATGCTTCGGCGAGGGTGTGTACGGTCTTTCGGCCAGCCTTGTCAGCAAGTCCTTAACGTCCGCGTTTACGGGCATATCCGCCTTTATCGTCGGCTTAGCAAGCTCGTTAGGGTCGATATCGACTATTATTTTGTACGCGTTTTTTGCAAAATCGAAATGATTGTATCCGATCATGCGGATATTCAGACGGCAGCCGAGACTGATAAGCAGGTCGCAGTTCTGTACCGCAAAATTACCCGCTCTTGTGCCGACCGTTCCCGCCATGCCCGCAAAATACGGACTTTCATAGGCTATTGTATCGTTTGCGTTCCAAGCGACCGAAACAGGTATTTTCAGCTTCTCAATGACTTTCAGGAACTCCTCCTCCGCGCCGCCGAGACGTATTCCCGTGCCTGCCAGAATAAGGGGAGCCTTTGCCTTTTGTATCTTTTCCAGAATACCGTCCGCAAGCTCGTCCGTGATCTTGGGAAGCTCCCAGAACATCTCCGCATTGGGGTCAAAGTGGATAAGCTCGTCGGTGTCTATGACCGCACCCTGAACGTCAAGGGGAATATCTATCCACACGGGACCCTTTCTGCCGTTCATTGCAAGATACAGCGCCTTTTCAAGGTGATAAGCCGTCTCTTTGGGATTTGTCAGCATTACTGCATACTTTGTCATATTCGAGACCGAGTTGATTATGTCGAACTCCTGGTCGCCAAGCTGTCTCAAATGAAGCTGGGGACAAGCCGACATGGTGGTCTCGCGCTTGACCTGACCCGAAATAACAAACATAGGAATTGAGTCCAGCCAGCCGCCCATAACTCCTGTTATGGCATTGGTTCCCCCCGGACCGCTCGTTACGCACACGGCCGCGATCTTTCCCGTCAGGCGAGCGTAGCTCTCCGCGGCGATAGCACTCGCCTGCTCGTGATGATTAAAAAAGCACTTTATCCCGCCGCAGTGTCCTATAGCATCGTTAAGATGCATAGCCCCGCCGCCTGTTATCATAAAGCAATCGGTAATGCCGTTTTTAACAAAAAATTCCGCAATATAATCCGCCGCTCTTATCTTCATACGAAGCAGTCCTTTCATGATCAAATATCAAAAATACTTTCCGTAACAAACGTTATATCCCTGCAGTTAACAGCGTGCCGCCTGAAATCCGCAAAAATATCCTTTATCTCCTCGTTGAGCTCGTCCCACTTGTTGTCGGGATTAAGCGTTGGCATAAATGGATCGGCATAGCTTTCATTGTACTTTGTCTTGAAACCGTCAAACCCCGCAACAGCCGCCTTTTTTACTCCGAGCATATCCAGCATTCTGAAGCAGCATACCGCAGCGTTGTCAAAATGCTTCCAACCGCGCTTTACCACCTTGTTGAAGCTGATAATTATTTCGTCCTCATCGGGAACGCTCTTAACGGTGGAAAGGAGAATTTTTCTGAATTTCCCGAAAGCCTCTCCCTTGGCATTTTTGGCGTATTCGTACCTTGCCGCGTTTGTAAAAAGAACATAATCGTAATCATACCCGTCAAGTAAAGCGTTTACGCCGATGACCGCAGGGGCGCGCTCCGATATATACGCAAGTACTTTCTCCCGCTCGTCCAGCGACGACTTTCCCGGCGCCACAAGCAAAGCTTCACGTCCCGAAAAATATTCTGCAAGTTTTTTTACAGCCTCGGCGTCGTCCGCATAAAAGCTTTGATTTTCAAAATATTTTTTCTCCAGAAGATCGTAGTCGTATTTTTTTCTGTCCGCAGGATCAAGCGACTCAATAATATTGCGCATATCCTTTGCCTTTGTCCTGTGATTATCGAGAAGATACGCAATATTATTAACATGACAGCCGTACATTCCCGCGATAAAATAAGGCGTTGAATATCCCCAGCTGTAGTTTTCACCGAAGTACTCCATATAAATATCGATAGCGTCCATGACCGCGTCCATATCGTAGCCGCACCCGCATTTCCTGTTAAGAAAGCTTACCGCAAGCTCCGTGGGGGTATTGCCCGCTCCCCTGCCCATTCCGCAAAGGCTTGCGTCAATAATGATGTCCCTGCCGCTGTCACCGAGCATATTTACAAAATTCATCGTCAGCGCAAAGGAAAGCTGCTGATTGTTGTGGGAATGAAAGCCCAGACTTATATCCTTATCCGTGTGCTTGTGAAGTATTTCCGTTATCCTCTCCAAGTCCTCGGGGTACATAGCTCCGAACGTGTCCACTATCGACAAGCCAACGGGCTTTGCTTTGTTTACCGCCTCGGCAAGACGCTTTAGGTCGTCGTCGGAATAATCCATTGTATTTGCTGCCTGAAAATAAACCCTGTAGCCCTTTTCCTTTATTTTTAAGCCAACCTCAATGCCCTCCCTGTACTTGCCGCAGGGGAACACGACCCTTACCGCGTCAACGGATTTCCCGTCGCATTGGGGTAAAAGCGACAGGTCGTACCTGTCCCAGTCGATCATTACCGTATAGGTCAGTCCGCCGTCCTTTTTTATAAGGTACTGCTCCAGATCCTGCGGGACATGATAAAACGATGTTCCGGCCTTATGGGGACTGTTTTTCAGCCAGCCGCACTCGATTATATCTGTTCCCGCTTTCTGTAACTTTTCAATAATACCCTTTATGGAGTGTTCGCCGAACTCGCTTCCCGTGATGTATGCGCCGTCGCGCAGCGTACAATCCAAAAGCTTGATATTTCCCATTTTATTTTACGCTCCTTAAAGCATCCGTTACAACCTCAGCCGTATAGTCAAGCATTTCCGGACTCATTCCCGGGTAAACGCCTATCCAGAACGTGTTGTTCATAACAAAATCGGTGTTCGCCAGTCCTCCCGATATACGATAACCGTCCGTATCCCGCATTTCGTCAAAGCATGGGTGTTTTGTCAGATTGCCGCTGAAAAGCAGCCTTGTCTGAATATTGTGTTCCTCAATATATTTTGTAACAGCGTTCCTGCTTATGCCGCTTTCGGGTCTTAGCGAGATAACAAATCCGAACCATGACGGGATACTGTTTTCGGCTGCTTCGGGAAGAATTATCTTATCCTCCTCAGGCTTCAGAGCCGAATACAGCTTTTCCCAGTTGCTCCTGCGCTTCACAATAAAATCGGGAAGCTTTTTAAGCTGCTCGCAGCCTATTGCAGCCTGCATATCCGTCGCTTTAAGATTGTAGCCGAAATGGCTGTACACATATTTATGATCGTAGCCTTTTGGAAGCTCGCCGAATTGTCCCTCAAACCTGTGTCCGCAGAAATTGTCTTTGCCCGACGGACAAACGCAGTCCCTGCCCCAGTCCCTGAAAGAAAGTATCAGCCTGCTCAAAAGCGGATCGTTCGTATAAACGCAGCCGCCCTCTCCCATGGTGATGTGGTGCGGCGGATAAAAGCTGCTTGTGCCGATGTCGCCCCATGTTCCCGTGTATTTTTCGATCCCGTCACAGGCGTACTTAGAGCCCAAAGCGTCGCAGTTATCCTCGAGAAGCCATAAATTGTTCCTGTCGCAGAATTCCCTTACGGCTTTCAGGTCAAAGGGATTTCCCAGCGTGTGCGCGATCATTACCGCTTTTGTTTTTTCTGACAAAGCCGCTTCAAGCTTTGTAACATCAATATTGTACTGCGGAACCGTCACGTCTATAAAAACAGGAACAGCCCCGTACTGAATTATGGGAGTAACAGTTGTGGGAAAACCGCAGGCCGCCGTAATGACCTCGTCCCCGCGCTTTATGCGCCGCTCGCCAAGCTCCTTAGCAGTAAGCGCAGAAAAAGCGATCAGATTTGCCGACGAGCCGCTGTTCACAAGGTGAGTGTGCTTTACGCCGAGGAAGTCTGCAAAATCCTTTTCAAACCGTTCGGCAAACCGTCCCGTAGTCAGCCAGAAATCAAGCATAGCGTCCGCAAGAGCGCACATCTCCTTTTCGTCATAGACCCTTGCCGCATAAGGTATTCTGTCTCCATTTGAAAAACCGCCGCTGTCCTTTTTGAAATCATGATAATATTCCGAAACGGCTTTTTTTATAAATTCTCTTGCTTCCGCCTCGGTTTCCCAATTCTTCATTTTGACATATCCTCCAAAAATTCCTCGATCTCCCTGTCCATTTCCTTTGAAACGTCCCCGCCGGAAAGCTGAACCTTTGTAAAACGGCATACTTCCTCCATAGCCTTTTCAACGTGCCATACAGGCTTCCACCCGAAAACCGATTTAAGTCTCGAACAGTCCAGCTTCAGGAAATTTGCCTCTTTTGGAGCATTGCTTTCCGAACGGTTTTCCCACGCCGCGCCCTCGCCCCAGCATTTGCAGAACAGTTCCGTAAGCTCCGCCGTTGTGATACAGTCTCCCTCATCGGGACCCACATTATAGCAGCCCGCGGTTTCGGGACGTTCATACTGTCCCTGCACGATAATGAGGTACGCCGTCAAGGCTTCAAGAACGTGCTGATAGGGACGTACCGAGTGAGGATTTCTCACCGCAATTTTTCTGCCGTCGGTCACAGCCCTTATGCAGTCGGGAACTATTCTGTCCGCGGAAAAATCTCCGCCGCCGATAACGTTTCCCGCTCTTGCGGTTGAGACGCCGACGCTGTTCAAATAACAATTTTTATAAGTACCTGTCACAAGCTCCGAACAGGACTTTGAATTTGAGTACGGGTCAAAGCCGTTCAGCTCCTCGTTTTCTCTGTAGCCCCATTCCCACTCCCTGTTTAAGTATACCTTGTCCGTGGTAACGTTAAGAAAAGACCTTACCGAATTGCTTTCCCTAATACATTCAAGAATATTGACGGTGCCCATAACGTTTGTTTCGTAGGTATAAGCAGGATTTTTATAGCTTTCCTTGACAATAGGCTGAGCCGCAAGATGAAAGACCATCTCGGGCCGTGCTTTTTCAAAAGCGGCTTTGAGGCTTTCCAAGTCCCTTATGTCTCCTGTTACGGAAACCATATTTCCTGCAATGTCCGAAATATCAAACAGCGAGGGCTTCGCGGGAGCAAGAGCATAGCCTGTCACGTCAGCGCCCGCTTTTAAAAGAAATCTGCAAAGCCAGCTTCCCTTAAAGCCTGTGTGACCCGTTATAAAAACACGTTTGCCTTTATAAAAGGACAAATCAAAACTGTTTATCACCGTCAGTCCTCCCATTTTTTCCAAGGCGCCTGTCCAAGCGTCAGAAGCTTTTCAAGCATATCCATTTCCCGTTTCGTATCCATGCACTGCCAGAAGCCCTTGTGCATATACGACATAAGCTGTCCCTCTTCCGCAAGCTTTTCAAGGGGTTCTTTTTCAAATACTGTCTCGTCACCCTCGATATAATCAAAAATCTCGGGATTTAAAACCATGTACCCTGCATTTATAAGCGCGCCGTCGCTGAGGTTTTTCTCACGGAAGGAGCGCACCGCGTTGTCTCCGCCGACGTCAAGCACACCCTTTTGCTGCTCAAGCGTGACCGCCGTAAGGGTAGCGATTTTTCCGTGGGAAGCGTGAAACTCCACAAGCTTTTTTATATCAACGTCGCACACTCCGTCGCCGTATGTCATCATAAACGGCTCGTCCCCGATATATCTGCGCACCCGCTTTATTCTTCCGCCTGTCATGGTTTTAAGGCCTGTGTCAACTATAGTGACCTTCCACGGCTCGCAGTGCTGACTGTGTATAGTGGTCTGTTCCGTGCCGCTTGTGAAATCAAACGTAACGTCGCTGTTATGGAGGAAATAATCCGCAAACCATTCCTTTATCATATGCTGTTTATAGCCCGCACAAATGATAAATTCGTTAATGCCGTAATGGTAATATTCCTTCATAATATGCCATAAAATAGGCTTTCCGCCGATTTCTATCATAGGCTTCGGCTTTAAGCTCGACTCCTCGGAAATTCGGGTTCCGTATCCTCCCGCCAGCAATACAGCTTTCATATTATAAAATCATTCCCTTGAAATTATTTTTTGCATATGTATTTATAGAAATCCGATTCAGTATAATTTCTTGCAATAAAATTATTTTTTATCTCTATCTCGTCCATGGATTCCGTTTCCTCAAGATCGGCCACTGTTTCAATTTTTAAAACTGTTCTGCTGATCTCGCGGTAAAATTCCACCAAAGGAGTTACAGCTCCCAGGATAAAAATAAACGACGACACAAACAGCAGCGTTTTTTTGCGTATAAATTCATCAAGACCCTTTATTTCGCCCTTTGCCGGAACACTGTCAGTAAATGCTTTTATAAATTCAACCGCAAGATAAATGATCGGCGGTATCGACGCTCTCATCGTAAAATCTCCGTCCATTCCCAAACGGAACAGCGGTAAAAGCAGCAGCATGATAATTGTCCCGATAAATTCGGGAGCCGCTTTTTTCTTTTTTATTTTCAAGTAAATCAGAATGATCGCAGTATAAAATCCGACCTCGACCAAAATAAAAAAAATATACAACAAAAGCTTTGAAATAATTCCCGAAACATTCCCCTCGGCAAACGGCTCCAGCCAGATGTCATTCACACGAAAGCCCACGTTGGCTTTTCCCGTTTCATAATAAGCATCGTTTGAAGCGATCGCGTTTGAAAAATAATACAAATAATACACAGGAAGCACAGAAACGCACGCCAGAATATTCTGGAATGAAAGTACGTTTTTCACCGCCTCCGAAAGCCTGCCGCCGCGTATCATTCCAACGCTTATAACAGCCGCTTTTATCACGCACATCAAAACTATCCCGATAAACGGCAGCGGTCCGAACGGAAGCGCAAGCAGTCCGAGAAAAGCGAAATTCTTAACGCTGCGCTCGTTTATTATGCAAAAAGTAACAAGCCATATTGCTATTGTTTGATTATACACCCAGAACAAGCAGGTGGTAAACGAGCTGTACTGAATAATATAGTATGCCCACCATTCCAGGTGATTGTCGAATGTATTCGCTGTCACAGCGTTTCCCACCAGATCAAGCCCGCTGAAAAAAATAAACAGAAAAACTGTCAGCATAATATGCGGTTTTTTCTTTGAAAACGTTAGAATGACCACCAGCAGCAGCGAAAGAAACACTCCTATGCTGCTCCATATCAGCAAAAAGACATTTCCCGCCGCATAGCCTGCCGATACCGAACCCGAAACCGTGTAAAAAATTTTGCCCACCAGCGCGGGAGGCATCCAATGCGCAATATAATATGACAGCATTGAACCGTCAGAATACACCACAGGCCAAGGCATTTTTATCAAATCGCGAAAGATCGCATTCCTTATCGTATTATCGCTTGACTGATGGATAAACCCTCCGTGTCCCGCAAGAAAGCACCATGCCAAAGAGACCGCGCCGATAATTATCAGTGCTTTTTTTGACACAACAGCATACGTTTTTTCGCCGTCACGCTTTCGGGAGCTTTTCCAAAAGAAAAAGCAGGCCGCCGCAAGCAGCGCGGAAAATACTGCCGCCCATAGAGCCGAAAGCCATCCGAAAAAGAAAATAAAGATCGGGACAGCCACATATATTACCGCGGCGGATCTGATACGGTTATATGAAATTTTCATATCGTTCTCCCCAAAAAATTTTATTCTTTCGACTCATCGCTTTCATCACAGTCAAAATTTATACGTTTTTCTTCTATAACAAGCGGTCTGTTCATTATCCTCTGGTTAATGCTCATTATGTATTCTCCCAGCAATCCAATAAAAATAAGCTGTATTCCGCCGAGCACGAAAACTCCGATAAGCGTCGGCGCATTGCCCAGAGCAAAGCTGTCCCAGTTTATAAGCTTTAATATAAGGTACGCAAAGGCAATGACCATGCTTATAATTGAAATAATAAAGCCCGCAATGGTGCATACCCTCATTCCAACCTTTGTGTACGCCGTAAAGCTCAGCATTGCCGCGTCGTAAAGAGTATACCAGTTATTGCTGGTTTTGCCCGCACGCCTTTTCTGCTGTTCGTATGTAATTTCCTTGCGCTTAAAGCCAAGCTCCGCAACGATACCCCTCAAAAACGGCGTAGGGTCGTTAAGTCTGCGCAGGACGTCCACAAAATCCTTGTCATAAAGACCCGTTCCCGTAAAATGCTCTATCTGTTCAACGTCGGATATTTTTTTGATGACCTTATAGTAGCACGTTCTGCAAAACCGCATTACCGGATTTTCGCGGCTCTGCGCCTTTATCGGACAAACTATTTTATATCCCTGTTCCCACTCGTGAACAAGCCTGGGGATAAGCTCCACAGGATCCTGAAAGTCGGCGCACATTGATATCGTGCAGTCTCCCGTAGTCTGGAGGATACCGTAATAAGGCGAATTGAACTGCCCGAAATTGCGGGCGTTGAATATCGCTTTTATCCTCTTGTTTTTTTCACAAAGTCCGATAAGCTTCTGACGGGTACTGTCCGTCGAATTGTTGTCGATAAAAACTATCTCGTAATCGTACCCGCTCAGGAACTCGTTAAACTGACCTATGATAGCCTCGCTGAGAGGGACAACGTTCTCCTCTTCATTATAACACGGGATCAGGACAGATATTTTTTTCACAGAAGAACCCCCTATTTAAGCTCACGTAATATCCTACTTTTATTATTTCATCGCCCAGTTTTTATTTATAAAGTAATTGAGCGGAACTGTTATAAGCAAGCCGAGCAGCGGCGCTATGAACTCAGAAATTTTGATCACATCTACAAATATGTAAAGGATCGCCGTACCAATAAACAGATTGCTTCCGTATGCCGCAAAGGTTTTGAAAAGCGTTTTGGCTTTTTCATCGGTTTTCTTAAAGACAAATCTGCTGTTCCAGAAATATGAATTAAGCACGCTGACTACAAAGCCGACAATGTTTCCTATGATATAAAGCTTTGGGTCGAAAACGATAAAGATGTAATATATTCCCAGCGAGATGACCGTATTGGAAACCCCGACAATACAAAATTTTATAAAACGTATCAGCTCTTGCCACTGCTTATCGGAAATATTAAGCCGTTCCTTTATTTTTTCAAGAAGCATAAATATCTTTTTCAAATAATCACCTGCGTACACAGTCACACAAACGCTTAATACAGCGTTTGCAGGAATTAACAAAAATATGTCTATACATACTTATATTATACACATTTTTTGCCGTTTGTCAATCGTATTGGGCGAATTGCCGCTGACGCAAAGTAAAAGCTATACAAGTTGATTAGAGCAAACGTGTTGGCGGCAAACCTGTTAATGTATGGTGTCCCCTTAAATTACGAGCCGAATAATCCTGCGTTACAGTTGTATATTATTTATATGAACAGCGGCGAATAATACGCTGTCAAATCAAATACTATTGATATTAAGAGGAGGCTTCACATGAAAATTATAGTACATCTTCCATCGGATAAAAATAATAAGGATGAGCTTGAAAAAAGAGTTGCGGAAGTACACGGCGACAGTGCGGTCGCATACATAAAAAAACAGCCATGGACTAAAGAACAAAAGCTATTGATAATAAAATCAATTGCAGGAAAATGCTCATAAAATAATCGAGAGACGGTGTCAATACCGTCTCTCTTTATTTTTTATTGTTCAGATGAACATCGTTCAGATACAGCGATATTTTTTTGTATATTTCAACTGCATCGAGAGAGCCATCAAAAATTTCCTTATATTCGGGATTTTTTAAAAATTCAAATAAATATAGCTTTCGTAATTTTTCTTGCCAAACTGCTCTATGATACAGGAGTATCTGCATAACAGATTTGACTATATTTATTCAAGGGAAAGCAATATCCACAAGTTTGACCGTAATAAATTTATACGTCAATCTGTTGGCGAGGAGCCGGAGGATTCCGAATATAAAGAATTGACAACTGTACGAATTCCATTTAACAACAAGGAGGAGTAGTGTATGTTAGTTAAAGTATCGCCATTGTCAGACGAAAGCGTTCATTTTTGGAACTATGAAAGATTTAAAGAGCATCACAAGGCAAAAGTAAAGTCATGGGACACTATGATATTGACGTTGAAATTGATCAAGCTTTGATAAACTCATTAGGGCTGAAGTGTGAGCATTTACTTTCAAAACAGTAATATATTGCTATATTCTGTTTCCATATGTTATTTAAAAAAATCCAAATTTTACTTTTCATCTTTACATTTTAATTCCATAGTGATATAATAAATGATAGTATATATCACTATAGAAGGGGATTTTAAATATGCCAAAAGATGACGTCCGCACAATTGCCATATACTCCCGCAAATCCAAATTCACAGGCAAAGGCGAAAGCATAGAAAACCAAATCGAGCTGTGCAGACAATACATATCCTCGCACTACAGCCAAGAAGAAGCAACCGCAGCAATCGTCTACGAGGACGAAGGCTTCTCCGGCGGAAACACTGACAGACCGCAGTTCCAGCAGATGATGTCCGACGCGAGAGCGAAAAAAATTTCTGCGGTGGTATGCTACCGTCTTGACCGTGTGAGCAGAAATATCAGCGACTTTTCGGGACTTATCCAAGAGCTTGAACGTCTGGGCATTTCCTTTATCTCTATCCGCGAGGACTTCGACACCTGCTCTCCCATGGGACGGGCAATGATGTACATAGCTTCGGTTTTCTCCCAGCTTGAACGTGAAACCATTGCCGAGCGCATACGGGACAATATGCACGAGCTTGCCAAAACTGGTCGCTGGCTTGGCGGCACAACTCCCACGGGGTACGCTTCGGAAAGCGTTTCTCATGTTACCGTGGACGGAAAATCAAAAAAAGCCTGCAAGCTTTCGCTTATCGAAAAGGAAGCGGATATTGTCAGGCTTATCTTTTCAAAATTCCTTGAAACCAATTCCCTCACACAGACAGATACTTTTTTACTGCAAAATCATATCACGACCAAAAACGGACGGAATTTTACACGGTTTGCAATAAAAAATATTCTTACAAATCCTGTGTATATGATTGCCGACGAAGCCGCCTACAGATATCTTTCCGAAAGCGGTGCTGAACTTTTTTCTGAAAGATCGGACTTTGACGGCATATGCGGAATAATGGCGTACAACCGCACCGAGCAGAAGCACGGCGAAGCCCACAAGATACGTCCCGAAGACGAATGGATAGTCGCCGTGGGAAAGCACCCCGGAATAATCAGCGGTTCTGACTGGATAAAGGCGCAGACCTATCTTGAACAAAACCGCTCAAAAAGCTTCCGTAAAACCCGCAGCAACACCGCTTTGCTGTCGGGGATACTTCTCTGCGGTAACTGCGGTGACTATATGCGTCCCAAGCTTACCAAGCGCACAAACAAGGACGGTGAGCTTGTCTACACATACCTCTGCAGCACAAAGGAAAGAAGCCATTCCGAACGCTGCGCTATTCCCAACATCAGCGGAAATCTTCTTGACCGTATCGTCTGTACCGAAATCAAAAAGCTTTCCGAGGACAGTTCCGCTTTTGTAAAGTCTGTTGAAAAGGCAAAGAAAGATATTTTATCGGACAAAGGCGACTTTTCGGAGAACATTGAAGAGTTGAAAAAAAGCTTTTCCGAAAACGAAAAAGCAATTGAAAATCTTACAAAAAGCTTGTCGGAGAATTCGGAAAGCTCTGCGGCGGGATACATTATAAAAGAAATGGAACGTCTGCACAAGAAAAACGACGGACTGAAATCCCAGATCGACGAGCTTGAAAATATCAGAAAGCGGCAGATCATAAACGGCAGAGAGTTCGACATACTCAGAGATATGCTTTCAAGCTTTGCGGGCACGGTGGACATTATGTCCGCGGAGCAGAAAAGAGCAGCGATACGCGCCTGTGTAAGGAAGATAGTCTGGGACGGCGAAAACGTTCATATATATCTTTACGGCTCGGACGATGACGATACAAAGAATACTCTTGAAATTCCGCTGAGTGAGTATAGCAAATGAAATCCTAATGCACTTCCGTTCACTGAAAAAGTCCGCGGGAGACATATACTTCGACGAGCCCATCGACACCGACAAGGAGGGCAACCAGCTTACCCTGATAGACATTATTGCCGAGGACGACGGCATACTGGACAAAATTGACCTGAGCATAAAATCGGAGCAGCTTTACCGCTTTATAGGAGAATGTCTTGACGAGCGGGAGATCACCGTAATAAAACGCCGCTACGGACTTTACGGCTGTATGCCTCAGACCCAGCGGGAGGTTGCTGATTCGCTGGGGATATCCCGTTCTTATGTTTCGAGAATAGAGAAAAAAGCTTTGCAGACGCTTAAAAAGAAATACGACCGTACTTCGATCTTCGGGTCTTCGGGTTCGGCGGGTCAGACAGGTCAGGCAAAGGAGGGAGGAAAGAGTTCCGAAAAATAATTTTCGGGCATACCGTTGCATATGGTTGTCCCATGGGGGTGAAAAAAATGAAGCCTGCCGTCCCGCCGTACAAGGTACGCCGGGACGGTTTTTTGGCTTCTAATCCTAATCGCCAATTAAAAGTGCAGATTTTTTTATACACTTTTTAATCGGTGATTAGTATAAACGGAATTAAGCCGGTTTCCGAAGAACCGGCTTTTCCTTTTCAGTCCGTAAGATAAATCTTATTCGGACTTGTGTTTTCCGCACTCTGCATATTATGCAGGATATGCGGAGTATTTGGCGGAGGTCAATCAGCAGTTGCTGCAGCCGCATCCGCAGTCGTTGTCGCTGCTGTTGTTATTGCCGCAGCAGAACCAGAGAACGAGAAGGATAATGATGATCCAGCAGCAGTTATTGCCATTGCCAAAAATTCCACAGTTCATAAAGATACGCTCCTTAAAATAATGTATTCTGAAAGCCGCGCCGCAGCCTGTTGCCGCGGGCTTCGGCTTTTCATAGTTCATTCTATGCCGCGGCATAATTTTGGTTACAGAAATTGAAGCGGAATTTTTTCCAGTTTGCGACAAATAATTTTAAAGTATCGTGCAATAATATAGGACAGAACCCCCATTGCGGAGCAGATACGGGATATCGGAGCAATTATTTTTGCAGCAGATCTATAAAAATATAAGCATTTTTGCAGGGACGGAGTTTTTCCCGCCGTTAGGACGGGTGACACGTCCCACGAAAAATTTGTGCAAATATTTCGGGAGCAGCTGCAATTTCCGGCTTCCGATACCCGATCTCCGATTTCTAATTTCTAAAAGGGAAGGCAGATAAAGCTTATGTATAATCTGGAAAGCTTTACGAAAAAAGCGAACATCGTCATCAACAAGGCGTATATTCAGGCGGGACGGCTGGGACACATCTATATGGGCAGCGAGCATCTTCTTCTGGCGCTTGTAAGCGAGCCAAACTGCACGGCTTCGGGTATTTTCAGAATGTGCGGCATAAGAGAGGAGACCGTCCTCGGCAGGATAACCGCTCTTGTGGGCAGGGGAGAGCCCTGCGCCGTAGACAGGGACGCGGCTACGCCCTCGGTAAAAAGGATAATCGAAAGAGCCTTTATCCTTGCTTCGGAAAGCGGCGCGCGTCTGACGGGTACGGAGCATCTTCTGCTTGCCCTGCTTCGTGAGGAGCAGTGTACCGCTGTAAGCATTATAGAGGAGATCGGCGGAAATCTTTCGGGACTTTCCAGAGCCTGCTCCGCGACAACCGCAAACGATATTCCGGGAGGAATGACCAAAACGCCAACCCTTTTGAAGTACGGCAAAGACCTTACCAAAGCCGCCCGCGAGAAAAAATTCGACCCCGTTTTCTGCCGCGAAAAGGAGATAGAGCGGGTCATACAGGTGCTTTCCCGCAGGACGAAAAACAATCCCTGCCTTGTGGGAGAAGCGGGCGTGGGCAAGACCGCAATTGCCGAGGGTATTGCGGTAATGCTTGCTGAGGGACGAGTTCCCGAGGCGATACGGGGAAAACAGCTTTTTTCACTGAGCCTTACCTCAATGCTTGCGGGAGCGAAGTACCGCGGAGATTTTGAGGAGCGCATAAAGCAGTGTCTTGACGAGGTCGCCGCAAACGGCAGGATAATCCTGTTTATAGACGAGCTTCACACCGTTGTGGGAGCGGGCGCGGCCGAGGGAGCTATCGACGCGGCAAATATCCTCAAGCCACAGCTTGCCCGCGGGGAATTGCAGATAATCGGCGCGACCACACTTGAAGAGTACAGACGGTTTATCGAAAAGGACAGCGCACTCGAACGCCGCTTTCAGCAGGTGCTTATAAAAGAGCCCACCGAGGAGGAGGCGTTAAGCATTATCGGCGGACTGAAACGCTGCTACGAGGATTTTCACGGTGTGACTATTACGGACGGCGCGGTCAGGGCTGCGGTGTCAATGTCGGTGAGATATCTTCCCGACAGGTTTCTGCCCGACAAGGCTATTGACCTTATAGACGAGGCCTCCTCGCGGGCGAGAATGAAGTACGCAGAATCTCCGAGAACTCTCAGCGAGCTTGCGGAAAGCCTGAAAAGAATGCTTGAAAAGCAGACGGAAAGCTGTGCGGGACTAAGCGGTCAAGGAAACAATTGCAGCAGCAAGCGCGGGGATACAAGCTGGTACAGCGACAGCGAAGCCCCTGCCGTGGAAGTGACGGAGGAAAGCATTGCGGAGGTTGTCTCTCTCGCCACGGGAATACCTGTCACAAGACTTACCGCCGACGAAAGCAAGCGTTTGCTGGAGCTGGAGGGCGAGCTGAAAAAGCGTGTTATCGGTCAGGACGAAGCTGTGGAAGCGGTTGCGGACGCTGTGCGCCGAAGCCGCGCGGGACTGAAAGACCCCTCACGTCCCATGGGGTGCTTTTTGTTCACGGGGCCGTCGGGGGCGGGCAAGACCGAGCTTTCAAAGGCGCTGGCGGAATGTCTTTTCGGCACGGAAAACGCCATGATACGGTTCGATATGTCCGAGTATATGGAGAAGCACAGCGTAAGCAAGCTTATAGGCGCGCCTCCGGGCTACATGGGCTGCGAGGACGGCGGGCAGCTTACCGAAAAGGTTCGGAAAAAGCCTTACAGCGTCATACTTTTCGACGAGATAGAAAAGGCTCACGGAGACGTAAGCAATATCCTGCTCCAGATAATGGAGGACGGCATTCTCACCGACAGCAAGGGCAGGCGGGTAAGCTTCCGCAGCACTGTGGTAATTCTTACGTCCAACGTGGGCGCGGAGCTGCTGGGGGACAAAAAGTCCGTGGGCTTCCTGCCTGTCGGAGCGGGGGACGAGGCTGTACGTTCGGACGTGCTGAAAGCCCTGCGGGAAAGATTTCGTCCCGAGCTTATCGGCAGACTGGACGAGATTATCGTGTTCAAAAAGCTTGAAAAAGCCGAGCTGGGACAGATAGCAAGAAAGATGCTGACAGGCCTTTGCAGGCGTGCGGAGGCTATGGAGATAGCCGTGGAGTTCAGCGACGGAGCGATAGACGCGCTGGTCTCGGACGGTCTTGACAGGACAGGCGCGCGAAAGCTGCGGAGAAAGATAACCTCCGAGGTGGAAAGTATGCTGTCGAAAAATATTCTGGACGGCACGGTCAAAAAGGGCGACAAGGCTGTGGTAATGGCGGAGGACGGCAGGATTTACCTGAAAGTCTCCCAAATGCAGTAGAATTTGCCGAAATCTGAAAAATACTATTGACAAAAGTATACTAATGTGGTATACTTTGACTGTACAGAAAATACTTGACAAAATCCCGGCAAATGCTATAATTAAAGTATCAGAATTTTTAAGGAGGACGATTATCATGAAGAAGTTTGTTTGCTCGGTTTGCGGCTATGTTTACGAGGCAGAAAGCCTCCCCGCGGATTTCAAATGTCCCCAGTGTAAGGCTCCCGCTTCCAAGTTCAACGAAGCAGGCGCGGACAAGCTGAACTGGGCTTGCCAGCACGTTATCGGCATCGGCAAGGAGGGCGCTGACGACGAGATCATCGAGGGTCTCAATCAGAACTTTACCGGCGAATGTACCGAGGTCGGAATGTACCTTGCAATGGCAAGAGTTGCTTACAGAGAGGGCTATCCCGAGATCGGTCAGTACTATGAGAAAGCCGCTTACGAGGAGGCTGAGCACGCTGCCAAGTTTGCAGAGCTTCTGGGCGACGTTGTTACAGCGTCCACGAAGAAGAATCTTGAAATGCGCGTTATGGCTGAGAACGGCGCCTGCGAGGGCAAGCTGAAGCTGGCTGCAAAGGCTAAGCAGATGAACCTTGACGCTGTTCACGACACAGTTCACGAAATGGCTAAGGACGAGGCTCGTCACGGCTGTGCATTCGAGGGTCTGCTCAAGAGATACTTCGGTTAATTTTACGCAGAGTATATTTATTAGAAAACGGTACGCAAAGTAATTCTTGCGTACCGTTTTTTAGTTTATTTCCCGCAGATATAGAACCAAGCGCAGTCCCCGCAGACCTTGCCAAGCTTTCCCGCTGAAATAATCTTCTCCCGCGCCGCTTTTTTCAGCTCCGACCAAGGGGCGGTGTCATTCTCGTGAAGTCCCAGAAGATCAAGCACCGCCATATCGTACCGAAGTACCTTTTCATATGTATCGCATCTGCCGCCGAGGTTGTGGGGACATTTTCTGCACACTATGTCCGTGTCGGCGGTAAGCCGTACCGTTGGGTCATCAGCATTAAGTTCGGCTATCACCGCGGACATATTCGCCGTGAAATCGTCGCTGTAGCCGTACCCGCGGAAAAATTCCGTGCAGAGCAGGTGATGAGGTCTAAGCGGGCTGTCTTTCAGTTCGGACATATTTGGACACCCTCCCCGCCACGAAAATTGCCAGCGCGGCTTTCACAGCGTCTGGAATAATAAACGGCAGCACGCACCACTTTAACGCCGTGAGAAAATCCACCGCCTCGGTGGTTTTGGTGTAGACCCACATGAACCAGAACGTCCCGAAAGCGTACAGCACGAGAAGTCCCACAGCCATTGAAGCGATAACAACTGGCAGACTTTTCCCGAAGATTTTTTCGGCTGCCCAGTAGACCAGAGCCATTGGGATAAAGCCGATTATGTACCCTCCCGTTGTGCCGAGAACTATTCCGAAACCGCCGGTAAATTCAGCAAAAACTGGTATTCCCACCGTTCCGAGGATAACGTACAGCGTAATGGAGATCGTTCCCATTTTTCCGCCGAGTATGGCAAGGGAACAGAAAATCGCAAAGGTCTGCATTGTAAAAGGCACTGCCAGCGGAATGTAAATTTGTGAGCATACGGCGATTATTGCCGTAAAGATCGCGCATAAGGTCATGTGACGCACGGTAAAATTTTTCATGGTATCCTCCTGTAAAAAGCAAGAATTTTTGAAGCAAAAGGCAGAGTCTCCTGCTTTAAGGAACAGTATACCACATATTCACAAGATTGTCAACATAAATTTTGATATTGGTTGACAATTACTTTCCGCAAAAATAACGGATACCGCACTGAAACGGTATCCGTTTTGTTTTTACTTTGCAGAAGCCTTTCCGAGCCTTGCGCCCAGCTTCACAAACAGCGACGACAGCTTTTTCATTCTGGGAATGACCGTCTCGATCAGACCGCAGTATTTATCCACAAGAACAATGACCAGTGTCTCGCGGTACTTTGGCAGAGCGGTTATGTTAAGGGGAAACATATGCTTTTCGATCATATCGCTCTCCAGATCGGAAACGTAAAAGTGTTCTCTGACGTTTTTCAAAGCGGTTTTTGCNTGGGTGAAGCCGTGAAGCCGCTCGCCCTTTTCCCGCTTGTAAGTATGCCAGTCGTATAAGAATAAATCNTGCAGCAGNCCCGCCCGTGCGCCTGCNCGTGCGTTGAGGGAGAAAAATCTGCACACCTTATAATTATAGTATGAAACATTCAGACAGTGCTGAAAACAGGTGGTATCGCCGTGATGAATGTAGTCCTGCATCTGCCGTACAGTCTTGNTTTCCAGCAGATCCGCCACAAGGTAGTAGTAATCGGAGACTTCTCCGTCGCTCAGGTCTACNCCCGAGCCTATAGCGTTAAGCATTTTTAGCCGACCAACTCCTTTTTCGTCCNCTTCGGGACGNTNACTANAANCATTATACAACACNNCNCAGCGTTTTGCAATACGCCTGCAAAAATTNCCNTACAAATTCCACAGNNATTTTTNGGCANTTTGACNAANCNNNTNTACAAAATGTTNATTNNNNGATANAAANTACTTNAAGTATTTNNCGTATTGGCAAATTGCATAAAATCCGCCCCGAAATTTCTTTGTTTATTTTCATCACAATTTTTTTCAATTGTTGCAATTTGGTTACAGTTGGTGTATAATATCATTAAAGTGGTGAAAAGTCTCCGNTTTGAGGTGAAAAGTGGTGAATTTCCACCGAACTTTCCACACNCNGTGGAAAACCCACANGGCAAAACCNGTGGAAAATACCCGAAATTTCGTTCGGGAACTNGATTTAAAGGCGGTGATAAAGCATGGCGGGCAATTCCTTGATGGGCACTTACGAGCATACTATGGANGCAAAGGGCAGAATGGCNTTCCCCACAAAGCTNCGTGAGCGGCTNGGCGTCAGCTTTATCGTCACTATCGGTCTCGACGGCTGNCTGTANGTATATTCCGCCGAGGANTGGGATATATTTACAGAAAAGCTCCGCACNCTTACGGGCAGCAAGGCTAAGGCNGCTAAAATGATAATCGTAAACGCCTGCACCGTCGAACCCGACAAGCAGGGACGNATCCTTATCCCNCAGAANCTGCGGGATTACGCNGGTCTCGACCACGACNTNACCGTNCTCGGCGTTATCGACCGCGCCGANATCTGGGACAGCGCNCGCTTCAAGGCGTTCAGCGCGGAGATCACAAACGATATGCTTTCGGACGCTCTTTCCGANTTGGCGTTCTGANTTTTATAAAGGATAATTATGGATAATAATTTTTACCACCTGCCNGTGCTTCTTGACGAGGTNCTGGCGGGACTGGACATAAANCCCGNCGGNGTCTANATNGACGGCACCTGCGGCGGNGGGGGACATTCCTCNGAGATCGCGAAAAGGCTGTCGGGCGGGACTTTGGTCGGCATCGACAGAGACCCNGACGCNGTAAAAGCCGCTTCGGAACGGCTTGCTCCCTACGGCTTCANGGTTGCNAGGGGNAACTACTCCGACATAACNGNNATNGCCCGCGAAAACGGGATTTCCGCCGCGGACGGCATACTTCTCGATNTGGGAGTGTCCTCNCATCAGCTTGACACCGAGGAAAGAGGNTTTTCATATCANGGAAACGCTCCGCTGGATATGAGAATGTCCCAAGAGGGACAGACCGCCGCNGATTTNGTNAANACNCTTGCCGAGGAAGAGCTGAGCAGGATACTGTTCGAGTANGGCGAGGAAAAATTCAGCCGCCGCATTGCGGGAGAGATAGTCAGGCGGCGCGCNGATAAACCNATAGANACNACGGGAGAGCTTGCGGATATNNTNGGAAGNTCNGTTCCCGCNAAATTNAAAAGAGACAAAAACCCCTGCCGAAAGACCTTTCAGGCGTTAAGGATAGCNGTNAACTGCGAGTTNGAGCATCTTGACAGAGGTCTGGACGAAGCCTTTGAGCTTCTCAAAACAGGCGGCAGNCTGTGTGTGATAACCTTTCATTCCCTTGAGGACAGGATAGTNAAGCANAGATTTGCGTCNTTCTGCAAGGGCTGCATATGTCCCCCCGATTTTCCTCAGTGCGTCTGCGGACGTACTCCGCGGGGACGNCTGGTAAACCGNAAGCCCGTTGAGGCTTCCNCCGANGANCTNGANAGAAATCCCAGAAGCAGAAGCGCAAAGCTNAGAGTAATAGAAAAGCTTTAAAGAAAAAGAAACAAAGCTGAAACGGATACGGACAAAAGAAAGGANNAAAAATGAGTAAAAACAATCTTGCCTACGACCTTACCAANTATGAGGACGTAGCTCCCGAAAAAGCGCCTAAAATACGTGTCCGCAGACAGCGNGCGGAACACGTNGGCTCCGCGCCCAAGATGATCGCCTGTACGGCGGCGGCGGGGCTTATTCTCGGCGCGGTCATTTACGGAAAGGTNGAAAACGCGTCTATCCANGCGGANATAACGGCGCAGANCAAGGCTGTGGAAATGCTNGCCAGCGAAAACGTNAGAATGCAGTCGGAGATCGAGGAAAAGACTGCGCTGAANTCNGTTGAAAGCTACGCCGAGGAGATACTCGGTATGCAGAAGCTGGACAAGTCGCAGATAGAGTATGTCAGCATTTCNAACGGCAGCGTTGCGGATATCCCCGAAAGCGAGGATAATATNTTCCTNAANATAAAGAACGCTTTCGGCGATTTTGTGGAATATATCCGCGGCTGACGAAATAGTATGTTTTAGGGCGGCACCGTTCTNNANGCGGCACGCCCTATTTTGGACGAGGGGTTNCNGCACANTTCATTNAGGGTAAAANTTTTTCCCCGAAAGGAGCGGACATTTTGTCTTATCAGCCTACAAACAAAATGAGGTTCAAGCTTAATCTGGTGGTACTGCCTATCTTTCTGGCGTTTACGGGCTGGATACTGGTAAGCCTGTTCGAGACCTCCATTACNGATAATCTGAAATATCAGACCCTTGCCAACGACACTCAGTTCAAGAGCAAGACCGTNAAGGCNAACCGCGGCAGCATTTACGACGCCAACGGAAANATNNTGGCNCAGTCCGCCACGGTGTANTCNATNNNCGTTGACCCCANTATGATATANNNNCAGCAGCAGAAAGAGGCTAANGAAAANGCCGACGGAAAAGAGCAGGAGGGNANNCNCGAATCNCAGCGCATGATAGACGCGGCGGCNACTATCCTCAGCGAGGAGCTGAACGTTTCCTANGAATANGCGGTAAAGCAGCTTACNNCNNNCGGAGCGNNT
>JAAVHL010000010.1:49083-52743 GCA_014799735.1 Ruminococcus sp.
TCCCAAACCGTTTAAAAAGCCGNCCTGCGGCTTGGCTTTCACAAAATCTCCCNTACCGCATACTATAAACCAAAAACGGTAAGGGAGCTGCCGATATGCATTTACANAAGCTTGTTATAAACGGAGGCAAAANNCTGAACGGAGAGATCCGTATTCAGGGAGCGAAAAACGCCGCGCTGCCCATAATGGCGGCNNCNGTGCTTTGCGGCAAGGCGGGAGAAAAGGTCACGCTGCGGAACTGTCCGCGGATATCGGACGTTTACGCCGCAATGAGNATACTTACATATTTAGGCTGCAAGGCAAGCTTTGAGGACGGTACGGCGGTGATAATCCCCGAAAATGTTTCCCGTCCCGAAATTTCCGACGAGCTTATGCGGGAAATGCGTTCCTCNATATTNTTNCTCGGAGCNATNCTCGGCAGAACNGGCAGGTGCAGGATAACCCTCCCCGGAGGCTGCGATCTGGGTCCAAGACCGATAGATATGCACATTTCCGCCCTGCGGAAGATGGGCGTTACAATAAAAGAGGAGTACGGCGCGCTGGACTGCCGCGCGGAAAAGGGTCTGACGGGAGCGAAGATNTCCCTGTCCTTTCCCTCGGTGGGAACTACCGAAAANATCATGATGGCGGCNGCTCTNGCGGAGGGTACGACNGTNATCGGCAACGCCGCNCGCGAACCCGANNTANNCGANCTTGCCGAATTTCTCAACNGCTGCGGAGCNAAAATAANCGGCGCGGGNGGCGGAAAGATCGTCATAAACGGCGTTAAGGAGCTTCACGGCTGCGACTATGAGATAATGCCNGACAGGATAGCCTGCGCCACATATCTTGCGTGTACGGCTTCGGCGGGAGGAGAGCTTGCGGTCACAGGCTGCCGNCCTTGGGACGTGGAAAGCATCCTNCCCGTTTTCGAGCAGATGGGNTGNTCGGTCTACACGCTGGACGACAAGATTTTTTTCAGCGCGAACCGTCCNCTNAAAGCNGTAAATCCCATACGCACAATGGTGTACCCCGGCTTCCCCACGGACGCGCAGGCTCCNGTTATGGCTTCCCTGTGCAAGGCGAGNGGCACGTCGGTGTTTGTGGAAAACATCTTCGAGAGCCGCTACAAGCACGTTGCGGGACTTACCCGAATGGGNGCGGATATCCTNGTNGAGGGCAAGGTNGCNGTNATNGAGGGAGTGAACAGGCTTTACGGCGTAAAGACGGAGGCTCCCGACCTNAGAGGCGGNGCGGGACTGGTCGCNGCNGCTCTTGCGGCGGACGGCACAAGCGAGATAACNAANATACAGTATATCGACCGCGGCTACGAGGAGATCGAAAANGTNCTGTCCTCGCTGGGAGCGGATATAAAAAGAGTATGAAAGGAACGGTCGTTAAAATGCAGAACGGNANGCCNCAAAAGCGAAAACGCAATATGTCGCTTCATTACAGCGCGGTCGTGCTGATCGTGCTGATAATATTTTCCGTTCTTTCGGTAACGGTTNTGTTCAATATCGAGACCGCTATGGTAATGGGTTCGTCGATCTANACCGCNGANGAAATAATCANNGTCAGCGGAATAGAGGGCGGCGACAACATGATACGCAAAAANCTCGGCAAGGCTGAAAAAGCCATNACCTCGGAGCTTATCTACATAGAAGAGGCAAGGATAAAGCGGAAGCTGCCGTCGTCGGTGGAGATAGTGATAGTACCCTGCGTNGAGACGGCAAGTCTACAGGACGAGGGCGGCTTTATGATCGTGAGNGAAACGGGAAAAATACTCAGGNTNTCNGAAGAGCCCGCCGAGGACACTCAGGTGTTCTACGGGGCAAATCCCGCCGAGGAGCTTANNATAGGCGATACCTTCAGGTCGGAGGACGAAGCNAAGACNGATGTGGTCTACANGCTNATGGAGCTTGCGGANAACAAGTTCGTNTCGGNGATAACAAGCTTTGACGTGAACGACNGNCTNAACATAAGCTGTGTGTACGATAACAGAATAGACATAGANCTGGGAGTTATTACCGATNTNGACTACAAATTCAAGCTTGCAAACGAGATAATCTCCACAAGGATATCCNCCGACGCGGAGGGCAGGCTGAAAATGCTGGAAAACGGCGCTCAGTTCCTNAGCAAAGCCGATCTGGAGCAGATNGAGGCNACTTTCCAGCACAATTCNGAAATGGCTNCGGAGACCGTCACCGANGNAACGGCNNNNGAGACCTCCGACGAGCCGTCCGAGGATACGAACACGTCAACAAAACTCAATTTTGAGTAGCCCGCTTTAGTAATTTTTTCTAAAATATATGTTTTTTTTATAAAACCCTTGAAAAATAATTTAAAGTATGTTAAAATAAATGTTGTATATGTGAAAGGTGTCCCTTTCGGCGTTTGCGCAGACGTAAACGCGTGCTCGGCGGCATANCGTTNCGCCGTCGGNANAGGTATGGTTTTTCATGGAATTTAAAATAGGAGGACATTGTAAATGGGATTTTCTGTCGATAACGAGGAAGTCTTTTCCGATATTAACATAAAAGTCGTCGGCGTCGGCGGNGGCGGCGGAAACGCGCTGAACTGCATGGCGACCGAGGGTATTTTCGACGTTGAATTTATCGCCGTNAATACCGATGCGGCTGCTCTGCGCGCTTCAAAGGCGTCCA
The DNA here is from genome assembly GCA_014799735.1 of Ruminococcus sp. Taxonomy (GTDB): domain Bacteria; phylum Bacillota; class Clostridia; order Oscillospirales; family Ruminococcaceae; genus RGIG8773. The sequence goes on from JAAVHL010000010.1 coordinate 51,726, forward strand.
CAAAGGTTCAGATAGGCGAAAAGCTTACAAGAGGACGNGGCGCGGGCAACAAGCCCGAAATAGGCGAGCGTTCCGCTCAGGAAAACCGCGATGAGATCGCTGCCGCTCTNAAGGGCGCGACTATGGTGTTTATCGCCGCNGGTATGGGCGGAGGCACNGGNACGGGCGCNGCTCCCGTTGTTGCCGAGGTCGCNAAGGAAATGGATATACTTACCGTNGCCGTTGTAACAAAGCCNTTNAATTTTGAGCAGAAAGCCAAAATGGTTCAGGCGGAGCGCGGNATNGGCGAGCTTATGAANAACGTGGATTCCCTTGTGGTNATCCCCAATGAGAGACTTATTTCCACAAGCGAAAAGCCCCTCACNATGAAGGAAAGCTTCGCTATGGCGGANAATATACTTAAAACAGGCGTAAAGTCNATTGCCGAGCTTATCACTGTAGACGGCTTCATCAACCTTGACTTTGCGGACGTTGAGACCACCATGAAGAANGCGGGCTACGCNCACATGGCTATCGGTCACGGTTCGGGCAAGGACAAGGCTGCCGAGGCGGCAAANGCCGTTATCACCAGCCCGCTGCTTGANACNTCTATCAGCGGCGCTACAAGNCTGCTGGTAAATATCGTTATGTCNGAGGACGCTCTTTCCACCGATATCGACACGGCTACAAAGCTTATNACAGAGGCTGCCGATCCCGATGTTGAGCTTATCTTCGGCGCAAGCTTCAACGACCAGATGGAGGACGAGATCAACCTTACNGTAATCGCTTCGGGCTTCAAGGATTTCGGCGCAGGAAACGTTGTAAAGGCGGATTCTCCNGTGGAGGCNGCTGCGGAAGCGGANGCTGTTCCCGCTCCGTCGTCGGCTATCGACGATTACAGCGCGCTGTTGGGTATNTTCAACGACAGAACATAATTACAATNAAAAAGAAACGAACCGTCCCGATNTNNTGTCGGGACGGTTTTTTGCGGCANATAAAACCGANCGTCNNCTNTCTTNAAAANNCANGNGACNNTCGG
>JAAVHL010000010.1:52748-59677 GCA_014799735.1 Ruminococcus sp.
GGGATTATGAGTAACTGCAAAACAAGGGGGGAAGTCTTGCAGAATTGTNGGTGGACGCCGCCCGCGNCNGATTTCCGCGNACTCGNNAGNCNGAGCNAACGGAGACGAGGACGGCAAAGTGATCAGTCAAAATCTGCGGCAGTTCGTTATTTTTTCCGAATGCCTGANAATANGTCCGCTTCCNTGCGGNCNNAATTTTTTATGAACATGAAAATTTGTTTTTGACTATGGTTAAAGTATACAGCCGCTTTGTGAAAATTGCATGAAAACTGNAGGAAAAACACATAAAAAAGTTGTACCAAAAATTCAAAAAAACTCTTGACAAGTTTTNAAAGATGTGNTAAACTGTAAAAAGTTATTATTAAGAAAGGTGGTGAACAGTATGACAATCAGAAATTTTTACGGACTTCNAACAAGACCGACCGANGCAGTNCTGTTCACATCTTATCCGCTNTTTTGTAAAATTATGGNATAAGATTATGANTANANGNGCGCTCTTTCGGTTTATCCGGGAGAGCGCTTTTTGTTTTGGTTTTAGTTTTCANTTTTCAGTCGGTGAAAAANTCTCCCACGGGTACNCNGAGNATNNNGGAAAGTCCGTAAAGNTCNATATCGGAAACGGTTCGNGTGCCGTCCTCGATACGGGANACNGAGCCGCGGCAGATGTACACGGCAATGGTNTCAAGCTTGTCCGAAAGCTGCTGCTGACTCATTTTCTTGGCGATACGGAACTCNCNNACCTTGTTTCCCACAATNTTTTTTCTTTCGCCGTCNATTATTCGCGCCATAATTTTCTCTCCTTTGAANTAATTGTCTTGACATAGGACAATTATTATGATATACTTTTTTGAAGAATAATATTGTCCTGTTATAGGACAANNGCGCGCAAATTAAGGGGGTAATNAAAAAAATCATGATCAAATTCACAAGACGCTNNAGTAAAAATTCTGTTACAAACTCACCACNCAAAAAGGAGGCTCAAAATGAGCATATTCAGCAAACCCAAAAAAGAAGAGAACACCGACGAATTTCATAAGGANTACGGTCTTTTCAGCAATATCGGCTACATTTTTAAAGCGTTCGCNCGGTANAAAAAATCCCTGTTTTTCCTGCTTATTGCGGGNGGTATCGCGGGAGCGTCCATGTCCTACATCTGGAGCTTTATCGGAAAGCTCGTTATCGACATGATCGAACGTCAGGCNGGTTCNGCCGACAGNGACATAANNCCGCTTNTGTGGCTTGTTNTCGGGGCGGTCGCGGTGGAACTGGTTTTCCTGTGCGTGAACAATATTTCCGCCCAGAAGCTGCAGGTCGGCTTTACCTATGTCCGNGCCATGATNGTAAAGGAAAGAATTGCCAAGACNCTGTCTATGGAGTACGAAACTCTTGAAACNCCCGAAATGCTNGACCGTCTGCAAAAGGCGAANAGNGCCACAAACGGNGACTGGCAGGGTGTTCAGGGNATGATGACCTATATGCAGACCATGATGACCTACGTGGTNTCGGTNGTCGTATCCACNATNATTATGGCAAGCTTTAACCCNTGGATAATTNTGGTNGTCGGCATACTGTCGGTGATACAGTTCCTGTTTTTCGACTATATCCGNANAAAGGACAAAAAGGAAATGTGGGACGCCATGATGCCCCACTGGCGCAAGCTGGAGTACATGGANAACGTCACCACCGATTTTTCCTANGCAAAGGATATNCGNCTTTTCGGAATGAGGAATTTCCTCAGCAAGCGGCAGAAAAAGGTNTACGANAANGAGCTTGAGCANTGGTGGAAATCGCGGCAGTANTGGGTNTATAANACGCTTTTCTCCCACGGCATAGCCTTTGTNAGAAACATTATCGTGGTNGGCTGGCTTATCATGAGCGTNGTAAACGACGGTCTTTCNATCGGTAACTTTACGCTGTACTTTTCAAGCTCNATGGCGTTTTCNGGTGCGGCAATGGAGGTTCTGGCGGCTGTGGCGGGACTTAAAGAGCGTTCCGCTCACACGGACGATTTCNGAAGCTACATGGACATTCCCATNGGCGACGAGACNGCCGAGACCATACCCATTCCCGAAGCGGAGGAGTANGAATTTACTTTCGAGAACGTTTCGTTCCGCTACAAGGGACAGGAAAANTACGCTCTGAAAAACATAAACATCACCCTNNCNCCGGGCGAAAAGCTTGCGGTTGTGGGACTTAACGGCGCNGGCAAGACNACCTTTATCAAGCTGCTCCTGCGGCTTTACGACGTTACCGANGGACGCATACTGCTGAACGGNACGGATATCCGCAGCTTNGACAGGGCGNAGTATTTCAGAATGTTNGCNCCNGCTTTTCAGGACGTTACNGTGTTTGCGTTNCCCATGAGCGAGAACGTTTCCATGAGCGAGCCGTTCAACACCGACAAGGACAGGGCGGAAAAAATGCTCCGCAGCGCNGGTCTGGGAGAGAANGTGGATTCTCTGGAAAAGGGCGTGGANACCGAGCTTCTGAAAGTNCTGTACGACGACGGCGTAGACCTTTCGGGCGGCGAAAAGCAGAAGCTTGCNCTTGCCCGNGCGCTCTACAAGGATTCAAAAATTATCGTNCTCGATGAGCCTACGGCGGCTCTNGACGCTCTTGCGGANTACCGTCTGTACCAGAGCTTCGACGGAATGATCGGCAAAAAGACCGCGGTCTATATTTCNCACAGGCTGTCGTCCACACGGTTCTGCGACAGGGTNGCAATGTTTGCNAAGGGNGAAATGGTGGANACGGGTACTCACGAGGAGCTTATGGAGCTGAACGGNGANTANGCNGAAATGTTCCGCGTNCAGGCNCAGTATTACGTTGAGGANAANGANATNATNGTATCGGAGGGAGTGATAGAAAATGGCTGATATAGAAGNTANNNNAAANAAAAAAGAAAAAAGCAAGGTAATTCCCGTGCTGAAATATTTCTTCCCCGACGCGTGGAGGAAGTCAAAGGCGTACTTTATTTTGTCGGTGATAAATGTGCTGCTTACTGCGGCGGCGCCCATGTCCGACCTTATCTTCATGCCGCTGCTGGTGGACTCGCTTATGGCTCCCGAAAAGGACATAAAGCTGATATGCCTTTACGGCGGACTTATGATAACGGTCAGCATTATTCTGAACGCTTCCTACAGCGCGCTGACAACTCATCTTGAAAAATACGCCGACTTCTTTCTTAACGCGACCTCGGTGGATATTTCAAGCAGATGCATGGAGATAGATTTCGCTCTGACCGAAAACAAGGAGGCGCTGGAGCAGATCAAAAAAGCCCGTGACGGAATTAACTACTCGGGCGGGGTACACAATATCGCAAGGGCATTTTTCAACACTATATCAAACGGACTGAAAATTTTCGGCGCGGCGGCAATTATGATCGCAAGCGCACCGCTTCTGCTGCTTCCCGTGGGAGTATTGCTTGCGGTGAGCGCGGTGATAAACAAGAAAAAGAACGAGATCGACGTAAAACAGTTCTCTGAGCTGTCGGGAATAAACCGTATCTTCGGACATATTCTCTGGGAGATGGAGGATTACCGCGGCGGCAAGGACGTGCGCCTATACAGCGCGGGTGGAATGATGATAGAAAAGGCGTCTCAGCAGATAAACCGCCTGAACGCCTACTGGGAAAAGATATACCGAATGAAACGCCCCTATATTATTACGGATTCTTTCACCGCGGCGGCAAGAGACTTCGGCACATATCTGTATCTGGGCATTTTAGCCATAATCGGAAAGATAACCATAGGTACGTTCACGCAGCTTGTGAATGCCTCGGGTACGCTGTCAAACGCATTGCAGGGTATTGTTTTCGGACTTCAGGAGGTTGAAAAGTCAAGCGGCTACGCCTATGAGGTGGTGAAGTTCATGGAGTACCCGCCCTACATGGAAAAGGGTACTAAAAAGGTAGAAAACCTTGACAAGGGTCATACCATTGAATTCAGGAACGTAAGCTTTTCCTATCCAAACACTGGGGTAAAGGTTCTGGACAATGTTTCCATTACCCTGCACAGCGGCGAAAAGCTTTCCGTTGTGGGACTTAACGGCGCGGGCAAGACTACCTTTATAAAGCTTCTGTGCCGTCTTTACGACACCGACAGCGGGGAGATACTCCTTGACGGCGTAAACATCAAAAGCTACGACTACGATGAGTACATGAAGCTGTTCGCGGTGGTGTTTCAGGACTTCCGCCTGCTGGCGTTTTCGGTGGACGACAACGTGCTTTTAGGAAATACCGAGCCGTCCGAGGTAATGGAGTCGCTGCTTGAAAAGGTGGGTCTTGACGAAAAGGTGCAGACCCTGCCAAAGGGTCGTGAGACCATGATGTTCAAGATGTTCGACAAGGAGGGCGTGGAGCTTTCGGGCGGCGAGCAGCAGAAGCTTGCCATCGCACGCGCGCTTTACAAGGACGCTCCCGTGGTAATTCTCGACGAGCCTACAGCCGCTCTCGACCCTGTTGCGGAGTACGAGATCTACAAGCGTTTCGACGAGCTTGTGGGCGGAAAAACGGCGGTCTATATTTCTCACAGACTGTCAAGCTGCAAGTTCTGCGACCATATCGCGGTGTTCTCTGAGGGTACGATAAAAGAATTCGGCACCCACGACGAGCTTCTTCGGAAGCAGGACGGTCTGTATTCCGAAATGTTCAAGGCGCAGGCGCAGTACTATATATAGTATAAATGAAAAAAGCGGGAAAGATGTTTCCCGCTTTTTACGAATAGCGATACAGAAGTATCTTTCGTCTCGGCAGAGAATTACCCTTACCGTCAAAGTATGGCGGCAAGGGTAAAGGCTCAGCCTTTCGTGCAATGTCGATACAAAAGCTTTTTCCCGTCTCGGAAACAAAATTATGCCGCCATCACTGCAGACGGCGGCAAGGGTAAAGGCTCAGCCTTTATTTTTTTATATTGTTTATTGCGTCAATGATCCTGTCCGTCTGCTCCTTGTTGCCGTCTATCGCTCTGTCGGTATGAGTGCGGACGTTGGTATCATCTATCCTCTCGGAGATCAGGGCGTTTATCATTGATTCCGCCTGCGCCGCCTTGGCTCTGTCAAAAACAGTAAATGAGATCGTCATTACCCGACCCGAGGTAAGGTCTGTCACCAGATAACACTGAGGTGCGCTGAGCACCAGTGTCACGCCCGCAAGCAGAATGATAAGACCGAGTAAGAACAGCTCGAATAAAAATGCAAAGCCGATAAAGGCTGCCAAAAGTCCGAGAAGGAAGTAAGAGAGCTTGAAAAACGATCTTACTCCAACTGCGGATATCTGCGTTATCGGAATATTCTCACTGCTTGCCCCCAGCGGAATTACCATAAAGAGCGTGTTCGGAAGTTTGAATTTTACAAAGTTGCCCTCTCTGGAAATTTCTCCCTTCATGTAAAACGTAGGCACAGATGTCATAAATACGATCGGTTCCATTGCCATAATACCCCCATATAATATTTGTATGTAAATACATAAACATTATATCAGATTTTCACAAAAATGTCAACTGATTCCGACAAAAACCGACTGCCGTCTTTATCCGCATATATTGTTTTCAGTAAGCGATATCGTTCATGTCGGCGATCTCCGCGCCGCCGTAGTAGTGGAGCAGTATTTCCCTGTAATCGCTGCCGCCGTTCGCCATGGCATTTGCGCCGTACTGGCTCATGCCTACGCCGTGGCCGCTGCCCTTGGTGGTAACGGAAAAAGTCCCGCTCTTTTCGGAATACTCAACGGTGAAATTTGCCGAGCGCAGGGAGAATATGCGGCGGAAATCCGCTCCCGACAGCTCCGCGCCGCCTGCGGTCATTTTTGTCACCGTACCCGAAACGCTTCTTTCCTTTATGTCAAGCCAATTTTCAGGACTTCCGCTGAAATCTGTTCCCTCCAAAGCCGTTTCAAGACGGGCTTTAAGCTCCGCTTCGGTAAAGGTGTTCTCCTCCAGATAGGATGGGGACTTTTCGTCCTCGCTGCTGTCAACGGGGACAAGATAATCCACGGGGCTTCCCCAGACCACCTCCGCGCTTTCGGTCTTGCCTCCCGACGTGGAGTGAAACGCCGCAACTATGGGTTCTCCCTCGTACACAAGCACGTCCGAGCCCGTGGCGTCAACGGCGGCGGAAGCCTTTTCGAGGTACACCTCGTAGCCGCTTCCGTAAAAGGCCTTCGCCTGTTCGGGAGTGAAGTACGCCTGATACTTGGTGCTGTCGTTGGAAATATCCGCGCCCATAAGCTCGGGGTCGGGGGAGAGACGCTGTTTTTCACGCTGTCTTACGGCGTAAGTCCGAGCCGCAACAGCCTGCGCTTTGAGGGCTTCCTCGTGATAGGAGGCGGGCATTTCCGCAAGCACCGCGCCTATTACATAATCGCGCAGGGAAAGCTCCATGACTTGTCCGCTTGTGAAGTCAAGGACTTTTAAAGTATCGGATATGTCGGTATCTGCGGGCTTGGACGGCTCGTCCGTATTGACAGTCGGAACGGCTTCGGAAGTATCTGCTTCTGTGTCGGGGGCGGTCGTTTTTTTCGCGGCAGCACTCCGAGCGCTGTTTGAAAGTCCCGCAGCTTCCGCGGTAAGGGGCGGGGAAACGCCGTCCCGCGGCTTTATAAAGGTGAGCATGGGTATTGCTGCGAGCAGCAGGGCGAACAGGGCGGCGGCTTTAAGTAATTCTTTCATTTTGAACAGCTCCTTTTGGTTTTTGATTTTTTACGGTAAATTTTAATTTAACGCACCACGCACTATCTAAAAAGTCTTTAGGCGGCAACGCCGCCGACTCAAGCTGGTCCAGCTGAGCCCAGCTGGCGAGGTTTCCAAAGGGCGAGGAGCCCTTTGGTCGCCGCCAGCAGGCGGCGAAATCCTTTTCGTCCGAAACGGTGAAAGGGGTGAGAAATGCGAAAGCATTTCGAGGGGGAGCGGACACGACCGCTCCCCCTTCTTGCG
>JAAVHL010000011.1 GCA_014799735.1 Ruminococcus sp.
CCGCCACCTTTTCAAGGTCGGAGGTGATGTGGGAGGACATGAAAATGCTGTGATTTTCGTCCTGAATGTACTCTAAAAAAATGTCGAGAATTTCATTTCTCACAACAGGGTCGAGACCCGTTGTAGCCTCGTCCATGATAAGCAGCTCCGCCCCGTGTGAAAGGGCGCAGGCGATTTGCAGCTTCATCTTCATGCCCTTGGAAAACTTACCTATCTTCTTTTTTCTCGGCAGGGCGAAACGGTCTAAGTACTTCTCAAAGGTGTTTTTGTCCCAGTTTTTGTAGATGTCCCCCAAAATAACGTCAAGATTTTTTGCGGTAAATTCGTCATGGAACGGTATCTCGTCAAAGACCGCGGCGATGCGCTCCTTTATGGGAATTTCCTCGGTCACGCTGTCCATGCCCAGAAGCTTCACGCTGCCCTCGTCTGCCCTGATGATGTTCAGTATCGCCTTGATAGTTGTGGTCTTGCCCGCGCCGTTCTGACCGATAAAGCCCATAATGCTGCCCTTGGCGGCGTTAAAGGACAGACTGTCCAGCGTAAAACCGTCGTACCGCTTTGTAAGTCCGCTTATTTCAATTGCGTTTTCGTAATCGTTCATAATCATTCCTCTCCCTCGTAAATGATCTCCAGCATTTCCCTGAGCTCTTCAAGGGTCATGCCGCACTGCTTAGCTTTTGTGCAAGCCTCGTCCAGCAGGGCCTCCGTCTGCTTGAGGATTTCCTCACGCAGGAATTCGGCATTCTGCTTTTTGACAAAGCTTCCTCTGCCCGTGTAGGACTCGATAAAGCCGTCCCGTTCAAGCTCCTCGTAGGCGCGTTTTGTGGTTATCACGCTTATGCGGAGCTGCTGTGCAAGAACGCGCATTGAGGGAAGGGCGTCCCCCTCCTTTAATACGCCGCTCATAATCCCGGCTTTTATCTGGGAATAGATCTGCTCATAGATCGGGTCTCCGGACGAATTGCTGATGATGATATCCATAGTACACCTCAAATTGTATATATACATTATATACAATATAGCACAGCTTTTTTTATTTGTCAATAGTTTTTCTAAAAATAAGCTTTTCGCGCAAACTTTATTTCCAAACTGAATTTTCGGTTCGGAAACAAAACTTGCCGTGCATACTGTAGACGGCGGCAGGGGTAAAAGCTCAGCCTTTATCTGCATTTTACTTATACGCAAAAAAAGAAAGGCCGCAAAATCGCAGCCTTTCCGAATGCTTATTTATTACGCTTGGTTTATCAATAGAATCTCTTTCTGTTTTTGAGTACGATGATCACAACTACGATAATTACCGCAACGACTACTGTCACTATAACAATGGGTATTATCGGAATACTTCCGCTGCCGCCGCCCTGTGAAGAAGCCTCGGTAGCGGCCGTTGTGACAGCCGTTGTTGTTTCGGCAGCTTCGGTTTCAGCCTCTGTAACAGCTTCCGTCGTGGCAGCTGTGGTGGTTGTTGTTATCTCGATCTTCTCACAGTTTGTGATAACAAACTTTGTAACCTTCATGGCAATTCCGCAGTCGCCGAGATGTACAGCGTCTACTGTGGAAAAATCGTCGCTTCCGTATATCGCGACCATATCCTCATAACGGAAAGTTGCGGTAGTATCGTCAAAATCATAAGGCGCGATCTTCGCCCAGATAGCGGGGTCAGCTGTGGAATAATTCTGGAAAACAAGTTCCACGGGAGCGCCGCTGCCGTTCCATTCGCCGTCAAGCTCAAACTCGACCTGTATTTCAGAATCCGAGGTAAGCCTTGAACAGTCGAGAGTAGCCTTATCGTATGTTATAGACTGTCCCCAAGCGCCGTTGGTCATTTTTGCCAGTACCGTTCTCATCTCAATATCCTCGGTCTCCGCAAAAACGCAAACCGACATAATTACGGCGGTCAGGCACAAAATCGCCGCCGAGAGTGCGATTTTTAAAATTTTCTTCATACTCTTTCTCTCCTTATTTTGTATAAATATCAACACATTTTAATTTTACTTCATTTATCCGAATATGTCAACCGCCTGAAAAAAATTCAACACATAGTACAAATTTAAGACAAACTTAAAGGATTTCGTTCGTTAATTTAACAACAATAACGCCAATCTCAGACGCTGCACTGTATAGAAGAAGCGGAGCAAAAGTCCCGTTCGGACATTCCGCTCCGAATAATAAGCCGCGCCGCGGGAAAACTAAATACCGAGAACATGAAAGGAGTCAAAATCATGAACGCGGGAAAAATGATCATCAACGAAATAGACAGCCGTCTTGAACGGCTCGGGAACCATTACCACGACAAAAAGAATACCGACGGCAACCCTTTCGGCGAAGTTCTTTCCGCCGAATCGAAGCTTCTCAATACCGCGCTGGCGGGTGAGCTTCGCAGTTTGAAAGAGTTTGTACAGGAAAAGATCGGAACCGGAGATTAACCCTTTTCCCTGTAGCCCCAGCCGTCAAGACCCGCGCGGCGCACCGCCCCGAAAATACGGTCGGAGAAGCCCTTGTCAGCCTTGTTTCTCTCCGCAAGGAACTGCTTCGTGACCTCCCGGGAGGTGTGTCCGTCAGCGGGACATTTTGATTTTACCACATTAAGGCCGTTGCGTTTTGCGGCGTTCCGAACTTCCTTTTCGGGCGCGAAAACCAGCGGTCTTATCATTGTTATATCCTTTCTGGAAAGGTAGCTTTTCGGCGCAAAGCAGCCAAGTCTGCCCTCGTTGAAAAGGTTCATCACAAAGGTCTCCACCGCGTCGTCGTAGTTATGTCCAAGAGCGATCTTGTTGCAGCCCGCCTCCTTAGCCGCGTCGTGGAGCGCGCCCCGCCGCATTCTTGCGCAAAGGCTGCACGGGTTTGTCTCCTGACGTATATCGAACACGATCTCGCCGATATGGGTGCGTTTCAGAATGAAGTCCACACCCAGTCTGCGGCACATTTCCTCCACCGAGGAGTAGTCGCCGTCCGTGCCGCCGAAGCGGGGGTCGAGGGTGATAGCCGTGACCTCGTAGTCAATTCCGATAAAGCGTTTCAGCCTGACAAGTCCCTCTAAAAGCACAAGGCTGTCCTTGCCCCCCGATACGCCCACGGCAATTTTGTCGCCGTCCTGTATCAGGTCGAATTCCTGTATTGCTTTCCGCATATAGCCGAGTATTCTTTGCATTTTTTAATGCTCCTTTAAAACAAAAGCTATTTTTCACTATATAAATTCTTAAAAAATTCGGAACGCCAGCCATTGTCTGTATGTACCAGTTTGGTTTTGCGAGTACATACCCATTCCTCGTTATTGATTAACCTATGAGCGGTATATTCAAATACTATCTCGCTGTCATTTTCCTCGATAACGTTGTATTCGCTGTCATCGAAATACACCATACCTCCGCCATCATTCCATTTAAAATACAGTTCGTCGCCGAACGTAAAAAAACGTTCATCAGACATAATTTCATCAACCGCGTCCTGTGTAAATACCGATTGTAAATATTCATAAAAACTTTTATACGTGGATATATAAAAGTACGGATAAATTTGTGCCGTATCAGATTCATCGCTAACAAGGCTTTTGCTTATCTCTCCGTTTTCATTAATCCAATAGAATGAATTACTATCTGTTGACACTACAGAGGAATTTCCTAAATAATCAACGAATATCAAAGCTTTTATATATGTATCATACTGCTCGTCGCTTAAAAAGTCAAGCTCATTTCTCAATAAGTATTCGTCATGTTTGCCGTTTTCGAGATATTTATACAAGTCAAATTCATATTCTATTGATACAGCAATATCTTCTGAAGCTTCTTCCGCAGCAGCTATTGACATTGTTGTTTCGGTTATTTGTTCTGTAGTAACTTCTGCTGTGGTCTGCCGATTTTCCAAAGCCGCCTGTTCGATATCAGCCTGATTTGTGTCAGCAGTAGCCTTGCACCCGGTCATACACAATATTACAGCAAGTACCGCCCAAAAGCGTTTTTTCATAGAAAGACCTCCCTGTTGTTATAATAAAATAATACCATTTTATACATATATAAATCAATAACAGGGAGGTTACATTTCAATTAAAATTAATTACATCACTTCTGCAAAGTACCATGGGACAAAGCCGTCAGATAAGCATTGATAAATCCGTCAAGATCGCCGTCCATTACCGCGCCGATATTGCCGTTTTCAAAGCTTGTGCGGTGGTCTTTCGCAAGGGTGTAGGGCATGAAAACATAGGAACGTATCTGCGCGCCCCATGCGATTTCTTTCTGTACGCCCTTGATGTCCTCGATCTTTTCCAGATGCTCCCGCTCCTTTATCTCAACAAGCTTTGACATGAGCATTTTCATGGCGTAATCCTTGTTCTGGTACTGGCTCCGCTGTGTCTGACAGGAAACCACAATTCCCGTGGGAATGTGCGTCAGACGCACCGCAGAGGAGGTCTTGTTTACCTTTTGACCGCCTGCGCCGCTGGCACGGTAGAAGTCTATCTCCAAGTCCTCTGGACGTATCTCTATGTTTGTGTCCGCCTCGGTCATTTCGGGCATTACTTCAAGAGAAGCAAAGGAAGTGTGGCGCCGTCCCGAGCTGTCAAAGGGAGAAACACGCACAAGACGGTGAACGCCCATTTCCGACTTTAAAAAGCCGTATGCGTTCAGACCCTCAATAAGCAGGGACGCGGATTTAAGTCCCGCCTCTTCGCCGTCCAGATAGTCGAGAGTTGTCACCTTAAAGCCGTGGCTTTCCGCCCACATATTGTACATACGGAAAAGCATCTGCGCCCAGTCCTGAGCCTCCGTGCCGCCTGCTCCCGCGTGGAACGTGAGAATGGCGTTCTTGCTGTCATACTCGCCAGTGAGCAGGGTCGTAAGCTTCATGGCTTCAAGCTCTTTCTTGAAGTGGTCTGCGTCACGCTTGATGTCCATGGCGGTCTCCTCGTTGTCCTCTTCCTCCATGGCAAGCTCTATCATGGTGAGAGCGTCCTCAAGCTTTTCGTTCAGCTTGTTGTAGCTTTCGACAGTTGCTTCGTAGTGCTTTATGGTCTGCATGACCTTCTGGGAATTTTCGATGTCGTCCCAGAAGCCGTCCTTGCCCGACTCCTCCTGAAGCCGCGCAGTCTCGGACTTTGCCTTGTCAATGTCAAGTATCTCATAAAGCTGTTTCATATCCTTGCGGTAGCCCTCAAGCTCCACACGAAGTTCGTCAAGTAATAACATAATAAATTCCTCCAAANCAAAATAAATNTTTTTTGCGGTAAATTGTTATTTTGGTTTGTCAGAATAGCGTGTGCCTATAGGCAATAAATNTGTGTATCATAAAATCAATCCTTTTATAAATTATTAATCGTGGTACAAAACAGGCGAAGCCATACCTTTTTTCATATAGCGNTTTGGCAGGCGTTTATTGATGAAAAGATTTCTTATTTCATTGGGAGCCTGTTTTCCGTCAAACATACAACGGTCGGGAACATCGGGAGAAGCATACCATAAATCAGCTTTAAACACGTCAATAATTACGCCGTTACGAGAAGCCAAAACATACTGTATATTTTTTATCCTGTTTAAATTAACTTTCCAATGTTTTCTTACAGCTTCATATATACTGCCTCTATTTCTTATACTGTCGGCAGTGATTTTTATAATGCAGTATTTCAAGCCGTCAATATCCTCAAAGACTTCGNATGATAAATCTCTCTGTAAAACCTCTGCATTATTAACGCCGCGGTCTGATGAGTACCCGCTTTGTATGTTTGTCAGTCCACCGTAGCAGTCTATCAAAGCCGCTTCAACNTCAAAGGCTTCCTTTTCCGTTAAACCGTATCTTTGGATAATGTGGATTACTTCAAGTCCCGCATTTTTAATGTCTCTGATTTGCTGAATTTTTGAAGATACNTCATCTTCTTCTCNGNCAGTATATGATATTCCCTCATAGTCTTTCAGAGCNTCGTTNACGTGTGCATACAGTCTGTTGCCTTTTCCTTTNCCAACATAGAAAGTCTGACCGCTGCGGGGGTCTATGAGCCGATAGACATAATATTGAAGCTGTTCAATTACTTCCGGCGTAAACATTATTGTCCCCCTATCCTAATGTATCTNTACNGNATTTANCTGTAATAACACTATGCGTCAGAAATCAGATANNAANATTATACCATATCTTNTGCATTTTTTCAAGNCCTATNTATATTTATAATAAAAATCCCATACAGTATACAAGCTTCNGTATGCNGTATGGGATACATTTTCACATTTTCAAATACGTTTNACNGGAAAAAACATATACCCCTTTCCCGTTTTGGGACAGGTGAAGTCATGTACAGCNCCCGCAAGCTCCANGCCGTTATCCTGCAAATACTNAATNACTTTNGGGAAAGTATCNTCCTCACTNTCGGCATAAATATACNCNTAACNNGGNATNACCCATTTTGTCCAGCCCTCGGGAGCTTCCGCNGTCAGACATCGCACTCCACGCCCGCAAGGTACAAGCCNNTTGTAAAGCCGTCCTCCCAAGGCATAAAGGAANNNGAAAAGTCGGACATTGCNCCCCATATNCCGACGATATTTCCCTCGTCATCTTTTTTCGCCAGATGCTGTACNTCGTTAAAATGNGAATTNGNGTCCTCCCACAAACGCTGNATAAAGCCNTCNCCGCTGTCNGTNGAGCCNTCCTTTCCGATNACCGCAAAGGACTCNTTANTANATTTTTTCAGTTCCATNATGNCCTCCGTAATTTTANTATTTCCGATTANTTTTCTCCATNATGTCATAGCACAAATAATCCCCGTTGTCGGTGAGAATTTTACAGTACTCCTTTTCCTTGTACCCGCGCTTTATGTATATTGATTTTGCGGGCAGAGAGGAATCCAGCCGAATTGTNTCGCTGTNCCCGAAAATCATATTTTCCGCAAANTCAAGAAGNTTNCCGCCGTANCNCTTNCCCTGCTTGGACGGTTCTACAAANAGCCGCGCTATATCGTTTCCGTCAATTGTAACAGTACCNNCNATAANGCCGTCCTGNTCTATAACATAAACCTTTCCCGCNTCAATATCGGNGGCTATTTTTTCGGGCTTGTGGTGGGCAAGNAAAAATTCCACCGCCCCNGNGGGATAATATTTTGGNTACACGGCTTTAATGGTNTNCCTGACNAGTTCTGTAATTTTATCGCTNTCCGTCAGTACGGCGGAACGTATCATATNTATCACCTCNTCAATGCGGTATANGTNACGCTTCAAGCATAAGCAGCATTTCGCGCAGAAGCTTGCACGNCAGCGCGGTGGAGATACCGCTNGGGTCGTAGGGAGGGGANAGCTCGTTCATATCCATGCCCACGATGTTCANTNCTTTAAGNGNTAACAGNGCGTTCAGAAGCTCTCCGAAACGCNCNCCNCCCGCTTCNGGAGTACCCGTTCCNGGNAACTCNGACGGGTCNAGGACGTCCATATCAACGGTGACATANACGTTTTTGCCNCGCAGCTCCTCNGCGGCTTNNNCNATNCCGTCAAGGGTAAGCTTGTGCATTTTNGTATGCTCCGCGGCAAAGCGGAACTCCTCACGCTCTCCGCTGCGGATGCCGAACTGGTATATGTGACCGTCCCCCACAAGCTCGTGNCAGCGGCGCATTACGCAGGCATGGGAATTCTTCACGCCCAGATAGTCNTCCCGCAGNTCGGCGTGNGCGTCAAACTGTATAATGTAAAGGTNNTTGTATTTTTTGTGTACCGCCCTGACCGCTCCCAAGGTGACAAGGTGTTCACCGCCGAGCATAAAGGGACGCTTTCCGTCCGCAAGGATTTCCGTGGCAATATCCTCAATCTGCGCTAAAGCCATATCGGAAGAACCCATGGGAAGCTCGGGGTCGCCCGCGTCGAATATTTTGCAGTCCAGCAGGTCTTTGTCCTGATAGGGGGAGTAGGTCTCAATACCGTAGCTTTCCGCGCGGATAGCCCTGCTCCCGAAGCGCGTTCCGGGGCGGTATGACGTGGTGCTGTCAAAGGGCGCGCCGAAAATGACCGTGTTTGCCTCCGAGTACTCGCAGTCGCAGGCTATAAAAGCGTTTCTTTCAATCTGCATAATTTATGGTTTCCTTTCCTTTTTTGTGTAAAGCGACGTAGGGGCGGATTCAATATCCGCCCGCTGCACACCGTATCCGTATAGGCACATTTTCAGCGGGCGCACATGGAACACGCCCCTGCAAGATGTACGTTAATTTAAACACTTTCAAGTAATTCTTTCACATAATTGGGTATGGCAAAGCAGCCCTTGTGAAGCTCCGTGTTATAGTAGCGCGTTTTCAGGCCCAGACCGTTCCATTTCTCCACGCCGTCGGAGAGCGGGTCTACCGACTTTGAAGCAAAGCCGAAAAGCCAGTGTCCCGACGGATATGTGGGGATATGCGCCTGATAGACCCTGCAAATATCAAAAAATTCGCGTATACGCCTGTGCGCCCTCTGCATGGCTTTCGCGTCGTCGGCATAGTAAGGGCTTTCATGCTGGTTGACAAGTATGCCGTTTGCGGTAAGAGCGTTGAAGCAGTTGCCGTAAAATTCACTGGTAAAAAGTCCCTCGCCCGGACCGAACGGGTCGGTGCTGTCCACGATAATCAGGTCGTAGCAGTTTTCGCACTTGCGGACAAATCTAAGTCCGTCGTCGTAAAAAATATGAACCCGCGGGTCGTCCAGACGGCAGGCGGTCTTTGGCAGGTACTCCTTGCAGACCTCAACCACACGCTCGTCTATCTCCACCATATCAATATTTTCAAGACTTTCATAGCGGGTCAGCTCGCGGACAGTTCCGCCGTCCCCAGCGCCTATCACAAGGACATTTTTTATTGCGGGATTTGAAGCCATAGCAACGTGAGTTATCATCTCGTGGTAGATGAACTCGTCCTTTTCGGTAAGCATCATTATCCCGTCGAGAGTGAGAAATCTTCCGAACTCGCCGCTCTCGAAAACGTCTATCCTCTGGTATTCGCTCTGCTCGGAATGAAGCTGTTTGTCCACCCTTATGGACATCTTAACGTCGGGAGTGTGCAGCTCGCTGAACCATAATTCCATCTGAAAAATCCTTTCTAACGTTTTCTGTAAACCTTATTCTTGTTGATGTATTCTGACTTCACGAATAATTTTATAAGCCGCGGAAATTTCTCCGCGTTGTACATAATATACCATGACACGGCAATATAGATAAGCCATACCCCCGCTATTGCAAGAACCGGATATGACACGGGACGAAGCCTTTCGTGCAGGTCTTTCATTTCGTCAAGGTCAAGATACACGCTCCCGCCCTTTGACAGCGAAACGACCTTTCCGTGCGATATGACCGCCGCTAAAACGTCCCCCTCCGAAACCTCCGCGGAAAAGCGTTCAAGGTCAAAGCAGCCGTTGTCAAGCTTATACTTTTTTCCCGAAGAGCCGTCCCTGAAAGCAGCTTCGTCCTCGGAAATTTTCAGCTCCGTCACAACAAGCGCCGTGTGTTTGCAGTTTTCATCGGTTATGGGAAATGTGTCCGCAAGCACATAGAACCACAGACCAAGAAGCATTGCAAGGATAAGTTCCCATATAAAGACAAACTCCCACTGCCCCCAAACGTTGCCGTTGAAAAGCTTTCCGTACTCCTGCTTCCGCCGGCGCGCTTTAGTGCGCTCATTGCGGCGTTTGGTGCGGGAAGCGTTTTTCCGTCCCACGTCTCGGTTACAGATCCGCAGAGTCAAACGTGTCGTGATCAAACTCCGACCGATTGTCGGCGTAGAACACGTACAGGCTCAAAAATGAGGTAGATCCCCACAGCAAAGCCGACGCAAAAGCGGTTATTACCACTCCCAAGCTTTCGACCCGCGCCAGAGCCAGTATTCCCGCGACCATCATCAGCGCCGTAAGACCTGCGGCGATAAGTCCGTAATAAAAATAGGACGCGCTTTTTCTGCTTTTGGTTTCAAAATAATCTTTCACTGTTATCAACCTCGTTTCAGACCAGTATCCTTATTCTCTCGATATCCATATCCTCGGTGCCCGTCAGTACGCAGCCCCGATCCTTGGAATATTTTATATAGTCAAGAATTTCCGCCGTTATCTTCTCACCCGGCGCAAGGACGGGTATTCCAGGCGGATAGCACATAACGAACTCGCCGCTTATCTTTCCCGCGCTTTCCGCTATCGGCACGGACTTCTGCTCGCCGTAGAACGCCGCCTGAGGCGAAAGCTCCACCTGCGGGGTGATATACTCGCTGCTGAGCATACCCGTCTTGTCCCGTGAAAATCTCCGCTTTATCTCAGCCATTGCGGACACGAGACGCTCTATGTCCTTCCACATATCTCCCGCGGAAACGTAAGCTAAAATATTTCCTATGTCGCCGAATTCTATCTGTATATCGTAATAATCCCGCAGATAGTCGTAGACCTCGATACCCGCCAGACCTATGTCCCGCGTATGTACCGAAAGCTTCGTCCTGTCGAAATCGTAGATGTCCTTTCCGTTGATAAGCTCGTCGGCAAAGGCGTAGTAGCCGCCTATCTTTGCTATTTCATCACGGGCGTATGCGGCGGTGTCAATTACCTTGCCGATAATATTTTTGCCCTCCAGAGCAAGATTGCGCCGCGAAATATCCAGCGACGACAGCAGCAGATACGAACCGCTTGTAGTCTGTGTAAGATTTATCACTGCACGGGTTCTTCCCTCGGTAACGCCGAACTTTTCCGCGTTTTTGCCGATAAGAAGAAAGCTGCTCTGGGTAAGCGAGCCTCCCGACTTGTGCATTGAGATTGCAGCCATGTCCGCTCCCGCAGCCATAGCCGAAACGGGAAGTCCATCACCGAAATAGAAATGGGTTCCGTGAGCCTCGTCCACAATGACCGCCATTCCGTGAGAATGAGCGATATCGGTTATCCTCCTCAGATCGGAGCATATTCCGTAATATGTAGGATTATTCACAAAGACCGCTTTTGCGTCGGGATTTTCCTCAATGGCTTTTTCCACGTCCTCTGCGCTCATTCCGAGGGGTATTCCGAGACGCTCGTTCACTCCCGGATTGACATACACAGGCACAGCCCCGCTTAAAATAAGTGAGTTTATAGCGCTCCTGTGGACGTTCCGCGGCATGATTATCTTCTCGCCTGCACGGCATACGGTCATAGCCATAGACTGCACCGCGGAGGTAGTTCCTCCAACCATAAAAAAGCAGTAAGCCGCTCCGAACGCCTCCGCCGCCAGCTCCTCGGCTTCCTTGATGACCGAGGTGGGGTGACAGAGATTATCCAGCGGCTTCATAGAGTTTACGTCCACGGCAAGGCAGTCCTTGCCGAGAAAGCGGGTAAGCTCGGGATTTCCCTTACCGTGCTTGTGTCCGGGAACGTCAAAGGGAACCACCCTTGCGTCCCGATATTTCATAAGCGCCTCATAAACCGGCGCTTTGTGCTGATCGTGCATAGCTTTAAGCTCCGACCGTGCGGAGCGTTCCTCCTTTCGCAGGGGTACGAAATCCTGATCTGCAATTAAAACCGTAGGCAAAAAATCTGCGCAAAAACCATAAAAAAAGTTAAAACTTTTCAATTTTTTTCTTGATTTTTTGCACGGTTTTTGATTGTATATCAGTATTAAAACTTATTCGTCGGAGGCGTTCATGTCCTTTATCCATTCGTCCCTTGCCGACTGGTATTCGTAAAAGCTTTTGCCGTCGAACGAAACGGCATACATACCCGAAAGTCTGTCGGCGTTTTCGCCCTCCTGAGTCCTCCATGAAAAAGCGTACACCTTTTCTCCGTCGATGACCATAACATTGCTTTCCGACAGGAAATCCTTTTCTCCGAAGCCCTTGTCGGAAAGATATTCCGTCAGGATACTCTCGGCAGCCTCCACAGAGATACCTGTCTCTTCGCCGTTATCGCTGCAAGCCGAAAAAGCTGCCATAGCGACACAGACCAGTAAAACCGCAATAATTTTAAGCGTCATTTCTTTCATAATGCCAGCACCTCTCATAAAATATTTTTGCGGGGAAAAACCAAAATCATATCAATAAATATTCATTCCGCTGAATATTTCTATCATCTCGCGTCTGAGGGAATCGTTTATCGCCAGACGGGTCTTTGGAGCAAGCTCGTAGGTATCTGTGTTGAATAGATAGTTCTGTAAAAATATCTCCTTTATCATCATTTTTGTATGGAAGATATTGGACTGATAAACGTTCACGTCCACCGCGTCGTACCGCTCCAGCGTGTCCTTGGCGATGTAGTCCTGAATGGAAGTGATATCGTGGTCGATAAAGAGCTTTTTGCCGTGCTCGTCCCGGGTAAAGCCCCTTACGCGGTAGTCTATGGTGATGATGTCCGAATCAAAGCTGCCGATAAGGTAGTCCAGCGATTTGAGCGGGGTTATCTTTCCGCAGGTGGCAACGTCTATGTCCACCCGAAAGGTGGTTATCTCGTTGTCGGGGTGAAACTCCGGATAGGTATGCACCGTAAGATGGCTCTTGTCCAGATGACCCGCTATGCTCTGCTTTTCCGCAGGCGCGACCCTCATGTTGCAGGACTCGTCGATATCCTCCGCGTCCAAGTGATCCTCCGAGACCAGAAGCGTAGCCGAAGCCCCCTGCGGCTCGTAATCCTGCTTGGAAATATTCAGAACGTGCGCCCCTATCATTTCCGTAACGTCGCAGAGTATCTTTGTCAGACGGTCGGAGTTATACTGTTCGTCGATATATTTTATATAATCCCGCTGCTCTCTTTCGCTTTTGGCGTAGCAGATATCGTAAATATTGAAGCTGAGAGTTTTGGTAAGATTATTGAACCCGTAAAGCTTGAGCTTGTTGTTCAACCCTATCATCACGTTCCTTTCTCTTTCCCGGAAAAATCGCATATTCCGCACATATACACAAATATACACTTTGAATAATACGCTAAAATCCCCGAAATGTCAATAGATTTACGCAAATTTCTTTTCCGAATATTTAAAATCTTTAAAATTCCCCCGAATACTCGCAAAATCTCGCGTATTCTCTGTAAGGTAAATTTTACCTATTCTTTGCATACCAACGTTTTACAACGTCCTCCGCCTTTTTGCCAACAATGGAAAAGCCCATTTCGGGACTGTTTTTCGGCAGCCTTGTGTACCAGTCCCACCAGAAAAATCCGCCGAACCAAGGCTCGTCCCACATAACGGTCATGCAGGACTCGTAGAAATTCGCCTGCTCGTCCTCGTCATAGGGGAACTCCTTGTGGCTGAAATCGTATGGCATCATTGCGCAGCCCCTTGCTGCGGCAGCCTATCTCCATAAAGATTATCTGCTTTCCGCCGTTTAAGCGGGAAAGCTCCGCAAGCTTTGCCTTTTCCTTTTCCCATTCGGCGCACATATTAGCCATGCTGTCTCCGGGAACCTTTCCCACGCCGTAATATGCCGACGTGCCTATGTAGTCAAGCGCGTCCCACCACTTGACGCCGAACTCCTTGCCGTGATTGGTGTTGTAGACCAGCGGGCCGTGGTATATCTTCCGCACCTCGGCAATGGCTTTTCGCCAGTAGTCCTCCTTAGCCTCGGTGCCAAGCATTTCGCAGCCCACGCAGAACATCTCGCAGCCTGTGTCCTCGGCTATTTCCGCGTAGTGGCACAGGAACGCGGTGTAGCTTTCAAACCATTCTTTCCAGTAATCCTTGTCGCCTATTTCCCGTTCGGGGAAGAAAATATTCGCCCTCCACACGCCGTCGGCGCAGTTGACCATAGGCTTCATGCAGACCTTTAAGCCGAGGGAGTGAAGCTTGTCCACCGCGGCGGAAACGTCCTTGTCGGTAACGGTGTAGCGGTAATCGGGACGTATCAGCGTGGAGCTGAAGCTGTCCTGCAAAACGGTAAAGGCGAGGGCAGTCCAGTCCCCGCCGAGAGCGGCGAGACGCTCCATTGAAGCCGTCGCCTCGGGAGTGCGGTATGCGCCGCGTCTGCCGTCGAAGCCGTAGGTAAAGCCTTTTATGAACATAGTAGCACGTCCTTTCAAAATTTGACTGTTTCAGGCGGCGAAGCCGCCGACATCAGCTGGTCCAGCTGAGCACAGCTGGCGAGGTTTCCAAAGGGCGAGAAGCCCTTTGGTCGCGCTCCGCAGAGTGCGAAATCCCTTTCGTCCGAAACGGTGAAAGGGGTGAGGAATGACGAAAGTCATTCCGAGGGGGAGCGGACACGACCGCTCCCCCTTTTAGCGGTACAAAGAAAAGTAAGCCTTGAAAACAGTCCTGTGGACTGTTTTCAACGAACTAAACTTTGCTTGGATTTTTAAACGCATCTATACTTGCTCCATTCAAAACGTCACACTGTGACGTTTTGAAGATATACTTTTGTTAAAACCTCTCAAAGGAGGGGCGGTCGTGTTCGCCCCTCCTCGAAACGCTGTCGCGTTTCTCACCTCCTGCTCCGTTTTGGAGGCTATGCGCCTGCGGGCGCGGGGAAGGGATTTCGCTCCCTGCGGGGAGCGACCAAAGGGCTCTGCCCTTTGGAAACTCGCAGCCTTGAAAGGCTGGCGAACTTTTTTGAGTCGGCGGCTTCGCCGCCTGAGCGATAATTTACTTTGCTCGTTACGCCTGCTCAAACTGCGAATTATAAAGATTCGCGTAAAATCCGCCCTTTTCAAGCAGTGACTCGTGATTACCCTGCTCGATGATGTTTCCGTCCTTCATGACGAGGATAACGTCCGCGTCCCTTATGGTGGACAGGCGGTGCGCGATAATAAAGCTGGTCTTGCCTTTCATCAGCTTGGCAAACGCGCTTTGTATCTTCTGCTCGGTACGGGTATCAATGCTGGACGTAGCTTCGTCCAGAATGAGCATGGGCGGGTCGGTGAGCATTACCCTGCAAATNCAGAGCAGCTGCTTNTGNCCNTGGGAAAGATTTCCGCCGTCCTCGGAGACAACCGTGTCGTAGCCCTCGGGCATACGTCTGATAAAGCTGTGACANTGACACATTTTCGCCGCCGCGACNATNTCCTCCTCGGTNGCGTCGGGCTTGCCGTAGGCGATATTTTCACGGATAGTACCNGTGTATATCCANGTGTCCTGCAANACCATTCCGTACATGGCTCTCAGCTCGCTTCNGCGCATATCGCGGATATCNTCGCCGCCNACCTCTATCNCGCCCTCCNGCACGTCGTAGAACCTCATNAGCAGNTTGATAAGCGTGGTTTTTCCGCAGCCNGTNGGACCTACTATCGCCACNCGCTGACCCTTTTTCACCGACACNTTTACGTTTTCAAGCAGCTTNTGNTCGGGCTTGTANGANAANGTCACGTTCTTTATCTCCACGTTTCCGTCCGCATTNGCGGGNGCGGGAGGCTCCTTTTCGGGGACTTCCTCCGCNTCGTCCAGAACGGCGAAAACACGTCTTGCNGAAGCGAANGCCGCCTGCANTTCGGTGATAACTCCCGTTATNTCGTTGAACGGCTTGGTGTACTGGTTNGCATAGCTNAGGAACGCGGATATCTGTCCNACGGACATTGCCCCTCCGCTTATTACGGATATCGCTCCGAAAATTCCCGCGGCNGCGTAAACNATGCCGTTTACNAAGCGTGTGCANGGGTTTGTCAGCGCGGAGTAAAACTGCGCCAGAACGCCGCACTTGTAAAGCCTGCCGTTTATTTCCTCAAAGCGCGCCTGCGCTCTGTCCTCGTANGAGAANGCCTTGACTATCTTCTGACCGCCNACAAGCTCCTCGATACAGCCGCTAAGCTCTCCGCGGACNGCNGACTGCTCNCGGAATTTNTCNTGGCAAAGCTTTGTGATNAACGCCGCAACGAAAATNGACAGCGGCGTTATCANAATTACCGCAAGGGCNATTTTAACGTTTATCCGAAGCATGAACGCTATTGTNCCGAAAATGGTAACAATTCCCGTCAGNAACTGGGAAAAGCACTGGAGCATACCGTCCGATATCTGCTCNACGTCCACGGACATACGGCTGATGATNTCGCCGCGNGAGCTGCTGTCGATATAGTTTAACGGNACTTTGTTCAGCTTNTCGTANANNTCACAGCGCAGNTCGCTTACGGCNCGGTAGGTCACCTTATAGGTGCAGTANGACATCACCCAGCTGAACACCGCCGACAGCGCGACTGTCACGGCTATCATAAGGACNTACCGCTTTACGCCCTCAAAATCAACGTTGNTTTCGCCGACTATATAGTCAATGCCCCGTCCGACCAGAACAGGCGTGTAGAGCGACAGCAGAACGCTTACCACAGCCGCTATTACCGCAGGGGCAAGAAGCGCGGCGCAGGGCTTTGTGTAGCCTAAGATCCTGCCGATAACAGGCTTTTTATTGGATTTTCCGCTCATGCCTTTTCGCCCCCTTTGCTTTCCTGAGACATAACGATCTCGCGGTAGACCTCACAGCTTTCCAGAAGCTGGTCGTGAGTNCCTATTCCCACCGCTTCGCCGTCGTCTAAGACGATAATTTTATCCGCGTGACGGATAGAGGTGGCTCTCTGGGACACGATCATCACCGTCATTTCGGAGGTATCGCGGGCGATAGCNTTNCNCAGAGCCGCGTCNGTTGCAAANTCCAGNGCGGANGCGCTGTCGTCCAGAATNAGAATTTCGGGACTTCCCGCCAAGGCGCGGGCAATTGTGAGACGCTGTTTCTGTCCGCCTGAAAGATTGCGTCCCCCCTGATTTATAAAGGTATCGAAGCCNTCGGGCATTTTGTCGATAAATTCCTTTGCCTGAGCGGTCTCGGCGGCTTTGCGGAGCTGCTCGTCGGTAGCGTTTTCGTTTCCCCAGCGGAGGTTTTCCGCGATAGTTCCCGAAAACAGCATTGCCTTTTGGGGAACAAAGCCTATCCTTTGGCGAAGCTCTTTCAATCCGTANGACTTAACGTCCGCGCCGCCTATAAGCACGCTGCCCTGTTCCGCGTCGTAAAAGCGGGGGACAAGGCTTACCAGCGTGGATTTGCCCGAACCCGTACCGCCGATTATACCAACGGTCTCGCCCTTTTGGACGGAAAAGCTGATGTGTTCAAGCGCGTTGTCTCCCCCCTCGCTGTAGGAAAAGGAAACGTCCTTAAACTCTATCATGGGGGCTTTTGCAGAACTTACCGCTCCCGAACCGTCCCTGACAGACGGCTCTGTATCGAACACCTCGTTTATTCTTACGGAGCTTGCCGCCGCCTTTGTGAACAGTACCACAAGGTTTGCTACCACCACGAGGGCAAGGGATATCTGTGTCATGTAGTTTACAAAAGCTATGACCTGACCCTGCGTAAGCGCGCCGCTGTCAACGCGGAAGCCTCCGAACCATACGATAGCCGCTATGGCAAGGTTCATAATGGCGTAGGTAAGCGGGTTAAGAAGCGCGGAGAGACGTCCCACCCGCATGGAGGTCTCGGCAAAATCGTCGTTTGCTTCTCTGAAACGCTTTTCCTCGGCCTCCTCACCGGAAAAGGCACGGATAACACGCGCTCCCGAAAGGCTTTCGCGGGTGATGAGACTTATCTTGTCAAGCTTTTTCTGGATAACGCGGTAAAGCGGCACGGAGCGGAACATTATAAAGTACAGAACCGCCGCAACCAAAGGCATTACCGCAAGGAATATCAGCGACAGCTTCAGGTCTATCGTCATAGCCATTACCGCTGCTCCGATAACGAGAAAAGGCGCGCGGACAACAAGTCTGATAAGCATTGCAACCGCGCTCTGGACTTGGTTTACGTCGTTTGTAACGCGTGTTATCAGGGACGGCGTACCGAACCTGTCAAGCTCCGCGTGGGAAAGCGAACCGATGTGACGGAACAGGTCGTTCCGTATGACCGTTCCGACGCCCTGTGAAGCCCTTGAAGCAAGATACTGGCACACAAGCGCACAGCACAGACCAAGCGCTCCCATGAGTATCATAATGCCGCCCATGCGGTAGATGTAGGGCTTTCCCGCGCCGCCGTTTATGCCAACGTCGATGATGTCCGCCATGATGAGCGGTACTATCAGCTCAAAAACGGCTTCGGTAAGCTTTGCGGCAGGACCGATTATCAGCTCCTTTTTGAAGCCGCCAAGATATTTTTTGGCAAGTTTAAACATCTTCGGTGTCCCCCTTTGGCTTTTTCCTGAAAATAACAAGCTTGCTGAAAAGGTAATTTATGACAAGAATAAATATTTGCGCGATAAGCTTCATGATATACTCGTTCTGGTGCAGGACGCGCACGGTCAGTATCATAAAGCCAAGCTCCATGAAGTAAGTAACGGCGCGCGCTCCGTAGAAAGCCGCCGCTTGGCTTATCCAGTCCTTGCCCGTATCGGACTTGTTCTTGAACACCCAAACCTTGTTTGCGAAAAAGGCAAAGGTCACGGCGCAAATCCAGCTTATGGTAGTGTTGACTTCGGTGGGAAGCCCCAGATATGCGGGAATATATTGGGCAATAATGGCAATGACTGTAGTCATGCCGCCGACGACAAGGTAGAGCAGAACGCTTTCGTGGCGGTCGTAGAAGTTTTGAATAGGTTTGGGAAATACAGATAGTATTTTCCTTATGAGCTTGTCCACTGAAAATGAATCCTCCGTTAAAAAATGTAAATGCTTTAATATTATAGCATATATTTTTGCAAAAATCATTAACTATTGTGAAATTTTTCGGGGAATGGAGATTATAGGACTTGCACAAAGGTAAATTTTGATTTAGCGCACTATCGTGCGGTTTTTTAGGCGGCGAAGCCGCCGACTAAAGCTGGTCGAGCTGAGCCCAGCTCGCGAAGTCCAGAGGCGGAGCCTTTGGTCGCGCTCCGCAGAGCGCGAAACTTCCCTCCCCGCGCCCGCAGGCGCATATCCTCCGAAACGGAGCAGGAGGTGAGAAACGCGAAAGCGTTTCGAGGAGGGGCGAACACGACCGCCCCTCCTTGTTGCGGTACGCAGTACAGTAACTCTTGAA
>JAAVHL010000045.1 GCA_014799735.1 Ruminococcus sp.
ACGGTCGGGCGGAGTACGTCTCGGACGACCGGATAAGGTTGCTCAAAGGCGCTCATGCTCCGTCCGCGAATAACGATACGGAGGATTTTAAAATGAGTAATGTTATAAATTTCAACGCCAGAGAGTTTAAATTCGATGAGACTTGTCAGTCAACGGACGGAAGTCCTGTAAACGCAGGAAGCAGAATGTTTATTTCCGATTTCAGCGGCGAGAACGCCGAGGTATTCGAGATGGGCGACTGGCAGTGGACATGGTCGCAGATAAAGTGCGAAAAACAGCTTGAACCCAATACCGACTATGTTTTCCGCTTTGCGGTGCAGGGCGGCGTAAACCATACGGGTGACGGTCAGTCCCGCTTTATAATCAGGCAGGACAAGAATTGGGAGGACAGGCTGGAGTACCCGCTTGAAAGAAGCCGTTTCAAGCCAACGCTGAGCAAGCGCACGGAAAGCGGTTTGTTTAGGGTCTATGAGATACCCTTTAACAGCGGCGAGAGCGGAAATATTACGCTCATGTTCAATGTTCTGCATTTTATTGAGATCATCATGCCCGCCAAAGAGCTTGAAGCCTATGCCGAACTGGAGGACTACACATACGACCGGTGGTGGCAGGAGGCTCACGGACAGTCGGAAAGCAAAAATATTTTCCGAGGCAACGGAAAACGCGGCAATATTGACTTGAGCGGCGCTGTAATAAACAGCAATAGACTGCTCAAAAAATTTATGGATATGGCTGCAAGAGGAATTGATGTTGATTTGAGCGGTGCTGTGCTTGGCGGCGATGACGACGAGGTCGATTGGAATGAATACGACCAAAAGGCAGCGGAAGCAGACGCAAAAGCGGAAGAGTACGACAAACTTGCTGCCGAAGCTGATGCGAAATGGGAAAATGTTCGCGATCATTACGAAGAGGTAAGGGAGAAATTAAAGGAATCTTATGCACATACACAGTGGCTTTACGAATCTGCTCCCGACGGCAGTCCCGAAAAGAGTGCGCTTGAAGCGAGCATGAACGGCTTGAAAGCAGGTTTGGACAGTCTGGCTGATGTATTTGAATAATTATACTCAAAGGCAATGAATAATTTTTAGCAAAAACAAGTCCCTCGGCTTAGGTCGGGGGACTGTTATTTTCATATGCAATTTTAATCATGTACTGTTCAGTGATCGAACCTTCCCGAAACCTTTTTCAGATAATCAATGATCGTCAGGTGCTGCGGACACATCTCCTCGCACTGACCGCAGGCGATACATTCGGAGGCTTTTCCGAATGTCTGTGTCAAAGCGTCATAGTTGGAGAAGGATATCGTCCAGCCCTTTTTCTCCATGTCCTCACGCATGATCTCGTTGTACAGCGAGAAATACTGCGGGATAGCAATGTGCTGCGGGCAGCCGTCCGTACAATAGGAACAGCCTGTACAGGGAACGGCGGTCTGCGAGTTGATGATATCGGCAACCTTAAAGCACAGCTTCTGCTCGTCCTCGGTAAGGGGGACAAAGTTTTCCATAAAGGAGGTGTTGTCCTCTAACTGTTCGAGGGTGCTCATGCCCGAAAGGACTGTCATTACACCGGGGAGGGACGCCGCAAAACGAATTGCCCAGCTTGAAACCGAACGCTTCGGGTCTGCCGCCTTAAACAGCTTTTCCGCCTCCTCGGGAACCTTGGCAAGAGAACCTCCCTTAACAGGCTCCATGACAATAACGGGCTTGCCGTGCTTTACACAGACCTCATAGTTTTTACGGCTCTCTATCCATTCGCTCTCCCAGTCAAGATAGTTTATCTGTAACTGTACAAATTCCATTTCGGGGTGCTTTGTCAGAATATCGTCCAGAACGTCGGCGGTATCGTGAAAGGAAAAGCCTGCGTGCTTTACAAGTCCCTTTTCCTTTTTATCAAGCAGCCATTTGAAGCAGTCGTACTTTTCATATTTAGACAGACTGCCCTTATCAATACCGTGCAGAAGATAATAGTCAAAGTATCCCGCGCCCGTCTTTGTCAGCTGTTCATTGAATACCTTATCGCGCCCCTCAAGGGAATCAAAAAATCCGCTGTGAAGCTTGGTCGCCAGTGTAAAGCTGTCTCTGGGATAGCGGTCAACCAAAGCTTCCTTAGCCGCATTTTCGCTTGCGAAGCCCATGTACATCCACGCCGTATCGAAATAAGTAAAGCCTTTCTCGATAAATTTATCCACCATTGCCTTTACCTGTTCGATGTCGATGGAAGCGCCGTTCATAGGCAGACGCATCAATCCAAAACCTAACTTTTTCAAAATATATCACCTCGTAATTTTTTAGAACCTGTCTTCACAAGATATGTGCGCGGATTTTCGAGCACAATTTTGCTGCAAACAAGGCAAAAATCCGCAAAAGCTTTAGCTTTTTGCATACATCGTGTATGTCAAGGATTTTTAACGCAGTTTTCGGCAAAATTTGCCGAAAAGACGTGTGCATACGCTTGTGAAGACGGGTTCTTAGTCTTTGCCTTTAAAGAATGCTCCAACAAGGTCGGGACCCGCGTTTGCCGCAATAACACCGCCTATGCGGAACTGCATCTCCGGCGGATAGCCAAGCTTTTTGGTAAGCGCCGCCGCAAGCTCCTTTACCTGCTCATCGTTATCGGCGTACACAAGACCGTAGGGTGTCTGGGGAATTATTCTGTTTGCGGTTATCTCAACGGTTTTGGGGATTACCGCCTTGTCTCCGCGAACCTTTGCGTCGGTTGTGGAAACTCCCTTTTTGATCTGTATTACGGGACGAAGTCCCATAAGCTCGCCCACAAAAGCGGCGGCGGTGCTTACACGTCCCGAACGCTTTACAAATTCAAGGGTGTAGCAGCCGAAGTGTACCTCGGCATTTGCAAGCCAGTCCTGCATATAAGCCACGACCTCCTCCGCGGAAGCACCCTTTTCGATCTTTTCGGCGGAGCGTATCAGCGGCATACCGTACACGCCTGTGTAGTTTCCCGAATCAATAACATGAATGCTGTACTTGCCCTTTGCCTCGGGATTTGCCTCATAGAAATTGTCAACCGCCATAACAGCGTTGTTGTAGGTCGCCGAGCCGAGAGAGGCTATCGCAACGTAAATAAGGTCGTCATAGCCCTGATCGAAGTACTCCTTGTACAGCTCCTCAAATTCAAAAGCGGTTATCTGCGCGTGGGTGGGGAAATCCTTTGATTCCTTGAGCATTTTGTAGTACTCCAGATTGTCGTAATCCCTGTCGCAGAACGACTTGTCCCCCAGTGTGATAGGGAAGCGGAGTATCCTTATGTCGTACTTTTTTTCCAGCTCCTGTGGAATATCGGACGCCGAGTCGGTCATAAGCTTGATCTTACTCATAATGTTTTTCCTTTCTGTATGGTAATTTTTAATTACTCCCAATCATATTGTGTAAGCTTGCCCTCATTGGCAAGGTCGGGGAAATCCCACTGCCTTAACGCTTCGTAAACCGCGATTGCCACCGAGTTTGACAGGTTAAGACTCCTCAGACGCGGACGCATAGGTATTCTTAAACAGCTTTCGGGATTTTTCACAAGCAGCTCTTCGGGAAGTCCCGCGTCCTCGCGCCCGAAAACAAGGTAGCAGTTGTCGGGAAAGGAAACGCTGCTGTATGTATTTTTCCCCTTTGTGGTGAAATAATAGAAGCTTCCGCTGTTTTTCGCGAAAAAATCCTCCAAGCCGTCGTAGTAGGTGATATCCAGTTCGTTCCAGTAATCAAGTCCTGCCCGCTTCAGGTTTTTGTCCGTTACCTCAAAGCCGAGAGGTCTGACAAGGTGAAGCCTTGCTCCCGTGACCGCGCAGGTTCGGGAAATATTTCCCGTGTTTTGAGGTATCTGCGGCTCGACCAGTACAATATTCAAATTCATTCGGTTTCTCCCTACATCTGTTCATAGTCGCATAGAGTGGGATTCGTGATAAGAAAATCCAGACAGCTTTCAAGCATAATGCCTTCACGCGCGTCAGTGGAGTAGCTGTAGGTGGTCTTTATGGCTCTTTCGAGAAACGCAGTCGCTCTGTTCATTGCGATAGGCAGGCTGTCCCCCCGCAGTATCGACCCCGTAAGCACGGCGGCGAAAACGTCTCCCGTACCTGGATAGTGGGCGCTGATAAGATTATACGGTATGCGCCAGAACTTGCTGTGCTCGCGGTCATAACCTACGTTGTAAGCTTTTCCGTCGGAAAAGACGCTTGTTATAACAACGATCTTGGGTCCCATTTCGGAAAGTCTGACAAGATAGCTTTTCATCTGCTGAGCGGTAACGTCCGGCTGGAGAGGATTTTCTCCCAGCAGCATAGCCGCTTCGGTGATGTTCGGAGTGATGATATCCGCGATAGCCGCAAGCTCTCCCATTCGGGAGCAGAGCGCGGGAGTGCAGGTCTTGTAGGGTTTGCCGTTGTCCGCCATAACCGGATCGACGACTTTAAGCGCGTCCTTGTAGTATTCAAAAAATTCGAGACAGTGGTCTATCTGCTCGGTGGAGGCGAGAAAGCCGCTGTAAACGCAGTCAAACTTATAGCCGAGCTGCTTGTAGTGGTTAAGAGCGGGAGAGATGTAATCGGTCAGATCGCGCAGAACTACGTCCCCGAAGCCGCCGGTATGAGCGGACAGTATAGCCGTAGGCACGGGACAGACCTGTATCCCCTGTGCCGATAGCGTCGGGAGAATTACCGAAAGCGAACAGCGTCCGACTCCCGAAAGGTCGTGTATAGCCGCGACCCTTGCGGATTTATTATACATAAAGAGGTTTCCTTTCTTATTGCAGGGCGTGTACTTTGTACTACCTTACGATCGCGTATGTGAGATATGCGGCGTAAACCAGAACAAGAACGATACCCTCAATTCTGTTGATACTTTTTTTGGTAGCGCAGAAGATATAGGCGATTACCGTAACAGCCGCAAGCACAAGCAGGTCGAAAAGACACTGTGCGTTGATGTTCATTGGCGAAATGACCGCCGAAGCCGCAAGCACGAACAGGATATTGAAGATATTTGAGCCCACAACGTTTCCTATTGCGATATCGCTTTCGCCTTTTCTTGCGGCGACAACGCTTGTAACAAGCTCAGGCAGGGATGTTCCCACGGCGACTATGGTAAGTCCCACAAGGGTCTGGCTCATGCCGAAGCGTATGGCGATGTCGCTTGCGCTGTCAACAACGAACTGACCGCCGATAATTATTCCCGCAAGACCGCCAATTGTGAACAGCAGGCTCTTTCCAATGCCGTAGGACGGGATATCGTCCTCGCCGCCGGAAATATTTTCCTTACGTGTGCGAAGCGCGGAGGATATTACCGAATAAAGGAAAATTCCCATAAAGATCAGCAGTATGATAGCGTCGCCGCGGGAGATCGTGTTTTCGCCGCCGCCGAGAAAAACGTCGTAGGACATGACTAAAAGCAGAGCCGTTGCGATAAGCATAAAGGGGTAATCCTTTTTGATTATCTGATCCTTTATACGGACGGGCTTGATAGCCGCACTGACTCCGAGAACCATCAGCAGGTTGAACATATTCGAGCCGATAACGTTTCCCACAGCGATATCGTTGGACTTCCGGATACCCGCGATAATGCTTACCGCCGCTTCGGGCGCGCTTGTGCCGAAAGCCACAATGGTCAGACCGATAACTATGGACGGTATTTTAAGCAGCTTCGCAATGGACGAGCTGCCGTCCACAAAGAAATCCGCTCCCTTTACCAAAAGAACAAATCCCGCTATAAGCAGTGCAAATGACAGTATCATAATTTTTTACTTCCTTTTAAAAAGATACTTTAACTTCTATAGTAACACAAAATTACCGGAAAGTCAATCAATATATATTTATTATTCCAAAAATTTCTCTTGAAATAAAAGTAAATATATGTTATTATTAATGTAGCGTATGCGGCGCAGAAAAATTCCATACCGCAGCGCACTGTGAAATTATGAAAAGAAAATGCTTCAGATATACGCAAGGGTGTTGAAATGAGTAAAAAGAAAAGAAGAAAAGATCCTTATGAAATGAGGAAAAAAAGAAAAAGGAGAGCTGCCCTGATACGGGTGTTTCTGGTGCTGGCGCTTGTTGGCGGTACGGTATTCGGACTGGTGCAGATAAACAAATCCATAGAAGTCCCGCTGGTGGTGGACGCGGAGAATTACTACTGTGTTGCTGCTGAGGAAGAGACGGCCGAGCCTCTTGACGAGACCGAGGAGTATATCCCCGCGGACGCGCAAGTGCAGAAGCCTATTGTTGCACAGCCTAAGCTAAGGAGAGAATATCCCATCGAGACTGTGCTCCAGTCGGAATATGCCATAGTTTACGACGTTCAGGCGGACGAGGTGCTTTTCGCAAAAAATGCGGATCAGAAATGCTATCCCGCAAGCACGACGAAGATACTTACTTCATCGGTTATCCTCGACAACGTTGACGAGGATTTCACGTTCACGGCGGGGGACGAGCTTGATTTCGTCAATCCCGAATCCAGTCTCGCTTACATAGAAAAGGGAAACGTCCTGAATCTGGAAACTGCTCTGGACGCGATAATGCTGCCGTCGGGAAACGACGCGTCCTATATGGCGGCGGCGAACGTGGGACGGAAGATCGCGGGAACAGACGAGATCACCCCAGAAAATGCCGTAAAGACCTTTGTTGACGAAATGAATAGGACTGCCTCGCTTCTCGGAGCGGAGAACACGCATTTTGCAAATCCCGACGGCTTCCATGATGACGACCACTATACGACCGTTCTGGATATGCTGAAAATAACCCTTTACGCAAGGAAAAAGCCGCTTATCGCCGCTTCTGCGGCAAAACCGAGCGAATACGCCGTATTCGAGTCGGGGGAGCAGATTTCATGGAACAATTCCAATAAGCTTATCCACGAGGACAGCGGCTGCTACTATATGTACGCAAACGGCTTCAAGACGGGTATGACAGACCAGTCGGGGTACTGCGTGGTGGCTACGGCAAGGCGGTTCGACCACGATGTTATATGTATTGTTTTCGGCGCTTCGGCTTCGGATATAAGGTGGAACGAAACTATTTCGCTTCTTGACTCGGCGTTCGCCGAGATACGGAGCAGGGAGGGGCTGTAAGATGGTCAATATCGGAAACGAATGGGACGAACTTCTCAAGGACGAGTTTACAAAGGAATACTATCTTAAGCTGCGGGAATTTCTTAAAGCTGAGTACAGCACACGCAGGATATACCCGAATATGTATGACATATTCAATTCGCTGAAATTTACGTCCTACTCGGACGTAAAGGCAGTGATAATCGGGCAGGATCCCTACCACGGAGCGGGTCAGGCGCACGGGCTTTGCTTTTCGGTGCAGAAGGGAACGGCTATACCGCCGTCCCTGCAGAATATCTATAAGGAGATTTACTCCGATCTGGGGATACCTCCCGCAAATCACGGGTATCTGAAAAAATGGGCGGACAGCGGCGTACTGCTTATGAATACCGTGCTGACCGTTCGTGAGGGTCAGGCCAATTCCCACAGGGGTATGGGCTGGGAGATATTTACAGACAGGGTAATAGAGCTTCTCAATCAGCGTGATAAGCCGATAGTCTTTCTGCTGTGGGGCGGCAACGCCAAGCAGAAAATGCGGCTGATAACCAACCATAACCACCTGATACTGCAAGCGGCGCACCCAAGTCCGCTTTCGGCGTACAACGGCTTTTTCGGGTGCAGACATTTTTCCAAGGCGAACGAGTTCCTCACGGCGAACGGAATGACGCCCATTGACTGGCGTGTGGACTGATTTTGACATTCGGAGGTATTTTATGAAGAAAAATTCTGTTAAAAGAAAAATTTCACTTGCGGTCTCCGCGGTAATGATAGCGTCAATGCTGTCGTCCTGCGGAGGGGACAGCGGTTCGGGTGAAGCGGATACGACAGCGTCCGCTCAGACGCAGGAGACGCAGGCTTCGGAAGCTTCCGCCGTTTCGCTTACCGATGACTTTTTCGGCGAGGGATACGATCCCTTTGCTGACGATTACGATCCTTACGGCGGTAACGGTGCGGCTGCGGCGAAGCATAATCCCGAAACGGGCGCGGCTGCCGATAACGGCGCAGACGACGATACAAGCGGTTCTCCCGCCCAAACGGAAGCTGCCCGGACTGAGCAGACCGCAAACGCTCCCGCCGAAACAAAGCCTGCCAACGAGGGAAACGCTGTGACGGCTAAGCAGACCGAGGCTCCACGGAACGAAAGCTCCGATACTACTACAGCCAAGGCTGCCGAAAAATCTTCCTCCGACGTAACGCTTACGCTGAACTCCTCAAACGGCTGGGAAAACGGCAGCGACAAGTTTACTCAGATCGACGGTACGGTAAAGAACAGTTCAAGCTCAGCCATAGGCGGCTGGACGGTAACTATTCCCGCGGCTTCGGGCGTAAAGGTAGATCAGAAATGGAACTGCGAAATATCCGTCAGCGGCGGCACTCTGACGGTAACTCCCGTTGACTATAACTCAGATATTTATCCGGGAAGCGAGGGTACGTTCGGTATGATATTATGCAACGCGGGTACTATCGACGACTCGAAAGCGACGGTGAAGTTCGGTTCTTCCACGGTTTCGGGTACTTCTGGCGGAAACAATAACAACAATAATAACGGCGGAAGCAGCGGCTCTGTGGGCAACAATAATCCTGCTGTCAAGCAGGCTAAGGACGTTCCTGCGCCTACCACCGACGACTGGCTTTTCACCGACGGCAGCAAGATCGTTGACAAGGACGGCAAGGAGGTCTGGCTCACGGGCGTGAACTGGTTCGGCTACAACACGGGTACGAACACCTTTGACGGCCTGTGGACGTGCGATCTGAATACCTCGATAGCGGCTATCGCGGACAGGGGCTTCAATCTGCTGAGAGTGCCCATTTCCTCCGAGCTCATCAAAAACTGGTCGAACGGCAGCTATCCCAACGCAAACTTCAATCAGGCGACCAATTCCTATCTTGTGGGAATGAACAGCCTTGAAATTTTCGATTACGTTGTTGGACAGTGCCGCGCCAACGGAATAAAAATAATGATCGACATACACTGTGCAAAAACCGACGCTATGGGACATAACTACAACGTTTGGTACAACGGTGATATTTCCGAGCAGGACTACCTTGACGCTCTGGCGTGGATGGCGGCGAGATACAAAAATGACGACACTATTATCGCATACGACCTGAAAAACGAGCCTCACGGCAAGGAATACGAATCTCCACGCGCAAAGTGGGACAATTCCAAGGATCAGGATAACTGGAAATACGCTGCCGAAAAGGCGGCAAAGGCTGTGCTGAACAAGAATCCCAACGTGCTTGTAATGGTTGAAGGTATTGAGATATATCCCAAGGACATAAAGACAAACGGCGATTTCTCCTCGAAAAATTCGGGAGATTACTACTACAACTGGTGGGGCGGAAATCTCCGCGGCGTAAAGGATAACCCCGTCAATCTGGGCAAGTATCAGAATAAGCTGGTGTACTCGCCTCACGATTACGGACCTACAGTCTACGAGCAGCCGTGGTTCAAGGGGGGCTATACATATGACAGTCTCTATAAGGACTGTTGGTATGACAACTGGTTCTATATCCAGAAAAGCAACATCGCGCCCCTGCTGATAGGAGAGTGGGGAGGATTTATGCGCGAGCCTAATCTGACGTGGATGACCCACCTCCGCAAGCTGATAAAGGATAACCGCATAAACCACACCTTCTGGTGCTTCAACTCCAATTCGGGAGATACGGGCGGACTTGTCCTTGACGACTTCACAACATGGGACGAGGACAAATACGCTTTTGTTAAGGAAGTCCTGTGGCAGCAAAACGGCAAGTTTGTGGGTCTTGACCATGAGATACCTCTCGGCAGCAACGGTATAACGCTTTCAGAAGCAAAATAAAAAACAAGAGGATAGAAGCGGAAAAACGTTTCTATCCTCTGTTTGCATTCAAAAATAAATTCAAGATGATCGAATCAAACCGCTCTTGTTACCTCGCCGGAGCGGAGACGTCTACCGAGCCATGGAAGCTTATGCATTTTATCAGAATTTGATTGGCGGCTGATACGTTTATTCAGCGAATATATTTCCAAATGAATAATCATTTTTGTAAAGCTTATTTCCAACAAAAGCGTGGTTTGCCGCATCCAAAAGTGCCAGCAGCTGTTCATAGTATATCTGTTTGAGTAAATACTTTCCGGCAGACTGTCTTAGCTGCAGTACATTTTCAAATTCCACAGCTGCATATTCATTTCTTCTATATCACATTTCCCGCTTTCTGTTTGCCGTTCTGCGCCATAACGCCGGCAAGCGCATGGGGAACATACAATTCCTCCAAATAATTTATCTCTTCTGCTGTCAGCTTCAAATCAACAGCTTTCACGGCACCGTCTACATGAGAAAGCTTTGTTGCTCCCACAACGGGAGAAGTCACTTTTGTCAAAAGCCACGCAAGGGAAATTTCCGTCATGGACACACTGTGTTTTTTCGCAAGCTCCTCTACACGGCGGATAATTTTTCCGTCCGCTTCGGCAGTTGCGTCATACTTGAACCGTGCGTATGCGTCCTCTTCAAGCCGTTTGGAGGTTTCTCCCGAATGACGGGAGAGCCTGCCGCTTGCTAAGGCGCTGTAGGGGGTCATTGCAATATCCTCGGAGGCGCAGAATGGAGCCATTTCCCGTTCTTCCTCACGTGCAATTAAATTGTAATGTCCCTGAATTGAGATAAACTCCGTCAAGCCGTTCATGCGGGCGTAATAATTTGCTTTTGCAATCTGCCATGCAAAGCAGTTGGATATACCGATATACCGTGCTTTGCCGGATTTTACGGCATTATGCAGTCCCTCCATGACCTCCTCCATAGGTGTGTTGTAATCCCACATATGATAAATATAGAGGTCAACATAATCGAGACCAAGATTTATAAGACTTTGGTTCAGATAGTTTTCAATATGCTTCTGACCGCTGATATTGTTGTCGATTTCGTCCTGCGTCCGCGGCGTGAATTTTGTGGCAATAACATAATCGTCACGACTTGCAAATTCACGGAGAGCCTTTCCTACAAACTGCTCACTTGTACCGTTTTGGTAGGCGATAGCAGTATCATAGAAATTTATTCCCATATCAAGACCATGTTTGATAATCTGCCGCGATTCTTCTTCTCCAAGCGTCCAGCTATGCTGTCCGGCAGCTGCGCTTCCGAATCCCATACAACCCATGCAGATACGGGAAACCTTTAAATCTGATTTTCCTAAATTCGTGTACTCCATTCTTCAAACCCACACATCAATTTTTTTATNNNTGCNGNTGTTTNTGCATNAAGGCAAAAGCATTANTTTTCTTGCTTCGATCAGCATNTCGGGATCGTATGANTTNTTTATTCTATACTCTTCCGTCAGCTGACCTATTACCTTATTAATGTCAATTCCGCTTTTGTATGGNCTTTCAGCCATCATNGCNTCTATAGAATCTGCAATNCCGACTGCTTCGACTGTACGCGGCAGGTCGCTTACACCCCAATATCCGTTTCCGTTGCGGCGCTCATGNTGCANAAGCGCAATATTAGCTACTTNCTCNTTAAATCCCGCGCCTTTCAGNAATCTGTANCCNGCTTTNGTGTGTTCTTTTATNATCTTATACTCTTCCGGTGTTAANGTNCCGTGTTTTTCAACTAAATTGACAAAGAAGATTTTNCCNACATCATGCACTACAGAGCCCTCAGCAGCAACGAGCAGTTCGTCGTCTGAAAAANTCATTTTNTTCCCTATTGCCGCAGCAATTATGGCNACTCTCATTGAATGCTCATAAGACCATANCGAGCGNCTTGCAAGACATCCAACCATCTCCGCAACGNTGTTTTNTTCAGAGACCTGTTCCAATATCTCCATAACCTCGTGCTTTATGGTTTCAGGAGCAAACGGAATGGTTTTTCCTATAGAATAAGAAATAAAAGCTTTAGCCATNTCTGCTTCTGTAGCAGTTGGATTACATTTTATATATTCTTCAAAAGAGATNANGCCTTTGCTCAAAAGGTCTACTAATCTTTGCTGATTNACNGCTTCACCTTTTGCGGCAAANAAAACCCCTTGTGAGTTGATAACTTCACGTTCAACAATTGCCTTTTTCATATTGNTTCATCCTAACATACCNGAGTAAAAATAAGTATAGCCTTACTGCTCTGCTATAAGAAGATATCTCATTTCAAAGCACAACTATATATAGCATATTATAAAGTTCCTTAATTGTCAAGACNTTTTTTNCATTTAAANAGTAAAAATNATNCTTTTTAGGATTTAAAGGTGTAGACAAACCTTACTTTAACCGAGAATTTTTCCATGGGTGACAATGGCGCAAAGCGCTTTACGCCTTTGCCTGTCCTGCGCTTCCCTTTATCACTAAATTTTGCGCCATCATCATGAATTTCTGCGGAGCTATTGGTTTCCCGAGGCCGTACCGGCGTTCAAACATACCGATAATTGCGGAAAACGCAAATTCCATTACATAATCAAAATTCGGTATGTTGACCGAAATATCGGTAATTTCCGTGACTACGGAGATATATGCGCTGCGGAATTTTACGCGGTTTGCACGCACTTAAAATATTGCGGCATATCAAAATTTATAGTAAATTTTCGTAACGTTAAAGGACATGGCTTATGAGTATTTCTGCCGAAAATTAACAGTACGCATCTGCATTTTACCGTCCAAAATTGCACTTTACTTTTTTTATGTTGATTTCTTTTGCTGTGTGATGTATACTGAAATACATCAGCTGAAATACAAAATGAAATCAATGGAGCTTTTAAAATGGGAGTTGTTTTATTTGCGGTTTTTGCAGCTATTGAAATATTGCTTACGGTGTTAAGCTGCACAAAGTACAGAAGCCTTTGGTACAGAAACAGAGTTCTTTTCAGCGGAGCGGAATTAATACTCCTGCTGCTTACAATACTTTTGCCCGTGACGGGACAGAAGTGGAGGTTCACAGGCTGCGTCATTATTCTCGGAATACGTCT
Source organism: Ruminococcus sp. (assembly GCA_014799735.1). Classification (GTDB taxonomy): domain Bacteria; phylum Bacillota; class Clostridia; order Oscillospirales; family Ruminococcaceae; genus RGIG8773. Next base: position 12,976 of record JAAVHL010000045.1, read on the forward strand.
TGTTGTGTCCGGTATCACTTATCTTGTAAAGCGCAAGGGTGCAGCAAAGGAAAAAACAAACGCAAAAGTGATTGCTGGAACGGTTTTAAATTTCAAGCACCGCGTATACGGAGCATACGCCGTCCTTTACGGTATAATCAACCTTTCCGTTGTAGTGTCCGCAGGCTGAAATAATACTTGAAATACCTATTCCTCTTTTTTTCGGAAGATCGTCTGCGACCTCCAGTTTATCCGAGCAGGTGTTACTGCATACGATAAGAAGATTGCTGTCTTTTTCACGGATCTGTATTTCTATTTTCGGCCGTCTTGACGCTTCAATCTCTTTGCAGCCGTTGAGAGCGTTTTCAAGAAGATTTGCAAAAATAGCCACAAGATGAACGTCCTTTACAGGAAGCTCTGCGGAGGCGCTTGCTTTGCATATATACTCAATATTTGACGCGTCTGTTTTTCTCTCATATACTGAGAGGATATTATTGACCGTGCGGTTGCTGCAATACTGCTTTACAGCAGCTTCGGACAACTCGTCGTCCCAGTCGTTAAGATAGCGCAGCGCACCCTCCATGTCCCCGGATTTTAAAAGCTCCGATGTGTTGACTACATAATGCCGCATATCATGGCGTAGCTTGCGGGTATTTTCCTCCGACTGCATAAGGCGGTCTATCTGCTCGGAGAGGAATTTCGTGTTCTGTTCCATAAGACTTGCCTCGGCGGTTTTGTCCATATATGAAATTGTGCGGAAAACCGCAAGGAATGTTGCAATGCCCTGAATAAAAATAGCAACCAGCACAGGAGTATAGGAAGCGGGCAGCAGCCATACTCTGTTTACCATCATTCCCTGTGTAATGAAGATCACCGTGAAAAGTGCGGAAATAACACTCAGATACCACCATTCGCTGTTTTGCCGTACCTTGACAGTTTGCAGCTTAGGACCTATATATCTGAAATACAGTACAAACGAGATGAACTGAATAACGTTCCTGATAACAATAGACAGTATCTGATACGGCTCGCTGTCAGGCTCATAGATCATTGACGATATGAGGAAACCGCTTTGCAGCATCATAAAAAAGAAATTGTAATACGTTACCACAATAAAAATCTTTTTCGGCACAGGGTCGGAGCAGGTCTTAAAGAATACAACAAGCAAAACGATCATTGCAACGACAGTCAGTATCGGCGCGCCCATGCTCATTCCCACCGTATACATCAGTATGTAGCCTGTTAAAAGCAAGCCCGCCATACAAACAGACCATATCGCCGTCATTTTTTTGCGCGGATAAGTCGGTTCTCCAAGCTTTGACATAAAGAGGATATGCCAGAAAAATATCAAAAAAAGTCCTATCAGAGCAACTCTTTCAGTCATTCGCCCATGACCTCCTTTAGAAAATTATCGGAATATTTTAATTATATCATTTCAGACAGCATTTTTCAATCGTTTGAAAATAATTTTGTCGCAATCAGTCGTTTTTACGGTATAATTGCAAACGTTCTGCATATACACCGCAGCAGGACAATACAAAAACTGCCGGCGGCTTAATTTTAAGTTCCGGCAGTTTTTAATCCGCTGTATTTGTCTTTATAACGATATTTTTGTAAAAACTTCTATATCGCTATCGCCCTAAAAATGTATAATATCCTAAATCAGCGTATGCAGCCGCAGCCTGTCTTGTATCCCTCCAACCACAATTATATCACAAAAAATACTGCAATCCAATTCCTTTTGGAAGGATTGCAGTTCTTTTTCCGGATGTGTTTTTTTACGGCCCGCGAAATTCGATCTATTCACAAAGCAACATGGGAAATCTTTCCCAATGGATAGAATTCACCAAACTCGAAAATTCGTGAGCAAAGCCTGTGGAATCTGGAATCAGCTCCTGAGCCGGAACGAATCAATCAGCTCCTTAAGCATTGCGGACTGACTGTTAAGCTCCTCGCTCGCTGCTGCGCTCTCCTCGGCGGTCGCTGAGTTCGTTTGTACGACTGTCGAGATCTGGTCGATCCCAACTGTGATCTGTTCGGCGGAGTTTGCCTGTTCACGGCTCGCCTCCGCGATCACACCGATCAGTTCAGTCACCTTAGAAGCTGAATCCGAAACCTCAATCATAATTTTCTCAGTTTCATTCACTATGTCGCTGCCGTGATGAATCGCTGCAATTGACTCCTCGATCAGTGCGGCAGTATTATTTGCAGATTCGGCGGATTTGCTCGCGAGATTACGTACCTCGTCCGCCACGACCGCGAAGCCCTTTCCTGCTGTGCCCGCTCTCGCTGCCTCGACTGCGGCGTTCAGCGCCAGAATATTGGTCTGGAAAGCAATGTCCTCTATCGTCTTGATGATCTTTCCAATCTCATCGGAGTAGCGGTTAATCTTCCCCATCGCCTCAACCAAGCGCTGCATTTGTCCGTTTGCCGCCTGAAGCGCGTTTCCTGCTGCGTTGTTTTTTTCCTTTGCCTGATCGCAGCTTTCCGAAGTATTGCGGATATGCGTAGAGATCTCGTTGATCGTCGCCGCCAGCTCCTGTACCGAGCTTGCCTGCTCGGTAGCGCCCTCTGAAAGCGCCTGTGCGCCATCGGAAACCTGATTTGAGCCGCTCGAAACCTGATCCGCTGCCTCGTTGATCCTTAACAGCGCTCCGCTCAGGCGGTCGTTGTTTTCTTTTGCCGTATGAATTAGCCCCGCAAAATCGCCGACAGACGCACTGCGTTTATCCTCCAGTGAGACATCGAAGTTTCCGTTTGCCATTTCACTTAAAATACGATCCATGTCCCCAATAATGACATTTATCCCGTCCACCAACTGCTTGGTCGAATCGGCAAGCTGCGCCGTTTCGTCCTTCGCATTTACTGTCGCCACCTCGCTCGTCAGATCGCCCGCCGCCAGCGCCATAAGCCGCTTTGCACTTGCATTGATCGGTATGCCGATCCCTCTGCCGAGACGGATCGCAATAATCAATCCGATCACCTGTCCAACCAGGATCATGATGATCGTCGTAATAATCATCGCGTTGGTACTTCCCATAAAATCGTCCAGATCCGCCGTGATCAGAATTGACCAGCCGTTGGTATCCGCAATGGGCGCGTAGCAGACAAGCTCCTTGATTCCTTGCTCGACAATACTCGCAATGCCGGTCTCTCCCCCGCGCACCTTGGCATGGAGCGACGCCAGCTCGGCATACTCCGAATCGGTTTTCGCAAGCTCCTCAATATTCTCGCCCTCGGCAACGGTCTCCTTCGTCTGATCGGCAATGGTGTCACCCTGCGCGTTGATCATATAAGCGACGCTGGTTTCGCTGATCTTGATCGAATTCATGATATCGTTCAGAAACTCGGTATCAGGAACCACGTAAACGCAGCCCACGACTTTTGTATTTGCCGCGCCGTTTTCCCAAAGAGGCGCCGCAATAATAATGCTGATTTCGCCGGTCACACGGGAAACAACCGGGTCGGAGATCATGGACTCTCCCCGCAGCGCCGCCTGAACGTACGCACGGTCGGACATATCCACGCCCGTCTCGATATTGAAGCCGTTTTCGTCGAGTATCACTCCGCGGGTCAGTCCGTTTGCTTTCGCAATACTATTTAAAAGCGCCACCCGATCCTCCACCGGGTATTCGTCGTCGGATAAGGTGGGATTCATGCCCGCGATCTCGGCTACATTCATGAATGCGCCGCACTCCATCTGTACCCGCTCGGCAGCAACAGAAATAAATTTTTCCATATCCGATTTCACTGTCTTGATCGTTCCGTTATAAGTAAGCGTACACGCCGTCACTCCCAATATAATCAAAAGCGCAGCCGAAACAAGGGACATACAAAGAATAATCTTTTGCCGTATGGTTTTCATTCTATCTACCTTCTCTTAAGTTATTTAATAACGAATTAAAATACTTTTTTATCAGAGACCGAAAATGTCAAAAATCTTCACATTATTTTAAAATATTATAACACAAATTTCCTTTTTTGTCAAGAAAGATTTTCAGCCCAAGCAAAACAAGGTTGTAAGCAATCAGTTCAGAACCGAGATTTCCTCACGAAGAAAGACCCGCCACTGATAGATCGGCTGAGGCATTCCCACAATACCGATGTCCGACAATCTTTTTAACTTGTTATTTTTAGGTTAGCATATGATAACCGGTTTGTCAATAGTTACAAGTCAGATTCATACGCATAAACAAAGTACAGCTGACACGTCTTTCACAAATTGTTCTCCTGAGCTTGGCACAGACAAAACAGCATACGTTATTTGATATCAATTTTTATCTCAAAATTATTTTTGCTGTATTCAATCAAACCGTCGTTCTTCATTTTTCCCAGTTCCTTTGACAAAGCGCTGCGGTCCAAATTCAGATAGTCTGCAAGCTGCTGACGGTCAAATGGAATCGTAATCCTGCTGCTGCCCTGTGCAGAAACCTGCTGCGAAAAATAAGAAAACAGCCGTCCGCGTATTGTTTTGGGTGATATGTGCATACTGCGCTTAGAAAGCTGCAAATTTTTTTCTGCGGTGATCATTACGAGATTTTGAATAAGCCTGTTCTGACTTCTGCACGTCTGACACGGCATGAAAAGCCTCGGAACGCTTATGAATAAAATATCACAGTCCTCATTAGCCACCGCATCTACCATCATTGGCTCATTCGGTATACAGGCATAGGATTCTGCAAATACACCTCCGGCTGATGTAATGTCAAGGATACTTTTATTTCCCAAAAGATCCGTATGTTCAATTCTGACGCTTCCGGAAAGAACAAGGCCGATATCCGTAACAGTGCTTCCGACGCTCAATATCACATCACCTTTCTCATATTTGACTATCCGAAAATCTAGATGCTTTGCCATATTAAGAATATCTTTTTCCGGACATCCCCGAAAAAGAGCTGTTTTTGAAATAAAGCTTAAATTCATAAAAACCTCATTTCCGTGGTTATAACCACATACTTCTGAAAAATATTATAGTATAATAATACCATTAAGTCAAGGAGGATTCGTTTTGACAGAGGATAAAATAATAAGCGCATTGATCGGTTTGGTTCGTGCCTGTAACAACAATCCCAAAACTGCTGACACAGACAGTTTGGTGATAAAAGCTCTGGCTTTCCCTTTACTCTGCTCCGAGTATGACGACAAGCTGCTCTGTAAAATTATTGATGAGATCTATGCGGAGAAAAATCTCGTAGCTCCCGGCTGTGCCGTTTGTACAGCCCCATGCGGAAATACTTCGGATTATGATATGCGCCGTATCTATGAGGCTGATGATGCGATACGCAAAGTGAAACTGCAAATATTGGAAAGGCTTCAGAAGCTGGCGGCATATGCCTGCCGCGGCCGTGAGTCAGAAATAGTAGATATGGACTTCTTTTACAAAGCTCTTTCGTATATAAGCTATGACATTGATGAGGCAGAACTGCTTGATCTTTTGAATGAAGCGGAAAATACAGAACACAAAATAAAATCGGGAGGGATACAAAATGATCAGGAAAATCATAAAAATTGACGAAAGCAGGTGCAATGGCTGCGGCGCGTGCGCTGACGCCTGCCACGAAGGGGCGATTGAAATAATTGACGGTAAAGCGGTACTTACACGAGAGGATTACTGTGACGGTCTTGGTGACTGTCTGCCTAATTGTCCGACCGATGCGATCAGCTTCGAGGAACGGGAAGCTCCGGCATATGACGAGGCTGCCGTTCTTTCCGCCAAACAAAAGAAAGCTCAAAAACAGGACATAGAAAATTTCCGTACAGGATGTCCGGGAACGCAGGTACGAAAAATGGAGCATTCTGAAATAAAAAATTCTCCTGCACATAAATCGGCAGGAGTTTCACAACTCGGTCAATGGCCATGTCAGATCAAGCTTGCCCCTGTGAACGCTCCTTATTTCAGCGGCGCCGAATTGCTGATCGCTGCTGACTGCACTGCATACGCCTATGCAAATATCCATGCAGATTTTATGGCGGGCAAAGTCACACTGATAGGCTGTCCAAAGCTTGATTCCGTTGATTACAGTGAAAAGCTGCGGTCAATAATACAAAATAACGGCATTAAAAGCGTTACCGTTCTGCGAATGGAAGTCCCCTGCTGCGGCGGACTTGAGGCGGCTGTAAAAAAGGCCTTGCAGGCAAGCGGAAAATCCATTCCGTGTCAGACCGTAACAGTATCCATTGACGGAAATATTCTTTAAATTTAAGAAAGGAAATGCACTATGTACAAAAACATTGAAAAACAAACAAAATTACAGTTAAAGGATCAGGTTGAATATCAGCCCGGTCAGGTAGTCAGCAAAACGCTTGTGCAGAATGACAAGGTCAGCGTGACAATTTTTTCATTCGACAAGGGTGAAGAAATATCCACTCACGCCGCGGGCGGTGACGCAATGGTGACCGTTCTGGAAGGGAAAGGGCGGTTTACCGTCGGCGGCGAGGTCTTTTTCCTGAACGAGGGCGAAACGCTGATCATGCCGAAAGATATTCCTCATGCCGTATACGGTGAAGAGAAATTTAAAATGCAGCTGACCGTTTCGTTCTGATCTCATATGCAGTTCTTTTTAGATGTGTGATATTAAGTATAGTCGGGACATATTATCTTTTTTTGATTTTTACAGCGGCAACAGCAGCTGCGGCAATTATTACGGCTGCAGCAGCTGCTGCCGCTATTGCTTTACTGCCGCTCTTTTGTTTTTCAACCACAAACTCTGTGACGGATAATGCGGGAAGAGTATACGAAAATTCATTGTCCGATATTTTTTCCACGTCGTCAAGTCTGCGGATATCTGTAGTGTCGCCGTAAAGGGAATATACCTTTGCAGACGAGAACTTTTTTTCGCCTGTAAGAGAAATTTTTATTGTTGTATCATCATTTATAGATTTGTTTACAGCAATAATTTTCAATTTTCCGTCGTCATTGTCGGAATCAACTGCCGAATAGACCGAAACGGTATTTCTGTCGGATGACAAGCTTTCGACAAGAGTGTCTCCGAAGCTGCTTCCCTGACCGTCATAGTCAGTAAACATATTGATAGCCGACAGCTGATAAATATTGTATGGATCAAAAGACCATATTGAAGCAAAATATACACCGTATTCCGCAAAAATTCCAAGCATATCAGCCTGAGCTACTCCGCCCGAAATATGGTCTCCCCCGCCGAAATTATATTCGGTAAACGCAAGCTTTGTTTCGGGATAATATGTATCGATCGACTGCTGTAAATTCGGCAGCAGCGGAAAGAATTCTGCTCCCGTGTCAGTGATCCAGCTGTTCTCATGGTAATCGGGGTCATACAGAGATCGTGTACTGTCAAGCCTTGCACGGATACAATCATCATTGTCATAATGACTACATGAACGCTCTCCGCAGGCTCCCTTGGCTTCGGTATAGAAGTGCAGATCAAGAACATCAAGCAGACGTCTGCCTTGTGCGTCGCTCTCTTTTTTCATTGCGTCAAGATAATAATCAATGAACCAGCGATAATTATTATCGGATTTCAGCTGCTGCCAATCGGAAGGATTTGTAAAACTGTCAAAAGCTGCATATCCGAACAGCGACGGACCAAATACCTCTGCTCCGCTGTCCATATCCTTTACAAGAGAAGCAAGGTCTGTACTTTTAGCTATAAGCTCCGAACAGGTAAGCTCTCCGTGCTGAACCATGCTGTGAGTACCTTTCCATAAAGACGGTTCGTTGTCCAGTGCATATGCCTTGAATCCGGTTTCACTGTCTGATTTTCCGACCTTATCAAAAAGATAATTCAAGTATTCGTCCATATAGACCGAATCATCTTTTTTGTCGGGTGTAAGGGATAATTCTCCGTTTTTACGGTTTACGACCTTTTTCCAATAATCAGAGGGCGCCGCATTGTTTTCTGTAACGCTTCCCCTTTTACTTGATGAGACATATCCGAGCATCTGAAGCGTAAGCAGGGTATATGGAACATTATTATCGGCAGCGCTTTTTGACGCATCAAGAGCCGCGCCTCCGGGAACTGTACGGAATTCTTGGGCAGCATTCTGAACAAGATACATATCTGATAAATTTTTATAATCCGAGCCTGCATTTGACATATTATTTTCCCAGTTGTACGCCGACATTCTGTTGCCTCCGAGACGGAATGAGCCCGCCTTAACTTGGGTCAGGTCAACGCCGCTGTTTACTCCGTAAATATAAGGAGAAATTTTACGAACCGTTTTATCGCTGTTCACGGATATAGTTACATCAGTGGTTTCTGCCGAGACGCTGTTCGGAACATTTAATATTGCAGAAGCGGCAATAAGTGAAAATACTACTGCTGCCGCTTTTTTAAATCCGGCTTTTTTCATAGCGAAATCCTTTCAAATTTTTAAATATAAGTTATTTTCATGCTCTCAATATATACTTAAAAATGCTATTAGTCAACTGTAATTTTTAAACATTTTATGAAATTTGAAGCTCCTGCTATTGTACAAATTGTTTTCCCAGCTTGTTTTTAAAGGACTATGCTAAATATCCTGTAACGATCTATTGTTTTTTTCATTGTGAAAAATATTGTACAATTTTACAAAATAATAACTCAGATATACCCATGTACCCATCATAGCAAGATTATCGCCGAAAACCAAAGCGGGAGCGCGTTCATAGTCCAGAAAAGCAAAGTGAACTTGAAAGGTCATGTAGGTAAAAATGTCTGCTTTGATAAAGCAGTAACCTCCATAAACGGCAATCGCCGCAGCAATGATCCGCAGAATGACTACTGCGGCGGTTTTTGTGATGTCCCGCGCCGATTTTTTACCGAACATAGAAACAACTGCGCTCCAATGCAGTCCCAGATGTATTCCCGTGAGTACAAAGCACCAATGGGAAGCTGCAAGATGTATTACCCTTGCGGCAGCAATTGTTCCATGTATCGAAAGCGGGAAAACATAACTGTTCATTAAAATACCGCTGACCGCTGTTCCAAGAAGAGCAGCAAACAGCAGCACGTTTACCGCTGTTCTGATAATACGCAGAAATGTATATTTGCCCTTAAACAATAG
>JAAVHL010000012.1 GCA_014799735.1 Ruminococcus sp.
TCACACTGTGACGTTTTTGAGATTTACCTTGCTGCGTACCGTAACAAGGAGAGGCGGTCGTGTTCGCCCCTCCTCGAAACGCTGTCGCGTTTCTCACCTCCTGCTCCGTTTCGGAGGATATGCGCCTACGGGCGCAGGAAAGGATTTCGCTCCCTGCGGGGAGCGACCAAAGGGCTCTGCCCTCTGGACTTCTGCCACCTTTGAAAAGGTGGACGAAACTTTTCCATGCGGCTTCGCCGCGCGGGGTCTTTTAGTTAGTGCGTTAAATCAAAATTTACAATTTTTTCACTTATTTTCAGTCTCGAAAATTTTACAAAAACACGTTCTAAAATATGGCAAAACCCTTGCAATCAAACGGAATTTGTGCTATAATAATATAGTATATTAATTACGTATTTCTATGAACAAAAGAAAACTCAAACGGGATATCCCGTCCGTCCAAAAGGGGAAGATAAAAATATGAAATCCTTTGTCGAAGTCTTTGATAAAGTGCAGGAATACTGCATGGAAAAAATTGAACGCGGTGAGCTTACTGACGTGGCATACCGCCTGTGGATCAAATCGCTGATCCCCGTCAAGCTGGACGGCGAGACTGCCTGCTTTACCGTTCCGTCGGAGTTTCAGGCTAATATTATTACCAAAAACTATACCGCTATTCTTAAAGAGGCTCTTGCGGGAGTTCTCGGCTTCGACGTGGAGCTTAGCATTACTGCGGACGATTCCGCCGCGGAGGAGGACGACGACCCCAACAAGAAGCGCATAGAGCTTGAAGAGTCATTCTCCAATGCCGAATATGACTACACCTTTGACACCTTTATTGTGGGACGCTCCAACGAGTTTGCCTACGCTGCCTGCACTTCGGTGGCAAAAGAACCGGGCAGCACTTACAATCCCCTGTTTATACACGGCCCGTCGGGACTTGGCAAGACCCATCTTATGACTGCTATAAGCAACGAGATAAAACGTCTTAACCCCTATGTGAACATCATTTACGTTACGGGAGAGACCTTTGCAAACGAACTTATCAACGCTATTCAGCAGAAAAAGGACACGAGCCAGTTCCACAACAAGTACCGCAGCGCGGATATCCTGCTCGTGGACGACGTTCAGTTTATCGCGGGAAAGGAATCCACTCAGGAGGAATTTTTCCACACCTTTAACGAGCTTCACAAGGTGGGCAAACAGATAGTTCTGACCTCAGACCGTCCGCCAAAGGATATAAAAACTTTGGAAGACCGTATCCGTACCCGCTTTGAGTGGGGTCTTATCGCGGATATATCAATACCCGATTTTGAAACAAGGGTCGCCATTATCCGCCGCAAAGCGGAGCTGCTCAATTTACAGCTTCCCGATGACGTTGCCGAATACATAGCCAACAAGCTGAAAACCAATATCAGACAGCTTGAAGGCTGTGTTAAAAAGCTTAAGGCGGGTCAGCATCTTGTTGGTACTCCGCCTACAATGGCGCAGGCGCGGCTTGCGGTAATGGAAATACTTTCCGAGGAAAATTCAGCACCAATAACCTTTGACAGGATACTGAACGAGGTTGGAAGCGTTTACGGAGTTACCGCGGAGGATATCATTTCCAAAAAGAGAAGCGCACAGATTTCAATTGCGCGAAAGGTAAGCTGCTATGTGCTGAAATCGGTGACGGATATGTCCTACAAGTCCATAGGAATGGAGCTTGGGGCGCGGGATCACAGTACTATAATCTACTACTGCGACGACATTGAAAAGCTTATGAAAAAGGATTCCCACGCAAGAGAAATGATTGAGGACATCATAAACAATATCAGAAGCAATTAGCTTTTAACATTTTTGACAACACCGATCAAAGGTATTTTTTAGGAGACGTAAAACCGCGGTTTGAAATGTAAAGAAAAAATTACAATCTGTTTTAAAATCAGTTTTCCACAGGGTGTTGAAAACACTGTTGAAAAGTACAAACTGCCATTTTAAACTGTGTAAATCCGTTACATTACTTTTTGTATAAAGTTGTTTTCAACATTTTGTTGATCCGCATGGAGTTCCACAAAATTTTCAAGAAATTTTCAACCCGAAGGACAAGTATTCCACCCGGCTTCAACATGGGAAAAAATGTTTCCTCTTTTCCACAAGTTTTGGATTTGAGGGTGTAGAATTTCAAAACTTGTCCCCAAAAGAGCAGAAACGGGTTTTCAACAAATTCAACTTTACTAATACTACTGCTGTTTTATTTATTATCATTATTATTGATATCCAAGCAAAACAAAAAGTCCCTTATGGAAAAGTTTCGCCCGCCTTTTCAAAGGCGGCAGAAGTCCAGAGGGCAGCGCCCTTTGGTCGCCGTCCGCAGACGGCGAAATCCCCTCCCCGCGCCCGCAGGCGCATATCGTTCCAAAACGGAGCAGGAGGTGAGAAACGCGAAAGCGTTTCGAGGAGGGGCGAACACGACCGCCCCTCCTTGTAGCAATATACAACAAAGTTACCCTTGAAAACAGTCCGGTGGACTGTTTTCAACGAGTAAGTACTTTGTTTGAGTTTTCAAGCATAGCTACAGTCTGCTTTATTTAAAACAAACTATAACAACAATTCCCAAACAAAAATATAAGATACTGCAAAGAAAGGAATGTGAACAAAAAAATGAAGTTCATATGCAAACAAGCCGAAATAAACGAAGCTCTTGCAAACGTATCAAGAGCAGTTCCTCCAAAATCCACTATATCAGCTTTGGAGGGCGTGAAGCTTTACCTTAACAAAAATATCCTCGAGCTTACGGGCTACGACCTTGAACTGGGTATCCAGACAAAAATAGAAGTGCAGTCCGAGGACGTTGGAGAGTGTATCCTCAACAGCAGGCTCTTTAACGAGATCATAAGAAAAATGCCCTCAGAGACCATTGAAGTCGAGGTGGACGAAAACCTCACAACGACTATCCGCGGCTACAATGCCGAATATAAGATACTTGCAATGCCTGCGGACGAGTATCCCTCTATTCCCGATCACGGCACGGGGGATAACTTTACCGTCCGTCAGCCTATGCTGAAAAATATGATAAACGAGACTGTTTTTGCGGTGGCGGTTGTGGACAACAAGCCTATCCTTATGGGCGAGCTTTTCGACATTGCCGACCACGATTTCAACCTTGTTGCTATCGACGGATACCGTCTTGCGGTGCGTTCCGAAAAAATAGAGTCGGACAACCACTATAATTTTGTTGTAAAGGCAAAAGCCTTGTCGGAAGTCTCCAAGCTTCTTAAAGACGACGAAAACGAAAGTGTTACCATGCACGTTTCCAAAAAGCATATTACTTTTGAGATAGGTAAGTACATGGTACTGTCAAGGCTGCTGGAGGGTGAGTTCCACAACTACAAGGGCTCTATCCCCGAAAAGCACAGCACCGAGATCGTGATAAACGCAAGAGAGCTTATAGCTTGTCTGGAAAGATGTATGCTGCTCATAAATGAAAAGGCAAAGGCTCCCGTTAAGTGTCTTTTTAAGGACGGCAAGGTGAAAATTTCCTGCTCCTCCGCTCTTGGAAAGCTTAATGATGAAATGGACGCTGATATGTCCGGCTCTTCGGTTGAGATAGGCTTTAACTGCCGCTATCTGCTTGAAGCGCTTAAAGCCTCCGAATCTGACAAGGTAAGGCTTCAGCTCAACGGCGGACTTTCTCCCATGAAGATAGTTCCCATGGAGGGCACTGCTTACACGTTCCTTGTTCTCCCCATGAGACTGAAATCCGAACAGTGAGCGGCGGGGAGCCCCCGCGGGCGCTTGCATGAAGTGCAAGAAAGTCACCCCCTGCGTTAGTGTGTCTAAAATTTTTAGTTGGCAATGCCCCCTCAAGGGGGCGGGATAGTTTGCTGTAATTTGAATAAAAGAAGATTTACAGTTCTTTAAGTAAAAGCGAGGTAAACTGATTTGGACGATAAAGTAAAGATCACTACCGAATTTATCAAGCTTGACCAGCTTCTGAAATTCGCGGGAGCCGCCGCTATAGGCTCGGAGGCCAAGGAGCTTATTATTGACGGAAAGGTCTCGGTAAACGGCGAGATATGCACAATGCGCGGAAAAAAAATACGCAGCGGCGATACCGTAACGGTAAACGGTCAGGATATCACCGTCGAATAATTACTTTAGTAAAGGATCGGAAATGTGGTTATAAACCGTGTTAAAGCTGACGGATATAAAAATCTGGAGGGCGTGGATATCGAGCTTGACCCGAAAATGAACATCATCTGCGGCGAAAACGCTCAGGGAAAAACCAATCTTGTGGAAGCCGTCTGGCTTTGTTCCGGCTGCCGCTCCTTTAGGGGGACGCGGGACAAGGACTTTATAGGTTTTACAAAGGACGCCGCAAGGGTCGGCATGGACTTTACCGATTCGGTGAGAAGCCAGCGGATTGAATTTGAAGTAAAGCGGGGCGCTGTCAAGGATAAGCTTGTAACTCTCAACGGAGTAAAGCTTACTTTGCTGTCAAAGCTTTTCGGCAGCTTTCGGTGCGTGGTTTTCACTCCCGAAGACCTGAACCTGACAAAAGGCTCTCCCGACAACCGCAGAAGCTTTGCGGATCTGTCCATAGCCCAGATCAAGCCCTCTTATATAAACGCGCTTAACAAGTACAATATGATACTGTCCCAGAGAAACGCAGTGTTAAAATCAAGCGGCAGGGACGGTTCGGGCGAAGAATTTTTAGAAGTGTGGGACGAGCAGCTTGCAAAGGCGGGAGCTTATATCTCGGTTTTGAGATATACATTCTGTGTGACCTTGAACAGTTATACCAAGCCTCTTTACAGCATGATAACAAACGGCAGCGAGGATTTAGACCTGTACTATCATTCAACGGTTTTTGACAGCTTTGAGGGACGTCTCAACGATACGGCTCAGCTTGAAAATGAATATCTGGAAAAGCTTAAAGCTTCGGCGGAAAATGATCTCAGGGCAGGCTTCACAACAGTAGGAGTTCACCGCGACGATATCGGAGCTTATATTAACGGTCTTTCCGTTCGGGACTTCGGTTCTCAGGGACAGGCACGCTCGGCGGCTCTGGCACTAAAGCTTGCTCACGCAAAGATACTTAAGGCGGAGCATGGAGAATATCCCGTAATGCTTTTGGACGACGTTCTTTCGGAGCTTGACGAAAAAAGACGGCGGTTCATTCTGAACAACATAGAGGATATGCAGGTGATAATAACCTGCTGTGATGAAAAGTCCGTCACCGATATGACGAGCGGCAGAATATTCAGAATGGAAAAGGGCAGGGCAAATATTTCAGATTAAATATAAAGATAAGGCAGGCGGTAAAATGTATCTTCATTTAGGTGAGGAAACGGCAGTCAGGTCGGAGGGTATAATCGGTATATTCGATATCGAAAACACCTCCGTAAGCAAGCACACAAAAGAGTTTCTTGCTTCCGCGGGAAAAAGCGGGATAGTCAGGAATGTAAGCTACGATATGCCCAAGTCGTTTATAGTCTGCTCGGAAAAGAGAGTTAAGACTGTCTACATTTCGCCTATCTCGGCTGCTACGCTGAAAAAGCGGGGAAAGGCGGGATTTCCGTCTGCAAAATATTGAAACTATCTAATAACATCTATAGATATAAATTCTAATCTCTGATTTCTAATGGAGGTAAAAAAATGTCTGATATCCTTAACGAAGCTCAAAGCTACGACGAAAATCAAATACAGGTGCTGGAAGGTCTCGAAGCCGTTCGGAAGCGTCCCGGAATGTATATCGGTTCCACGGGCCCGAAGGGTCTGCACCACCTTGTTTACGAGATAGTGGACAACGCTATCGACGAGGCTCTTGCAGGCTACTGCTCGCAGATCACCGTTGATATTCTGGAGGGAGACGTTATCCGCGTTTCCGACAACGGAAGAGGTATACCTACGGGTATCCACCCCAAGGAGGGAATTTCCGCGGCTACTGTTGTTTATACAATTCTCCACGCGGGAGGAAAATTCGGCGGAGGCGGATACAAGGTTGCAGGAGGTCTCCACGGTGTTGGCGCGTCCGTTGTAAACGCTCTTTCAGAATGGCTGGAGCTTACGGTCAAGGACGGCAAAAACGTACACTTCCAGCGTTTCCATAACGGCGGTCAGTATGACGAGCCGATGAAGATAGTCGGCGAGACCACTGAGACGGGTACTACCGTTATGTTCAAAGCCGACCCAGAAATTTTTGAGGAGACTACTGTCTACGATTACGAAGTGCTTTTAAAAAGACTTCGTGAACAGGCTTTTCTTAATGCGGGCGTTAAGATAGTTTTTTCCGACCTGAGAGACAAGGCCGAGCCTGTTTCCGAGACCCTCCACTATGAAGGCGGTATCAGACAGTTTGTTGAGCACATCCACAAAACCAGAGGTCTCGAACCTCTTGCGGAGGAAGTTATCTACGTCAGCGGAGTTCAGGGCGATTCCACCGCGGAGGTCGCGCTTATGTACAACGACAGCTACAACGAGCTGATATTGTCCTTTGCAAACAATATCCACACCATTGACGGCGGTACTCACGAGACAGGTTTTAAGAATGCGCTGACTAAGGTCATAAATGATTACGGAAAAAAATTCAATCTGCTTAAAGACGGCGACAAGCTTTTAGGAGACGACGTTCGTGAGGGCATTACGGCGATTGTTTCCGTAAAGCTTACCGACTGCGAATTTGAGGGACAGACAAAGGGCAGACTGGGCAATCCCGAGGTGCGTCCTTTTGTGGAAAATATGATCTGCGAAAAGCTTATGTGCTATATGGAGGAAAACCCTGCGGTGGCAAGGTCTATCTTTGACAAGTCGCAGGCCGCCCAGCGTGCAAGAGAAGCTGCAAAAAAAGCACGTGAGACTGCACGCCGCAAGTCTGCAATGGAGTCCGCGTCGCTTCCCGGAAAGCTTTCGGACTGCTCCGAAAAGGACGTTCAGTACACCGAGATATACATTGTCGAGGGAGACTCCGCGGGAGGCTCCGCAAAGCAGGGCAGGGACAGAAGATATCAGGCTATCCTGCCGCTTTGGGGTAAAATGCTCAACGTTGAAAAAGCACGTATTGACAAGGTTTACGGCAATGAAAAGCTTATGCCTGTGGTGACCGCTTTAGGTACTTCTATAGGTGAGGATTTTGATATTACTAAGCTTCGCTACGGTAAAGTAATTATTATGGCTGATGCCGACGTTGACGGCTGTCATATCAGAACGCTTCTGCTGACTTTCTTTTTCAGATTTATGCGTCCGCTTATAACAAACGGAAATGTTTACATTGCACAGCCTCCGCTGTTTAAAGTAAGCAAGGGTTCAAAGCAGGTAAGATACGCTTATTCAGATGTTGAAAGGGACAGATATATCGCCGAGCTTAAAGGCAATAACGAGAACGCAAAAATTGACGTTCAGCGCTATAAGGGTCTTGGTGAGATGGATCCCGAACAGCTTTGGGAGACAACTATGGATCCCGAAACAAGAACGATGCTTAAAGTTACAATGGAGGACGCTGTAAAGGCGGACGAGATATTTACAATTCTTATGGGAGACAAGGTTCTTCCGAGACGTGAGTTTATTGAGAAGAACGCAAAGTATGTGGAATCACTGGACGTGTAAATAAAAAAAATTATAAAAAGTTCGCCAGCCTTTCAAGGCTGCGAGGTCCACGGGGCAGAGCCCCTGGTCGCGCTCCGCAGAGCGCGAAATCTCCTTTCGTTCCAAACGGAGCAGGAGGTGAGGAATGCGAAAGCATTCCGAGGAGGGGCGAACACGACCGCCCCTCCTTGTTACAGTACTCAGCAAAGTTACCCTTGAAAACAGTCCTGTGGACTGTTTTCAACAGACAAGCCATGATAATTGAAAACTGAGGTGAACAAATGGGAATATTAAACGAAATGTTCGGAGACGGCGACAGCGGACAGTTGCCTGCTCCCGAGGGAGAGCTTCTTGCCGAGGGAGAATATGAAAGCAATTCCGAGGAAATTCTGAAAGGCTATAAGGTCTACCAGAAACGCTATGTGTTCAGTTCGCTGATATGGAAAATGCTTCTGGTGCTTTTGGCATTGACTTCCTCGGTAATGATGATAATGACCTCCGAAGACCCTATTATACCCGCAATGTGCCTTATGATAAGCATTGCTGTGGGAATATGGTTCATAAACACGCCGATATCAAACAGGAAAAAGCTTATGCGCGGTCTTGAAATTATGGAAAAGACCCGCTACAAGGCTGAGTTTTATACAGACAAAATAAAAATTTCCACCTGTATGGACGAAAATGTGGAAACAGAAAATCCCGACGGTAATGCTTCGGAGCAGCCAAAGCAGAACGTGCAGACCGAGCAAACAGAACAGACAGAAGCTGACATGGCTCTTGACGGCGAAAAAGAGGAAATTCCCGCAACGGTGATCCACCTTGACTCTCCCATAGTCGATCTTATCGACAAGGAGGATATGTTCATTCTTGTGGTGAAAAAATCCTATGTGTTTATTATCCCGAAAACAGCTTTCGGTGATGACAAATGTGAAAAGATACGTGAAAAGCTTTCGGTAATTATGGGTATAAGATATAAAGCATATTGACAGCACGTTTTTAATTCTTATCTCTTACTTCTAAAAGGGGTTGTTAAATTTTGTACAACGACGAAAATTCAAAGGTAATTCAGGTCGATATCGAAAACGAAATGAGAAAATCGTTTCTGGAATATTCAATGTCGGTTATCGTGGCAAGAGCTCTGCCCGACGTTAGGGACGGTCTTAAGCCCGTCCACAGGCGTATCATTTACACCATGAACGACGCGGGAAACACTGCCGAAAAGCCTTACCGCAAGTGCGCCTACACTGTCGGCGAGGTTCTCGGTAAGTACCACCCTCACGGAGACGCTTCCGTTTACGACGCGCTTGTCCGTCTGGCTCAGAATTTTTCATTAAGATATCCTCTTGTTGACGGTCACGGAAACTTCGGCTCTATGGACGGAGACCCTCCTGCCGCTTACCGTTATACCGAGGCAAGAATGGCTAAAATGGCAGGGGAAATGCTTGCCGACATAGGCAAGGATACTATCCCTTACCAGTCCAACTACGACGATACTCACAAGGAACCCGAGGTTCTGCCGTCAAGATTTCCCAACATTTTAGTAAACGGTTCGGTGGGTATTGCGGTAGGTATGGCTACAAATATCCCTCCTCATAACCTTAACGAAGCTGTGGACGCGATACAGTCCATGATAAAAAATCCCGATATCACAGTCGAGGAGCTTATGGAGCACGTCAAGGGACCCGACTTCCCCACAGGCGGTATCATTATGGGACGTGCGGGTATCCGTGCCGCATACGCTACGGGAAAGGGAAAGATAACCCTCCGCGCCCGCGCCGAGATTGAAGAGATAAAGGGCAGACAGTGCATTATCGTTACTGAGATACCCTACATGGTCAACAAGGCTACGCTTGTGGAGAGAATTGCTTTTCTTGCAAAGGAAAAGCGTGTTGACGGCATACACTTTGTCCGCGACGAATCGGACAAGGAGCACGCGGTTAGAATCGTTGTTGAGCTTAAAAAGGACGCTGTTCCACAGATAGTTCTCAACAAGCTTTACGCCTACACTGACCTCCAGAACACAGTTGGAGTGAATATGCTGGCTCTTGTAAGGGGCGAACCTAAGGTTCTGACCTTGAAGCAGATGCTCCATGAGTACATCGAGTTCCAAGTAGAAGTTATCCGCCGCCGCACGGAGTTCGACCTCCGCAAGGCAAAGGAGCGCGCTCACATTTTAGAGGGCTTGATGACTGCGGTGGACAACATCGAGGAAGTCGTTAAAATATGCCGAAGCTCAAAGGACGCTGCGGAAATAAAGTCCCGTCTTATTGAGCGCTTCGGTATCAGCGAGGTTCAGGCGGACGCTATCGCTCAGATGAGACTTGTTCAGCTCTCAGGTCTGGAACGTCAGAAGCTTGAGGAAGAGCTTGCCGCTCTCCACGCCAAGATAAAGGAATTCACCGAGATACTTGCAAGTCACGAAAAAATGATGGGCATAGTTTCGGACGAGCTTGAAGTTATCAAAAACAAATTCGGCGACGCCAGAAGAACGTCCATAGAAAATATCACCGGCGAGGTTGATGTTGAGGATCTTATCCCCGAGGAAAACTGCGTTGTTACCTATACCAATATCGGCTACATCAAGCGTCAGCCCGTAAGCGTCTACAAGACCCAGAACCGCGGCGGCAAGGGCGTTTCCGGTATGAAGCAGCGCGAGGAAGATTACGTTGAGGAAATGTTTATCAGCTCAACTCACGATCACGTTCTGTTCATTACCAACAAGGGAAATATGTACAAGCTTAAGTGCTTTGAAATTCCCGAGGGCTCGAAACAGTCCAGAGGTCTTAACATTGTCAATATGCTTCCCCTCGGAGAGGGCGAAAAGCTTGCGGCTATGATAAAGACCGAGGATTTCAGCGAGGGCAAGTACCTTATCATGGTAACCAAAAACGGCAAGATAAAGCGTACTTCTCTGGACGCATACAAGAACGTCCGCAAGAACGGTCTTATTGCCATAGGTCTTGACGAGGGCGACGAGATAGCGGGTGTTCGTCTTACCGACGGAAATGCTCAGGTCATTGTTGCGACAAAAATGGGTATGGCTATCAGGATCGAGGAGAAAAAGATCAGAGCCATGTCACGTTCCGCTCACGGCGTAAAGGCTATAAAGCTTCGTAACGGAGACAGCGTTGTGTCCATGGCGAGAGTCCGTGAGGGAGCTACAGTTCTTACCGTTACCGACAAGGGCAACGGCAGACGTGTTGAGCTTGATTCTTACCGCGTTCAGAACAGAGGCGGCTTCGGACTGCTCAACTACAAGGCTTCTGAGGAAAAGGGCTACGTCTGCGGCATAAAGGTTGTTGACGACGAGGACGACATCATCATGATCTCCAGCGACGGCGTAATAATCCGTATCCGTGCAAAGGATATCCGCGTTATGGGACGTTACGCTACGGGAGTTCGTCTGATGAGAGTTTCGGGAGACGTTAAGGTAGTTTCGTTCACAAGAGCGGAGCACGATGACGAAGCCGAGACCGAGAAGATAGAAGAACCCTCCGCCGAGGAGCTTGAAGCCGAAATGACGGAAGCGGCAAAGGCGGAATCCTCCGAGGTCATTGTTGAGGAAGAGCCCAACGACGAGGAAGAGGAAAATACAGAAGAATAAATGTTAAAAATCCGGTACAGAGGTGTACCGGATTTTTTTATCCAACGTTCAGTTTGCTTATCAGGGCTTCCTGCAAGGTCTTTGAAAAATTTATATTTTTTTCCTCCGCAAGATTATTCAGCCACGCAGGTATCGTCAGCGTTTTCTTGACAGACTTTTCAAAATGCTTTTTAGCGTATTCCTCAACGTCCACCGCAACTATATTTACAAATGCGCTTTCGTATTCGTTATATTCCGCGTTGATGTCAATGCTGCTCATGTCCGACGGTTCGGGCAGAGATTTTTTTTCTGCCTTTGCGGTATGAACATATCCTGCAAGACAGTCTATAGCCATTTCAACAGCGTTTTCAAGACTGTCCCCGCAGGTTGCAAGGTGATCAAGGTCGGGAAAAATTACGGAATAATTGCCGTCCTTTTCTTTATAGAAGCAGGCAGGATAAACTGTCATCATAAAAAATTCTCCTCTCTGTATTTCCGCAGGAGCTATTTAAGCCCTGCTTGTTTTAATATTGAATTTGCCGTACCCTTTGGAATATCTCCCTTATGGTTTGGCAAGGTTACTTTTCCGCTTTTGCTTGGGTGAGTATACTGGAAATGAGAACCGACCGTACCTTTTAATTCCCAGCCGTCGGCTTTAAGAAGCTTTTCCATTTCTTTGAACGTCATATAGTTTCTCCTTGATAACTGCTTTTATTTATTATATAATATAATACGTGTTTTGTCAATACGTATTATAAACACACGTTTAAAAATCCGGTACAAAAGGCTGAGCCTTTACCCTTGCCGCCATACTTTGGCGGTAAGGGCAATTCTCAGCCGAGACGAAAGATACTTATGTATCACTATTCGCCTAAGTGTACCGGATTTTTGGTAAGTATATGTTATTAGCTTAAAGTAGCGTTAATGCCGAAATCTCTTTCGGTAATGGGAAACTCCTTTCCGCAGAAAATTATTGCTTCAACGTCGGTGTAGTCCATGATGCCGTAAAGCTCAAAGGTAACTGTTGCAGGCTTGTCGGAGGGAATATTATAGCTTGCCATCAGCCAGTCCTCATCGGTTATCAAGGTACTCTTGTCAATATCGACTTCCAGATCAGACCTTGGGAATCCGAAATCGGCATTTTTGACTGTTCCGTCGGACATCTTGAATTTCAACGGGATATAGTCGTCCATAGTGGTTTCATAGTCAAGAATATGCAGACTGTCTCCGCTCGGTTCATAAAACATATTTGTATTGTTGTAGTAAATTGCGCCGTTGCGTCCGTAGCTCCAGTCAACAATGCAGTCGTTCAGCATACGCAGGTCAATGCATATCATTTTCGGAGAATAGCTTAATCCCGTCATTTCCATTTCCGCCACAGAGCCGAACATATAGGGGTGAGTCCATGTAAGCTCTGTAGGTTCAACCTTTGCGGAATATAAGCTGAGAGGTTTGCCGAGAGAAAAATCCGCGCTGAAGCTTCCGTAAATTTTTACCGAGGGATCGTCGGTATATGTTTCGTCCGTGTTGTGTACACCCTCGCTGTTTGCTTTGTCAAGAGATGTTATTTCCAGCGTCATTACATGATCCTCGGGAACACCCTCCGTATCGTTGAGCGTAAATGACGCGTAAGCCTTTCCGCTGTCCGAAACAGCTATACCTCCGCCGGAATAGCCGATCAGATAATCGGGATATGTGCCTTTTAACTCCGTATCAAATATGCAGTAATCTCCGTTCCTGATATCGTCGTCAAATTCAAATTCAACTATGACCTCCGCAAAGTCTCCGCAGTTTACAACGCCTACAAGCTTTGCTCTTATTCCCTCGGAAAACTCGGTGAAATCATTTTCAGTAACGGTAAGGCTGTCTCCCAGACTGTCAATATTTCCGTCGGCACTGTAAAGATTGAAATATTCTACAGCAGAGCTTCTGTTTTCAACGGTAATGCTTTTGTAATTCTGCAAGCCTGCGCAGCAGTTTATGATGTAGAACTTATACTCTCCCGACTTTTCGGCGGTAAAGTCTACCGATACGCCGTCACTGCCTATCCTGCCATTGAAAAGCTCCGAAGCCTCGCCGTCAAAAATATAGCCTATCTTCGCAAGCTCTCCCTCTTCAAAAGCGTACTCAGGGCTGAGATCGGCAACGATTTTCACAGTACCCTGCTGCTTTTCCTCAAAGTAAAATCCCGAGCCGTCCTCATTGCAAAGCACGATCACGTTTCCGTTTCCGTAAGCGATATTTTCGACCGAGTAAGTATTTTCGCTTGTTTTCCTTGTGCCGACGGCATACATATTTTCGTTTTCAAAATCGGCAAACTGTATCGAATCCTTAGGCAGCTTTTCACCTATCTCCCCGAGCATACGGAATCCCTCTGTGGGATACTGCCGCAAGCCCTGTATCTCAATGACCTGTCTGACCATTTCCCGAACTTCGGGGGAAGCCGCGTAGACCGCTCCTCCCGCAATAGCCACAGCCGCCGCTGCCGCCGCAACGGAAGTAATGATTTTTCTCTTTTTCATAACAATGTTCGTCTCCTTTTTCTTTTCGGGCGGTCTTTCCGAAAGCTTATTCAGAATATCGCCGTAAATGGTTTCTCTCTGCTCCTCTGTGGGTCTAATTTGTGACAACGCGCCTTTCAGCTTCATCAGGATCACCTTCCATCATTTTTTTTAAAATTTTTCTTCCTCTCGCCAGTCTGCTAATGACGGTGGATTTCAGGGAACCAATCATTTCCGCTATCTCTCCGCAGGAATAGCCCTCGTAATAGTGAAGATACACAGCTGTCCTGTACTTTTCGGGAAGCTCCTTTACGGCGATAAGGGTCTCGTCCGTAAGAATTTCTCCCGTCAGCATATTTTCGTCCAGCGGCTCGTTTTTGTACTTGGGACTTTTCAGCACGTCCTTGCAGATATTCCGCGCCGCGGCGATAAGCCATGCCTTTTCATGTTCGCGGCTTTCAAACTTCATGTCCGACCGCATGAGTCGTACAAAGGTATCCGAGACCGCGTCCTCGGTATCCGACCTGTTTTTCATGTACAGCCAGCAGACCCGATAGACCGTGTCCAGATTGCGGAGATAGATGTCTGCAAGAATTTCCTGCTTGCTTTGCGATGATTGCCTGTCCATTGGATTTTCACCTCCGGTTATAGTCAAGTAACGGTACAGAAGTATTTACCCATGGGAGTGTAACGGTAAAGTCTCAGCCTTTTGTTCCGTCATTAATAATACGATTTAAAAGGGGAAACGAACGCATTGTGATAAAAATTTTTTTAAAAAATCCGTGACCCTATTTTTGGGGTCACGGATTTGTGCTTTATTCAAACAAATCGCTGTGAGTGCCTGTTCTTGTGAGATAATTATACTTCACGCAAGCAGCTCCTTAAACATAGCGTCAACATCATCATAGCTTTTGTAATTTTCGGGGTGCAGCTTCATGTCCTCAACTTCGCGGATCGCCTCTAAAGTTTCGCTGTTGAGAATTTCGGCGGATTTTCCAAAAAGTGCAACAAAAGCCGAAAGCTGTTCATCACTCATACCGTCAATAATGCTGTATGCAATTTCTTTTGTACTCATAAGATCAGCTCCTTTGATGTTATTATACACAGTTTTATTTGTTTTGTCAATATAACAAGCATTTCCGCTGCACAAAAAGGCTGCCGAAACTTCGGCAGCCTTTATCATCGTATGAGCAGGGTATTTGCTTCGGGGAATTTCCCCGTATTGTTAAGTCAAAAATTTACTTTTCGTCAGTACCGTACAGCTTTGTAAGTCTGGTAAGGTAATCATAGCGATCCTTTGCGTTGTTGATAGCCTTGTTGAAGAGCCTTTCCGCTCTTTCGGGATTCTGTCTTGCAAGAGCGTTGTAACGAACCTCGCCCATGAGGAAGTCCTTGTACTTATCGTCAACAGCAGGTACCTTGCTGTCGAGAGAGAACGGATTCTTGCCCTCGTCCTTAAGTGCGGGGTTGTATCTGTAGAGGTGCCAGTAGCCTGCCTCAACAGCCTTCTTCTCTTCCTCCATAGCCTTGCTCATGCCCGCCTTGATACCGTGGTTGATACAAGGAGCGTAAGCAATGATAAGGGAAGGACCGTTATAAGCCTCAGCCTCTGTGATAGCCTTGATACACTGATTCATGTCAGCGCCCATTGCAATGTGTGCAACGTAAACGTAGCCGTAGCTCATTGCGATGCCTGCAAGGTCTTTCTTCTTGGTNTCCTTACCNGCAGCNGCGAACTGTGCGATCGCGCCTGTAGGTGTGGACTTGGAGGACTGTCCGCCTGTGTTGGAGTAAACCTCTGTATCGAATACGAAGATGTTTACGTCCTCGCCNGAAGCGATAACGTGGTCAAGTCCGGAGAAGCCGATATCATANGCCCAGCCGTCGCCGCCGAATACCCACATGGACTTCTTGCCCAGGTAATCCTTAAGCTCCAGAACCTCAGCAGCAGCCTCGGACTTGCTTCCCTCCAGAGCCTTGATAAGCTCTGCTGTAGCAGCCTTGTTAGCGTTGCCGTCGTTCANTGTGGACATATAGTTCTCGATAGCGGTCTTTACGCCGCCCTTAGCGGANTTCTGCATTTCNAGCAGCTTTGCAACAGCTCTCTGACGGAGAGTATTCTGTGCAAGGAACATACCGTAGCCGTACTCTGCGTTATCCTCNAACAGNGAGTTAGCCCAAGCNGGACCCTTNCCTTCCTTGTTTACNGTNTAAGGAGTNGAAGGTGCGGAACCGCCCCAGATGGAAGAACANCCTGTAGCGTTTGCGATAAACATTCTGTCGCCGAAGAGCTGTGTTACAAGCTTAGCGTAAGGNGTNTCNCCGCAGCCTGCNCACGCGCCGGAGAATTCAAGCAGAGGCTGCTTGAACTGNGANCCCTTGACAGTAGTTTCCTTGAACTTNTCTGCAACNTCTTTCTTCTCGGGAAGCTCCTGTCCGTAAGCNAACAGGTTCTGNGAAGCGANCTGCTCTGCGAGAGGCTTCATTGTGAGAGCCTTTTCGCCCTTCTTGCCGGGACAAACATTNGCNCAAGAGCCGCAGCCTGTGCAGTCCAGAGCGGAAACTGTCATAACGAANTTCATCTTGTCCAGACCTGCNATCTTCAGACCCTTTGTTCCCTCGGGAGCGCTCTTCAGCTCGTCGTCGGTCATAACAACGGGACGGATTACAGCGTGAGGACAAACNTAAGAACAGAAGTTACACTGGATACANTTGTCGCTGTTCCAAGCGGGAACGTCTACAGCGATACCTCTCTTTTCGTAAGCCGCAGAACCCTGAGGGAATGTGCCGTCGGGCATATTCTTGAACGCGGAAACNGGNAGAGTATCACCCATCTGAGCGTTAACNGGGATCTGGATCTTATTAACGTAATTAACAAGGTCTTTTCTGTCGCCTGTAGCCTTAGGCATACCCATCTTNGAATCCTTGCACTTAGCCCACTCTGCGNGAACTTCGATCTCAACGANNTTCTTTGCGCCAGCGTCGATAGCGTCGTAGTTCATCTTTACAACGTCGTCGCCCTTCTTGCCGAAGGAAGCCTTAGCCTTTTCTTTCATATACTTGATAGCGTCAGCCTCGGGAATGATCTTTGCAAGCTTGAAGAATGCAGACTGGAGAACNGTAGANGTTCTGTTGCCCAGACCGATCTTTCTTGCAATGTCAACACCGTCGATGATGTAGAACTTGATATTGTTNTCNGCAAGGTATCTCTTTACCTGACCGGGCAGGTGCTGTTCAACCTCGTCCTTGCTCCACTGGCAGTTGAGGAGGAATGTTCCGCCGGGCTTGATNTCCTGTACCATATTATACTTGTCGATATAGGACTGGTTGTGNCANGCAACGAAGTCAGCCATATTAACAAGGTATGTGGACTTNATNGGNGTNTTGCCGAAGCGGAGGTGAGAAACCGTTACGCCGCCCGACTTCTTGGAGTCGTAAGCAAAGTATGCCTGAGCGTACATATCGGTNTGGTCGCCGATGATCTTGATGGAGTTCTTGTTAGCGCCGACAGTNCCGTCGGAGCCGAGNCCCCAGAACTTACAAGCAACTGTTCCCTCGGGAGCTGTGTCAAGCTTGCCCTCGCTGGGAAGNGACAGATTTGTAACGTCGTCTGTGATGCCGATGGTAAATCTGGGCTTGTAGGTGTCCTTTTTGTAGTCGTTCCAGTAAACAGCCTTGATCTGGTCGGGAGTTGTATCCTTGGAGCCCAGACCGTAGCGTCCGCCGCANATAACAACGTTGTGGAACTTAGTGCCCTTNAGAGCAGCAACAACGTCGAGGTAAAGAGGTTCGCCCAAAGAGCCGGGTTCCTTTGTTCTGTCGAGAACNGAGATCTGCTTAACGGTTTCGGGAAGAGCNTCAACNAGCTTGTCAGCGCAGAAAGGTCTGTANAGACGAACCTTAACAAGACCCAGCTTAGCGCCGTATTCCTTGTTGAGGAAGTCGATAGTCTCTTCGATAGTGTCGCAGACAGAACCCATAGCAACGATAACATGGTCAGCGTCGGGTGCGCCGTAGTAGTTGAANGGCTTGTAGTTAGTGCCGATCTTCTTGTTGACCTTGTTCATGTATTCCTCTACGATCTCGGGGAACTTGTTGTAGTATTCGTTGCAAGCCTCACGAGCCTGGAAGAAGATATCGCCGTTCTGAGCGGTACCGCGGAGCACGGGGTGCTCGGGGTTGAGNGAGCGGTTTCTGAAAGCCTGAGCAGCCTTCTTGTCCAGCATATCCTCAAGGTCCTTNTANTCCCANGCGTCGATCTTCTGGATCTCGTGGGAAGTACGGAAGCCGTCGAAGAAGTGGAGCACGGGAACACGTCCCTTGATGGTGGACAGGTGAGCAACAGCGCCTAAGTCCATAACCTCCTGAACGTTTGAAGCGCAGAGCATAGCAAAGCCTGTCTGACGGCAAGCGTAAACGTCGGAGTGGTCGCCGAAGATGTTGAGAGCGTGTGAAGCTACACATCTTGCGGAAACGTGGATAACGCAGGGGAGAAGCTCGCCGGCGATCTTATACATATTCGGGATCATCAGGAGCAGACCCTGAGAAGCTGTGTAGGTGGTGGTAAGCGCGCCTGCGGAAAGCGAGCCGTGAACAGTACCGGCAGCGCCTGCCTCGGACTGCATTTCAGCTACTTTGACAGGCTGACCGAACAGGTTGTTCTGATTTTTTGCAGCCCACTGGTCGGTTACCTCAGCCATAACAGAGGAAGGGGTGATCGGGTAGATGGCAGCAACGTCGGTAAAGGGATAAGAGACCCACGCCGCAGCGTTGTTGCCGTCCATGGTTTGTTTTTTTCTTGCCATATTGGACAATCCTCCTAAAACAAATTTGTATGACACGACATATATGATACCGCCGCGAAGCGATATTATATATAGTACATACGCTGATATTATTTTAACACAAATAATTCCTCTTGTAAAGTATTTTTTTACTAAAAAAGCTGTTTTTTTACTGACAGTTCTCCGATTTATTGACAAAGGTGTTTTTTTGAAGTAAAATCAATATTGTAAGTACTCTATGACGCTTTCGGAGATGGTCGCAGTGATATATGAAAGAATTCGCAATTTAAGGGAAGATTCCGACATGACTCAGCAGCAGATGGCGGACAAGCTTTTTCTGAACCGCCGTACCTATTCAAGCTATGAAAACGGAGTAAGAGGCATTCCCGTTGAGGTTTTGGGAAATATCGCAGATATATTCGGAACAAGCACAGATTACCTTATGGGAAGAACAGACGTTAAAAAACCGTATCCGAAAAAGTCTTGACAAAACAAAACTTTTGTTGTATAATAAATCCGTAAAAGAGATTATGTGCTTGACATGAGTTCCATGCAAGCGAAAGGACCGAGGTGGCAGCCTCGGTCCTTTCATTTGGGCTAATTGTCGTGCTTACTGTGTCTGTCTAACCACTTGCTTATGTAGCTGCTCACTACATTTGCCATGACTGACACCAAAAAAGAGATTATATGCGACATTTGTTCCACCTCCTTTCCCTGTCAGATTGCTCCAACAGGCAAGAAGCCGACAATGGTTTTATTATAGCATATCATGGCGAAATATGTCAATTCTTCGTTAAAATCTTGATTTATTAATATTAAGGCAGGATTTTGTGCAAGTAAAATCAAGTCAGACCCGAATTTTCATGCTATAATAACAGAAGAGCGGTTGAGAGGTAAAAACAATGTACGAAATGAACAGGCATATACAGATGATCGTTGATGAGATCGACAGGTGTATTGAACAGCGCAGCAATGAAGAGCTGACGCTGCGGACGCTTTCTCAGAAGCTGGGGTATTCCGAATTTTACGTTGCGAGAAAATTCAAGGAAATATCCGGCATAAACTTCAAGGATTATCTGCGCCGCAGAAAATTAGCTTTTGCGCTTAAAGACATAAGGGACAGCGAAAGAGGTATTCTGGACATTGCTCTCGATTACGGCTTTTCTACCCACGAGGCATTTACCCGTTCGTTTAAGGCAATGTACGGGATAACGCCTGCTGAATACCGTAAAAAACCTGTACCGCTTGTTCTCCGTACAAAGCTCTGTCCGTTCGACCGCTACTTTTTAGGAATTGAGGAAAATAGTATGAACACATCTGCAAGCGAGGTAAAGACTTATTTTGTGACGATCCCCGCGCACAAATTTTTATATGTTAAAAACTATGACAGCAACGGGTACTGGGACTTCTGGCAGAAGCAGGCGCAGATACCGGGACATGACTGCGATACTATCTGCGGTCTGCTTGACAGCATCAAGGGAAAGCTTGACGATGAGGGAGGAAGCGAACCAAACAGCGGCGCCGGACAGATAATGGCGTATATTTACGATCCTAAGGGACAGGCTTTTTCCTGCGGACAGGAATTTTCTCACGGTGTTCCCCGTTTGGAATGCTACGGGGTACGCCTTCCTATGGATTACAACGGCGAAGTACCGTCTCAGATGACCCTGACCGATATTCCCGAAGCGGAATATATTGTTTTTGAACACGGACCCTTTGATTATGAAAAGGAAAACTGCATTGTAGAGAAAAAGGTAGATGAAGCAATCGAAAGCTTTGATTTTACCGGCACAGGATACTGTTATGACGATTCTATGGGCAGGATCGCTTACTTTTATCATGACGCCGCCCGGTTCTGGAAGGTAGTCAGACCGGTCAAAAAGGTGCAGGGTTAAGCCGCTGATTGATCGTGGTCACATAAAGTCCGACACTCTTACTTCCGAACGGACATTAAAAACCGTATTTGAAAAAGTCTTGACAAAACAAATTTTTTGTTATATAATAAAGTTGTAAAAGAAATGGCGTATGTTCAGTGAGGACACGCAAATGAAAAACCCGAGGTGGCGGCCTCGGGTTTTTCATTATTTGTCGCGACGGACAATAAAAAAGAAATGACATATGACATGAGTTCCACCTCTTTCCTTGCGAAAGAAGCCGACAACAGTGTTATTACAGCATATCATGACGAAATATGTCAATTATCGGTCAAAATCTTGATTTATTAATATTTATGTGCTATAATTACTGTATTTACATTATTGCCATTCAAAACTATTATGAAATGAAGGAAACAGAAATGTCCGAAAATTACGACGTTATCATAGCGGGTACGGGCGCGGGAGGCCTTTACTCGGCAATAAATCTTCCGCAAAATTTAAAGGTACTTATAATTACAAAGCGGGAGCTTATACTCTGCAACTCCGCCCTTGCGCAGGGAGGCATTGCAGCTGTCTATCAGCCCGAGGACGACAGCACCCGTCTGCATACCAACGACACCCTCATTGCGGGCGGCTTCAAAAATAATCCCGACAGTCTGAAAATTCTTGTGACCGAAGCCGCAAACGAGATAAAGAAAATTATTTCCCTCGGCGTGGACTTCGACCGTGACGAAAACGGAAATCTCCACCGCACCTTAGAGGGCGGTCATTCCCGCCGCAGGATTTTTCACCATAAGGATTCCACAGGCTTTGAGATCACCACGAAGCTTCAGGAAGCCGTTAAACAGCTTCCCAATGTTACCGTTATGGAAAACGCTTTGCTGTGCAGAATGAAAAAAACCTCCACGGGCTTTTCCGCGGATATCCTTACCGACGGTGTACATAAGACCTGCAATGCAAGAAAATTTATTCTTGCCACAGGCGGCATAGGCAGGGTCTACGACTACACCACCAACTCCGCGATCGCTACGGGAGACGGCATTACTCTTGCTTACGAAATGGGCGCGAATATAAAAAATCTTTCGCTGATACAGTTCCATCCCACCGCTTTCAATAACAAGCATACCCGGGAATGCTTCCTTATCTCCGAGGCCGTGCGGGGAGAGGGCGCATATCTTAAAAACCGCGACGGCGAAAGATTTATGGAAAATTACGACGAGCGTCTGGAGCTTGCTCCCCGGGACGTTGTATCCCACGCAATAGTTACCGAGGGACGGCGCATTGATTCGGACGAGTTCTATCTTGACATCACTCACAAGGATCCCGAGTTTCTGAAAAACCGTTTCCCCATGATCTACAAATATCTGCTCAGTCAGGGCATTGACATGACTAAGGACATGATACCCATTTATCCCTGTCAGCACTATCTTATGGGCGGTATCAACGTCAGCACCAAAGCTATGTCCTCCATAGACGGACTTTACGCTGTGGGCGAGTGCGGCCACACGGGCGTTCACGGAAACAACCGTCTTGCTTCAAACTCACTGCTGGAGGCGCTTGTTTTCGGCAGACAGGCCGCGGAGGATATCGGTGCAAATCTTGCCGAAGCGGAGCTTTGTCCTCTTGACGAGCTTGAAAGCGGTGACTTCCCCGTAAACGAAGCTGCCGAGCCTATACCTCAGGGTCTGCGGACGGAGATAAGACACATTATGCAGAAATCCTATTTTGTCATTCCCGATATGCGGGAGGCTCTGGCGGGATTTGAGCGTATCTCCGAGATAAAGCGTCTGCTTGAGGAGGGGGATTTTGCGGTAGACTATAATTATGTGGAGGCAAAATCGCTTGCGACGGTGGCATACCTTATATTAAAGGAAGTAATTTAGTCGATTGCTGTGAACAGCTTTACCGCAAGGAGAAAGCCCTGTCCGAAGCCTGCGGCTTTTGCCTCGGTCTCAAGCTCCGACTTTTGTTCCCTTATGCGGTTCGCTTCCGAAAACGAGAGCTTTTTCGCCTTGACAAGCCTGTTGAGATAGCCGTTAATTACGCGGTTCATCTCATTTATGCCGGGTGTCTTTTCGGATTCAAAGCCGAAATTCAGAAATATGTCCTCTAATGTTGGGTATTTCATTTTTAGTTCTCCTTTTTGATTTATTTAGTGTTTGACCTTAGTATTATTTTACATCAAAATATGTGTAATTTCAATTGGCATTATGTATAAAATTACATCTATTTTTGTGTAATCTTATGTAATAAAAATTAGGGAAGTGGATCAAAATGCCTGTAAAATATAAGATAGATATTATTGCGGCATTAAAATCCGCAGGATATAACACAAACACTATCCGCAAGGAAAAATTGCTGTCCGAGGGAACTTTGCAAAGTCTCAGAAAAGGCAAATATATTTCACTGGAGGCTGTGTCCAGAATATGCGGTCTGCTTGACTGTCAGCCGGGGGATATTCTTGAATATGTTCATGATGAGCGGTAGTTGTGCGGACGTTGCTCTTATTTCTTAAAAACCACTTGACAAATAATAAAATCGGGTATATAATATAAATATAAAAATGCTGCTATGTGTGTTTCATGGTGACACGCAAACGAAAAACTCCGAGGGTGCTGCCTCGGAGTTTTCTTTGGGCTAATTGTCGTGCTTGTTAAATCTGTCTAACCACTTGCTTATGCAGTTGCTGACTACATTCGCCGCGACAGATATTACAAATGCTGCTATGTAATTCATAGTTTCCACCTCCTCCCTTGCGGAAGAAGCCGACAATGACAAAATTATACCATGTGAGGAGAATTTTGTCAATTTCTTAAAAATCACTTGACAAACAGCGAGATCGGGTGTATACTGTAAATGTAATAAATGAGAGTATGTGTGTTTCACAGTGACACGCAAACGAAAAACTCCGAGGGTGCCACCTCGGAGTTTTTCTTTGGGCTAATTGTCGAGCTTGTCTCTGTCTAACCACTTGCTTATGAGGTTGCTCACCACATTCGCCGCGACAGAGATTAAAAATGAGAGTATGTAATCCACAGTTTCCACCTCCTCCCTTGCGGAAGAAGCCGACAATGACAAAATTATACCATGTGAGGAGAATTTTGTCAATTTCTTAAAAATCACTTGACAAACTACAGCTATAGCTGTATAATAATAGTAACGATATGTGGTTCTTATCGTGATTTTTACAAAAAGCGATACCCCCGAAGATGTCACCTTCGGGGGTATCTTTGTGCTGTTTGCTGCTCTTTTACTTCCTGTCTCTATCCAGCCACTTGCAAATTATGTAGGTCACAAAATTTGCTGCGATAGAAATAAGGAACGATATCAGTGGTTCCAAGTGATTTTCACCTCCTTACTGTTGCAGTATGGAGTGTGCAGCAGTTTCAGTATACAACCGGAGAAAAATTTTGTCAAATTATAATACTTACAGTATAAAATCGTATGTAATGTACAGCAAAACGGTTTGTCTGTAGGAAATATCAAGGAAATTTCTCTGCAATTGTGAATTTTTTTTGAAATCCCTTGACAGACACAATGGGAATGTTATATAATTAAACATTGATGGGACAGCTGTACCTTTGTGTCCCGATTGTCTTTAAACCGATCAAAGCAAGGAGGAGAAACAATGAAAAGAACTTATCAGCCTAAGAAGCTTCACAGAAAAAAAGAGCACGGCTTTATGAAAAGAATGGCTACAAGAAACGGTCGCAAGGTTCTCGCCAGAAGAAGAGCCAAGGGCAGAGCAAGACTTACTCACTGATTAGTCTGCGCCAAACAAAATGATAAGACCGCAGGTTGGGGGTAAAAGCGCCTTTGAATTGCGGTCTTTTTGTTTCGCTGCCGTTAATAAAATATACTTTAGGTATTATTTATATGAAATATACTGTTACTTTAAAGGAAAACAAGGATTTCCTTAACGCATACAAGCGGGGCGGTTATTCCGCGGGCAGGGCTGTTACGGTCTATTACCGCAAAAACGGCAGAGGAAAAAAACGTCTGGGCATCACAACGGGAAAAAAGGTCGGCAACGCTGTTGTCAGAAGCCGCTGCCGAAGAATTATCCGCGCTGCCTACAGAGAAAACGAAAGCCTTTTCCCGAAAGGCTTTGACTATGTTATAGTCGCCCGTCCCGGCTGCGGGGACTGCAAGTCCACCCAGATAAGCAGCTTTCTGAAAAACAAGGCTTTGCCGTCCGTGCTGAAGTCTATGGAGAAAAAGACGGGAGGCGGCAAACCGGGCAATTCGACAGAGAACAATAAATAGTATACAAAATGTAATGAAAAAAATATTATTACTTTTAGTAAAATTTTATCAAAGGAAAATTTCTCCTTTGAAAACACCCTGCTGCAAATATTATCCCAGCTGTTCGGCATATGCGCTTACGGCTATCGAAAAGCACGGCGCGCTGAAAGGCACGGCTCTGGCAGTATGGCGGGTACTCCGCTGCAACCCTTGGAGCCTTGGCGGCGTGGACGAAGTTCCCGACAGGTTTTGCTTCTATACGCTGAGTAAACGCTATGGCAGGGGCAGGACTGTTCCGCCCGACTGTGAGGGTTCTCTTACGGTGGAAAATTCGGAACGGTCGGAAAACCAAGCAAACTGAGCAAACTATAATGACTGAAATGTATCCGAGACACAATACAAATAGTCGTTTTCTATATATTCTATACGGAAAGTAATATCATCGGAGGTCAAAATGAGCGAACTTATCGGTATCCCTCTTGGGTATATTATGTGGCTGATGTATCAGATCACACATAATTACGCATGGTCTATTATTCTTTTTACACTGGTCACGAAAATCATTCTTTTCCCGCTGTCAGTAAAGCAGCAGAAATCCTCCGCTGCAATGGCGGCTTTTCAGCCTAAGCTGGAAAAGCTGAAAAAACAGTACGCGAACAATCAGCAGAAGCTTCAGGAGGAGCAGATGAAGCTCTACTCCGAGGAGGGCATAAACCCTATGGCTTCCTGTCTGCCGCTGTTTATTCAGTTCCCTATACTGTACGGTATTTTCGACGTTGTATACCGTCCGCTTACCCACATTCTCCACGCGGGCAAGGACGCTATCGCGGAGGCTACAAAAATCACCGAGGCTATTTTCGGAGACGCTGTTCCCACTTACTTTAAGCACCGTCCCGAAATTTATATTGTAAAGGAAGTCCAGAAGGATCCCTCCGCTTTTTCTTCTATGGCGGAGCAGTTCCCCGATTTTACGGAAAAGGTAGTGGGCTTCAACAACAAGCTTTTCGGTATTGTGGATCTGGGCGATATACCAACTCTCCACCCCGAGGTCTGGAACGCGGCTGCGGTCATTCTGCTGATGATACCCATTATGTCGGGTCTTATCCAGCTTACCATGACGATCTATATGCAGATACGCAACAAGAAGATGAATCCCGACGCTCCCAACATGGGCGGCATGAACGTTATGCTTTATGTTATGCCCCTGTTCTCCATCTGGATCGCGTTCAGGTATCCCGCAGGTATCGGCTTTTACTGGACGATGTCCTCACTGTTCAGCTTTGTGCAGTCTATCGTGCTGTACCATATTTATACTCCCGAGTACGTTGCCGCGCTGGTTGAAAAGGATAAACAGAAGCGCAAGAAGAAAAACCGTCCCAATATGATGGAGCGCTACCAGCAGCTCATGGAGGAGCAGATGGCCGCTCAGAACGGCGGAACGGCTTCAAAGTCCAAGAGCGGTGCGGTCACGGCTAAGATCGCTGACGATGATGAGGAGGGCGGTTCGTCCGAGGTAAAGCTCTCGCGGGCGAAGCAGAAGGAATACGAGAAAATGATAATCCGCGAGGCAAGACGCAGGCAGGCGGAAAAGT
Organism: Ruminococcus sp.; assembly: GCA_014799735.1. Taxonomy (GTDB): domain Bacteria; phylum Bacillota; class Clostridia; order Oscillospirales; family Ruminococcaceae; genus RGIG8773. The sequence continues at coordinate 26,128 of JAAVHL010000012.1, forward strand.
ACGGCGAGGAATTTATTGACGACGACGAGGACTGACAGTTAAGGCTTTATACTATTATTAATGCAAGAAAATCCCGCATCATGCGGGATCAAAAGATAAATCATTTTGAAAGGATAGGTCGGTATGGCAGAAAAAAAAGAAGTTTTTACAGCGAAAACCATAGAGGAAGCTAAGGCTATGGCAGCGCAGAAGTTCGGCACAGAGGAAAGCAAAATTACTTTCAGCGTTATCGAAGAGCCTAAAAAGGGTCTTTTCGGAAAGGTAAAGGGCGAGGCAAGGGTCGAAGCCGTTTACGAGCAGTCCAAGGCTGAGGCTGCGGGCGACTATATCAAAACTATACTGAAAAATATGGGTATCGAAAGCGACGTAAGCGTTTCCGAGACCGAGGACGGCGCAGTTATCGACATTGTGGGAGACACCACCGGCGCAGTCATCGGCAGACGGGGAGAGACCCTTGACGCTATACAGTACCTTGCTTCAATGACCGCAAACCGCGGCGACAAGGATTACTGCCGTATTACGGTGGACTGCTGCGGCTACCGCGAAAAGAGAAAGGTCATTCTTGAGGAGCTTGCGGTGAAGATATCCAAGACGGTTATCCGCACTGGAAGAACTTCCGCGCTGGAGCCTATGAATCCTTACGAGAGAAGAATTATACACTCTGCTGTTGCAAATATCGAGGGCGTTGTTTCCAAGAGCGTGGGCGAAGAGCCTTACCGCAAGGTAGTGATCTCCTCCACAGCTCCCCGCCGCGACAGAAAAGAGGGCGGCTACAGGGGCGACCGCGACCGCAGACCCCGCCGCGACAAGAAGCCCAGCGAGTACACGCCCCGTTCCATGGATATGATGAAAACATCATTTGAAAAGGACTACAAGCGTCCCAAGCCCGAGGACAGCAATCTGGTGGAGGGCGATCTTTACGGCAAGATAGATATATGAAACGGCATAAAATATTTTTTGCTGTTCTGCTGATTATTTCGCTGTTTGCTTTTACTGCAAGCGCACAAAGCGGTTATACCGGCATGATATATGCTGCTGAAAACGATCTTTCGGGTCATCTTACGGAAAAGGCAAAGAAAAAGATCGCTGATGACTATATAGAATATATCGGAAATATTGGCTATGAACCCGTATATATTTATATAGAATATCTCGGAACATATGACGGCTGCGAGCTTGCGGTTATAGAAAGCGGAAGTCCTTACGGCTATATTGGTCTTGATATTGTTCAGACAATAAATGCTGCGGGTTATGACTTTAAGTTTGGAACTGCGGGGCATGAGATGCTTCTGCATAAGGATGGTACGTTTATTGATATCAATACGGCTTATGATCTGGGGTATCTCAAGTATGAAGATATCGGTCAGGCACATCAGATATTTGTTGAGGGCGTTGAGGTCAATAATATATGACATCATAGCATGGCAAAAATGTTCCACGTGGAACAATTTTAGTTTTAAAAATTCATGCGGGAGCATGGGAGGATTCCCGTGTTCCCGTTTTTTTGGAGGTAACTATGTCAACTGTTGCGGCAATTTCAACTCCCCGCGCGCAGGGGGGTATCTCCGTTATACGCATTTCCGGGGAGGACGCTCTTTCCGCTGCGGACAGAATATTTAAACCCATTTCCCGCAAGACTTTGCCCTCGGAAATGGAGGGCTACACTTGCGCCTACGGAAATATAGTAAGCGGCGGTGAAGTCCTTGACGACGGCGTGCTGACGGTTTTCCGCGCGCCCAAGTCCTACACGGGTGAGGACGTTGTTGAGATTTCCTGCCACGGCGGGATTTTTGTTACGGAGCAGATTTTGCGGCTTATTCTCGGCGGCGGAGTTAAGACTGCGGGCGCAGGGGAGTTTACAAAGCGTGCATTCCTCAACGGAAAAATGAGCCTCACTCAGGCGGAGGCGGTCATGGACATTATTTCCGCCGACGGAAGCGCGGGCTTGCGGTGCGCGGAATCTCTCCGCGAGGGGGCTTTGTTCCGCCGAATAAAAAAGGTTTCCGACGGTATGCTTAAGCTGCTGGGTTCTCTTGCGGCTTGGGTGGACTATCCCGACGACGACATTCCCGCGGTTGAGGAGTATGAAATTTCCGAAGTACTTGAAGCGGGGATTTGCGATCTGGACAGACTGCTCAATTCTTACGAGAGCGGTCGTATTGTCAGAGAGGGCGCGGATACCGCAATTGTCGGCAGACCAAACGTGGGGAAAAGCACGCTGATGAATCTTTTGGCGGGCTGTGAGAGAAGCATTGTTTCCGACACGGCGGGCACGACCCGGGACGTTGTGGAGGAGTCCGTTCGGCTTGGGGACATTGTTCTGCGGCTTTCCGACACGGCGGGAATTCACGATACTTCCGATACCATCGAAAGCATAGGCGTGGACAGGGCGCGGAAAAAGCTTGACGCCGCCGATCTGATATTAGCGGTTTTCGACGTGGGAAGCGAGATCACCGCCGAGGACAGGGAGCTTGCCGAAAGGTGCAGTGGACGAAATGCAATTGCGGTGCTGAACAAATCCGATCTTGAACAGCGGTTTGACTTTTCGGAGATTTCCGACTGCTTTAAGGATAGTGTTACGGTCTCCGCAGAAAAGGGCGAGGGGCTTGAACGCTTGGTATCTGCCGTGGAAAAGCTTTACGGAATGTCGGGGTTTGCTCCCGACATGGGTGTGCTTGCAAACGAGCGTCAGAGAAGCTGTGCGGAAAGGGCAAGGCTGTGCTTCGCTGAAGCTTTGGACGCTCTCAAAGCGGGCGCCACCTTTGACGCGGTAACGATTTTGATAGACGACGGGGAAAATTCCCTGCTGGAGCTTACGGGCGAAAAGGCGTCCGAGGCTGTGGTGGACGAGGTGTTCTCGCGGTTCTGTGTGGGAAAATAATTCGGAGGTTTCAATGAAAATTACGCTTAAAAGGATAAATTTTTTCAGTCCCGACTACGGAAAGATCAGCCGCCTCTACAGGACGGCTTTTCCCGCCGATGAGCGCGCGCCTATGTGGTTATTGGCGCTAAAGTCGGAAAAGGAAAACGTGGATTTCTGGGGACTTTACTCAGAGGGGAAATGGGTCGGACTTGCCTACGTCATCAGCGGGGGAAGCGCGTCCTATCTGTTTTATCTTGCGCTTTCAGAGGATATGCGCGGAAAAGGTCTGGGAAGCAAGTCGTTGCAGTCGTTGATAAAATACTATTCGGGACAGCGGCTTTTCCTTGCGCTGGAGCAGCTTGACAAGTCCGCGGACAATTATGAGGAACGGCTGAAGCGGCGGAAATTCTATCTGAAAAACGGTTTAAAGCCGCTGCCGCTGACTATCCGCGAAGCCACGGTGGTTTATGATGTAATGGGCACGGGAGACGTTAAGCCCGAAGAGTATGAGAGCATGATGAAAAAATATTTAGGCGCGGCAAGCAAAATAGTCTCTATGGATTATGCGGATTAATTAGAAGAGGTGAGATTGAATGAAAGCAACAATAGTTTTAATTGCAGATAACAATGCAGAGAATTATGGCAGAAAATTGATGCTGAAAGCACATAGGTATGGAAAGATTGGATTTGAAATGGCAAGACTGCCGCAGCATGTTTCCTTAAAGCAGCCATTTGTGATTCCTAGTTTAGAGAATGTGGAAGTATTCTTTGATGACTTCGCAAAGGAACTATGTCCATTTGATATTGAATTTGTGGATATAGATATATTCCCATCTAACGTATTGGGTGGAGTCGAATCCGGATGTATGAGCTTGCGAGTAAAAGAAACACCGCAGCTTGTAGATGCACAGAAAAGGCTAAACGAAGGATTATATAAAATATTTGGATCGTGTCCGGCAGAACATGACAATGACTATATTTTTCACATGACGTTTGCTATTGGCGGTGCAGACTATGAATCATATCAAAGGGCTTATGATGAATTAAAAAAGAGTGATTATAATCAGACATTTAGGTTCAGTAAGTTAGGCTTACTATATTATGACGATGATAATATTACTCCGGGAACATATTTCTGTTATAAGGTTTGTGAACTATAATACTACAATAGGAATAAATTAGACCCTATCAGGAGTTTGTCGTACGGTTATCTGTCATGGGTAACTGCCCATTTAGGCATTTCGGCGAAAGGTAAAATGAATACCAATTGTTCCACGTGGAACAATCTGCCGCAAATTGCGAATGTAAGTTTTACTTCGCCAAATATCGCATATGCGTTTATTCATAAATTGGAGAGGATAAAAATGAGTCATTATATAGACAGCTACGACGTTGCCGTGATCGGCGCGGGACACGCGGGTGTGGAGGCGGCTCTTGCGGCGGCACGGCTGGGCGCGAAAACCGTTATGTTCACCATATCGCTGGACAACATTGCGAATATGCCCTGCAATCCCTCTATCGGCGGGACGGCTAAGGGACATCTTGTCCGCGAGATAGACGCTCTCGGCGGGGAAATGGGTAAAGCTGCCGACGCCTGCTTTATCCAGAGCCGTATGCTCAACAGGGGAAAGGGTCCCGCGGTGCATAGTCTGCGTGTTCAGGCGGACAGGGTCAAGTACCACAATCACATTAAAAAGGTCTGCGAAATGCAGGAAAACCTTGACGTGAAGCAAGCCGAGGTTACGGAAATTCTTGCCGAGGACGGTATGGTCACGGGAATTGTTACACATCTTGGCGGCGAGTACAAGGTCAAGACCGCCATAATCGCCACGGGTACTTATCTGAAAGGACTTATCCATGTGGGTGACGTTTCCTACGAAAGCGGTCCCGACAGCACCTTGCCCGCAAGAGGTCTTTCGGACAGCCTGCGCAGTCTTGGAATTGAGCTTCGCCGCTTCAAGACGGGTACGCCAAGCCGCGTTCACCGCCGTTCCATTGATTTTGACAAGCTGGAAATCCAGCACGGCGACAGTGACATTCAGCCCTTTTCCTTTGAAACTCCACGGGAGGGCCTGAAAAATATCGTGCCCTGCTATGTTGCCTATACCAACGAGGAAACCCATAAGGTTATCCGCGAAAATATCCACCGTTCGCCAATGTATTCGGGCAGGATAGAGGGGATAGGCCCGCGGTACTGTCCGTCTATCGAGGACAAGATAGTGCGGTTTTCCGAGCGTCCCCGTCATCAGCTTTTTATCGAGCCTATGGGTCTTGACACCGAGGAGTTTTATTTGCAGGGAATGTCCTCGTCCCTGCCCGAAGATGTGCAGATCGCGTTTCTGCGGACGATAAAGGGACTTGAACGTGTGGAAATAATGCGTAATGCCTACGCTATTGAGTACGACTGCTGCGACCCGCAGGACTTGCGCCACACACTGGAATTCAAAAATATCCGCGGACTTTACGGCGCGGGACAGTTCAACGGCACGTCGGGCTACGAGGAAGCCGCCGCCCAAGGACTTGTCGCGGGAATAAACGCGGCTCGGTACTGCAAGGGCGAGGAGGGGATAACTTTAAGCCGTTCGTCGTCCTATATCGGAACTCTTATAGACGACCTTGTAATAAAGGGATGTCTCGACCCGTACCGAATGATGACCTCACGAAGCGAATACAGGCTTCTGCTCAGGCAGGACAATGCGGACGAGCGGCTTACTCCGCTGGGGTATGAGATAGGCTTGATCTCGGAGGAACGTTACAAATTGTTCCACGTGAAACAATTGCAGATAAAGCAGGAGATCGCCCGCGTTAAGGCAAAAGCGCTGTCTCCCACGGACGAGCTGAACAGGCTGCTGACCGAAAAGGGTACGGCGGAAATTTCAACGGGCGTGAAGATGAGCGATCTTATCCGCCGTCCGCAGATTTCCTATGAGGATTTAAAACCCTTTGACGCGGAACGTCCCGAGCTTTCTTATGAGGTGCGGGAACAGGTAGGCTTGCAGATCGAATATGAGGGTTATATCGAGCGGCAGCTTACGGAGGTCGAACACGTCAAAAAGCTTGAAAACAAGCAGCTGCCACAGCCTTTTGACTATAATGAAATAAAGGGCCTGAGCCTTGAAGCGCAGGAAAAGCTGAACCGTGTTCAGCCCGAAAATATCGGACAGGCAAGCAGGATATCGGGAGTATCGCCCGCGGACGTGAGCGTGCTTATAATCTGGCTTGCCGCCCGCAAGTAACATTAGGAGGCGTTTATGGCTTTTTTACCCGAATACAAAATTTTCGCTGAGCTTTTTTCGTCGGAGGGATTTGAGGTCTCCGAGGAGCAGTATGGAAAGTTCTGTGAATACGCCCGAACTCTTGTTGAATGGAACGAGAAAATGAACCTGACAGGGATAACCGACCCGGACGGAATTGCGGAAAAGCACTTTCTTGACAGCATTCTGCCGCTGAAGCTTCTTGAAATTCCCGACGGCAGCAAGGTTATAGACGTTGGCACGGGAGCGGGATTTCCCGGCGTGCCAATAAAAATTTACCGTCCCGACTTAAAACTTACGCTGCTGGACAGTCTCAACAAGCGGGTAAATTTTCTTTCCGCAGCTTGCGAAGCGGCGGGACTTAGCGTGGAGCTTGTCCACGCCAGAGCGGAGGAGGGGGGACGTGACCCTCGGTACAGAGAAAAATTTGACGCGGCTTTTGCAAGGGCGGTTGCGGCAATGCCCGTGCTTGCGGAATACTGTCTGCCCTATGTTAAAGTCGGCGGAGTATTTGCGGCAATGAAAGGCCCAAGCGAAAACTACAGGGACGGCGAAAATGCCGTAAAGCTTCTTGGCGGAGAGATCGAAGACGTTAAGGAATATAAACTTCCCAACGGAGACAAGCGCGTACTTATAATAGTGCGCAAGATTGCTCCGACGGCAGGGAAGTACCCCAGAAACGGCGGACAGATATCCAAAAAGCCGCTGTAAACTGCATAATATAAATTGTTCCATGTGAAAAACCGTCGCAAGCGGCGGAGCTTCCCGCAAATCGCGAACACGAGTTTTGCTGAACAAAACTCATAGTATGCGGAAAGCAGAAAATGTTCCACGTGGAACATTTTTATCTTTATTTTATCTTTATTTGCAAAAATTATTGCAATCGTGCGCAGAATATGGTATAATTATATTTATTGAAAATGAAAGGAAGACTGTCATGGCGATCGTTATTGCTGTCGCAAACCAGAAGGGCGGCGTGGGAAAATCCACTACCGTGGTGAACCTTGCGGCGTGTCTGGGACAGAGAAAGAAAAAAGTCCTGTGCGTTGACATGGACGCTCAGGGAAATACAACCAGCGGATTCGGCATCCGCAAAAAAAACGTAGGCATATCTACATACGACGCGCTTTTAGGGCTTCGCAGAATTCAGGAAGCTGTCATAAAAACCGAGTTTGAGAACGTGTGGCTTGTGCCCGCAACGTCCTCCCTTGCCGCCGCCGATATCGAGCTTATCGAGGTGGACAATATGCAGAAGCGCATGAAAATGCAGCTCCTCACGATCAAGCAGGACTACGACTACATACTGCTGGACTGCCCGCCGTCACTGTCGCTTATCCCGGTAAACGCGCTTTGCGCCTGCGATACGGTGCTGGTGCCAATGACTTGCGAGTACTTTGCAATGGAGGGACTTTCTCAGCTGGTGGAGTCCATACGTCTGGTAAAGCAGAGATACAACCCCACTATCGACATTGAGGGCATACTTTTCACCATGTTCGACGGACGGCTCAATCTTACAAGTCAGGTTGTAAGCGAGGTCAAGAAGCACTTTCCCAAGAAAATGTTCAAGACCGTAATTCCGAGAAACGTGCGTATTTCAGAGGCTCCAAGCTTCGGAAAGCCGGTTATTTACTATGATAAAAGCTCCCGCGGCGCGGAGGCTTATGAGCTTTTCACGGAAGAGCTGCTGAAAAGGCATAAGGCTGCCGAAAAAGCGCTGGCGGCTTCAAAAAAGTAACGAAAGGAGGCAAAAATTGTTCCATGCGGAACAATTGAGATATGGCTAAAAAAAGTTTAGGAATGGGTCTTGACGCGCTTTTCGGCGACAATGGCGCAGAGGGCGGCGATACCCATACTTTGAGAATATCCGAAATAGAACCCAACCGCAAGCAGCCCAGACAGGATTTCGACGAGGCTGCAATCGCAGAGCTTGCGGACAGTATCCGTCAGCACGGACTTATCCAGCCGATAGTAGTACGTCCCATGGAGGAGGGCTACCAGATCGTGGCGGGTGAACGCCGCTGGAGAGCCTGCCGTATGCTGGGCATGAGCGACGTTCCCGTTGTTATAAAGGAGCTTACCGACGAGGAGACCGCTCAGATCGCGCTGATAGAAAACATTCAGCGGCAGGACTTGAACCCTGTGGAGGAGGCCGCCGCATACCGCGCTCTTATGGACGAGTACGGCATGACCCAGGAGGCAGTTTCAAAGGCGGTGGGAAAATCCCGTTCCGCTATCGCAAACTCGGTGAGACTGCTTAATCTTCCCGACGAGATCGTGGAAATGCTGAGAAAGGGACAGCTTTCCGCGGGACAGGCAAAGGCTATCGCTTCGGCGGATTCCGAGGAGGATATGCTTGAAATTGCAAAGCTTGCCGCGGACGGAAAGGTCACCGTAAGAGGAATAGAAAAGCTTGCCGCGGAGAAGTCCGGAAAGGAAAACGGCGAAGCGGAGGAAAAGACGTCCGTGCCGAAAACGGCCGAGGAAAGAGCGGAGATGAGCTTTATTACCGAAATGCAGATAAGCCTTGAGGATCATTTGCGGAAAAAGGTAAAGATCACCTCCAAGGACGGGGAAAACGGAACGATCACAATTGATTTTTACAGCCGCGACGATCTGACAGACCTTGCGGACAGGCTGACCTGCTACTAAAGGCTGAGCCTTTTTGCTTGCCGCCGTCTAAAGCGAACAGCCGTACTTGTTCTCCCGAGACGAGAAACGGCTTTGACATATAGATTACACGAGAAGCTGAGCCTTTACCCTTGCCGCCGTCTACAGTGATGGCGGCAGATTTTGTTTCCAAAACGAAAGAAACTTCCGTATCGCAATTTGCCTGAACGAAGTATATATTTTTAACATTCCCGCCGCGGGCAGCTTGTCCGCGGTGGGAAAACAGTCGTTTTTCACAAACGGACACGAAAATGTGCCGTTTTTTTGTTTTATATTCCTATTGATTATCTCACGAAATTTATTTATAATAGTATAGTATCAAACCAAAATGAAAGGAATATGTTTCCATGAGCAATATTAAAGTAGTTAAATTCGGCGGAAGCTCCCTTGCGGACGCGGGACAGTTCAGAAAAGCCGCCGATATCGTTCTCGCAGACCCCGACAGACGCTTCGTTGTTGCTTCCGCACCGGGCAAACGTTTCAGCGAAGATATCAAGATCACCGATATGCTTTATTCCTGCTACGACAAGGCTGCAAAGGGCGAGGATTTTGAGGACGATTTTTCCGCGATAGAAAAGCGTTACAATGAAATAATTTCGGAGCTTGGTCTGGACATTTCTCTGGACAAGGAATTTGTGCGCATCAAAAGCGCGTTCGAGCATATGGCAGGACGCGACTATGCCGCCTCCCGCGGAGAGTACCTTAACAGCAAGGTTTTTGCGGCGTTTCTCGGCTTTGAGTTTATCGACCCTGCGGGGTATATCAAGTTCGGCGAAAACGGCGTTTTCGATCTGGAGAAAACAATTTCACTGCTGCGCCCCCGTCTGGAAAAATGCGAACACGCGGTAATTCCGGGATTTTACGGCTCTATGCCAAACGACACTATCCGCACGTTCTCCCGCGGCGGCTCGGACGTTACAGGCTCTATTGTAGCCCGCGCGGTCAAGGCTCAGATATATGAGAACTGGACGGACGTTTCGGGCTTCCTTATCTGCGACCCAAGAATAGTTGAAAATCCTGCTCCCATTACAACCATCACCTACAGAGAGCTTCGTGAGCTTTCCTACATGGGCGCAGGCGTTCTTCACGAGGACGCTATCTTCCCCGTGCGCACGGCGGGTATCCCCATAAATATCAGAAACACCAATCGTCCCGAGGACAAGGGCACAATGATCGTAGCCGAAGCCGCAGAAGCGGGTAAGTACGTTATCACAGGAATTGCGGGAAAGAAAGGTCTTTCCGCGATAAATATTGAAAAGGACATGATGAACAGCGAGCTTGGCTTCGGCAGAAACGTGCTTCGTTCGCTGGAAAAGAACGGTCTGAACTTTGAGCATATGCCGTCGGGTATTGACACCATGAGCGTTATTGTGGGTACGGACGCATTAAAGCCCGTTCAGCAGCAGGTTCTGGACGAGATCAATTTCCGCGTTCACCCCGACCATCTGGAGGTTGAGGACAATCTGGCTCTTATCGCCGTTGTTGGACGGGGCATGAGAAAAGCGAGAGGTACCGCGGGACGGATATTCTCTGCGCTTGCTCACGCGAAGATAAACGTAAAGATGATAGATCAGGGCTCGTCGGAGCTTAACATTATCATCGGCGTAAGCGACGAGGATTTTGAAGCTGCAATACAGGCTATATACGAGATATTCGTGCTTACGGAAACAAAGTAATTGAAATAACGCAATAACATAATAACGCGGCAAAATTAAAAGTCCCGCAAGGAAGTTTTCGTTTTGCCGCGTTGTTTTTTTAGATTACACAGAAAGGAAAATGCGCTGTGAACAAATTGTGTGCCATGCTGAAAAAACAAGTCCTGCCGAATTTTATTAATCTTGAAACGGCGGTAAAGACCTACGACCGAGACGCGCTTGTGTGCGGCGCTCCCGCATGGCGTTATGTTTACCATGCCATTCATTCGGCGGACAAATGGTTTTTCAATCCCTTTGTCTTTGAGGAGCCCTCTTTCCACAAAGACGGCATGGATAATCCCGACAATCCCTGCGGCATAGTTTTTTCCGACAGCGAGCTTTTGGAGTACCTTGAAAAGGTGCGGGACAAAACTTTGGACTACATTGATTCCCTCACGGACGAAATGCTGCTTGAATGTCCCGAAAGCTGTTCCTACACGCGGTTTGAGCTTGCGCTTATGCAGTTTCGGCATATTTCTCTGCATATCGGTATGCTGAACGGTCTTACTATTGAAAGGACGGGGAGGTTTCCCTTGACTGTGGGTGCGAGCGGTTATGACAGGCTGTAAAACGGGCTTTTTGATGAATAAAGGATATGTATTTAACTTCTGTGCGTAAAGTACGAGGGACAACCCTACCGGGGAAAGGGGGAGGCGCTCTCGGAATTTTAAGGGACGCTGAGCCGCCCTCCCCCTTCTCCCCAAATTGAAATGCTTCGCATTTCAATTGCGGGTTTTCCCTTAACAGCTTTAGCTGTTTGCTCCTATTTCCCCTCGCCCTCTCCCCCGCCCGGCTCACGCTATACCTAAAGAAATAAAATATTTGTGAACATTTAATTTTCACAAGAGTTTGTCGGGATTACGTGATAGCGTAGCAGGGGAAGGAGAAGGTTAAGGAAAGAGGGAGCTCGAGGGGGAAAACCATAAGGGAGAGGGAGGGGGCGTGCGTGCGCCCCTTAAATTTCCATGAGCCCCCTCCCTCTCACTTGTGGTTGTCCCCCTCGTCCCCTTACGCACTAAAGTAAATATAACAAGTCATTTGCCAAAAACTCCAAAATAAAGCTGCAAAGATTGATCAAAATTTATACAAATTTTTTGAGAAAACCAGTTGACAAGCGGTGTTGCAAATGTTATAATAATATGGTATCCTCGTCCGCGGAGGGTCGTGGACGTAATCCAAGAGGAGGTGTTTTAAAATGGCTAAAATCAGTGAAGCTTATGAGACCATGGCGGTTTACAGCCTGAAAAACGGTGAGGACGGCGTTAAGGCTCTTAACGACAAGTTCAAGGCGCTTATCGAGGCTAACGGTACTATGGAATCCGTTGACGAATGGGGCAAGAGAAAGCTTGCTTACGAGATCGACGACCAGACAGAGGGCTACTACGTGCTTTACACATTCACAAGCAAGCCCGATTTCCCCGCTGAGCTGGATCGTGTATTCAAGATCACGGACGGCGTTATGCGTTCGCTTACTACAGTAAGATAACGCGGAAAGGGTGTCGCTTTATGTTGAATAAAGTTATTATCATGGGCAGACTTACTGCCGACCCCGAACTCAGGCAGACCCCTTCGGGTGTCTCCACTTGTCAGATAACCGTTGCTGTGGACAGAAATTATACTCCGCAGGGCGGCGAAAGACAGACAGATTTTATTACAGTTGTCGCTTGGCGGCAGACGGCTGAGTTTATTTCCAGATATTTTGCCAAGGGAAGAATGATAATCGTTGAGGGAGGTCTCAGAACCAGAACCTACGACGATAAGCGTTATCCCGATGTGCGCCACTATGTGACCGAGGTTCAGGCTGAAAATGTTATGTTCGGTGAAACAAAGGCAGCGGCACAGGCTAACGGAAATTATGCTCCCCAGCAGTTTTCTCAGCCAAAGTACAGCCAGCCTGCTCCCGCTCAGAGCGCGCCTCAGTACGCTCCGCAGCAGAACGCTCCCGCACCTGCGGTCTCTTTCGGGGACTTGGGTGACTTCGAGGAGGTTATCGGAGACGGCGACCTGCCTTTCTGAAAGGCAGAAACGGCTGAAACATTTTATAAGGAGGTTTCACTATGGAAAAGGATAGAGAAAGAGCTCCCCGCGGCGCAAAGAGAACCCGCAAAAAGGTTTGCATGTTCTGCGCTGACAGGGTTGAAAAGATCGACTACAAGGACGTTGCAAGACTCAAGAAGTGCATGACCGAGAGATCCAAGATTCTTCCCAGAAGAGTAACAGGTACCTGCGCTTATCACCAGAGAGAGCTTACTTCCGCGATCAAGCGTGCAAGATATATTGCGCTTATCCCTTACGTTTCCGACTGATTAGGAATAATATTGAATTCAGACAAGAGTCGCAGTGCGGCTCTTGTTTTTTTATTTAAAACGAAATAAAAAATAGTTCACTCAAAATGAAAAAGTTCCCTTATGGAAAAGTTTCGTCCACCTTTTCAAAGGTGGCGAGGTCCACGGGGCAGAGCCCCTGGTCGCGCTCCGCAGAGCGCGAAATCCCCTCCCCGCGCCCGCAGGCGCATAGTCTCCGAAACGGAGCAGGAGGTGAGAAACGCGAAAGCGTTTCGAGGAGGGGCGAACACGACCGCCCCTCCTTTGTGCGGTATGAAGCGCAGTAACCCTTGAAAACAGTCCGGTGGACTGTTTTCAACGAACAATACTTTGTTGGGATTTCCAAGCATAGTAAGGGCAACATTCAGCCATAGTTTGTTCCGTCCAAAACGTCA
>JAAVHL010000013.1 GCA_014799735.1 Ruminococcus sp.
CAATTCTCTTATAGACAACGTTAATTTTGACACCGCCGAAACCGACGGAAGCGTCCGTAAGCGTCTTGAACTTGAAGCGGAGGCTATCGGAAACGAGGCAATGCACGAAAGGCTTCGCAGCGTCGATCCCGAAACGGCGGAGGCTGTGCCGAGCCAAAATATTGTGAGAATAATCCGCGCTCTTGAGGTGTACGAGCTTACGGGAATGACCTTCGGCGACTATAAGAGAATGAACATGGGAAAGGATTCTCCCTACAGGGTATGCATTATCGGACTGAATTTCCGCGACCGCAGCAAGCTTTACGACAGGATAGACCGTCGGGTAACGCTTATGGCTGAAAACGGTATGGTGGAGGAATGCAGGGCGGTCTATGAGAATGAAAGGCTTGGTACGGTTTGTCAGGCGATCGGCTACAAGGAGCTTATACCTTACTTCCGCGGGAAGGATACTCTTGAAAGCTGTCTCGACAAAATAAGGCAGAGTTCTCGCAGATACGCCAAAAGACAGCTTACATGGTTTCGTCGTGATGAACGAATTAATTGGCTTTATTTGGACGAAATATATAATTTTAATGAATTTATTGAAATATGCAAAAAAATAGTAGCCAAATCAGAAATTTTATGTTATAATGATAATTGAGCATTTATATTTGCTCGCAGACGGTAAAAAATACGGTTTATCCTGATATGCGGACTGCGGCGGAGCTTCTCGTCCGCGGCGGGCGCAAAATGCAGAAGGGATGGTAAAATGAACAAGGGCATGAACCTTCAGGACGTTTTCCTCAACCAGCTGAGGAAAGACAGGATACAGGCGACATTTATCCTTACCAACGGTTTCCAGTTCAAGGGCGTTGTAAAGGGTTTCGACAGCTATGTGGTTATCCTCGAAAGCGAGGGCAAGCAGGAACTGGTGTTCAAGCACGCTATTTCCACTATAATCCCCGCCAAGCAGATCGCCATTCTCGACTCGGAACAGTAAGCCATGAACACGATCACGGTAAGAATACTGGTGTTCTTCCTGTCGCTGTTTATTATGATAACGGTTTTCAGCCAAATAAGTATGCAGTTCAAGGAAGATTACGTTACGGAAACTGCGATAATATACTCCTCTGCGGAAAAGGTAGCTTTTCAGGGGGTGTACGTCAGGAACGAGACCGTGATAAACAGCAGGGCGAACGGTGTCATCAGCTACACCTGCCGCGACGGCAGCAAGGTCGCGAACGGTTCCGTTGTGGCATATACTTACAGCAGCGAAAACGACATTCTTGTAAATCAGCAGATAGAAAAGCTGAAAGAGGAGGTCGAACTGCTCAAAAGCGCGCAGAATCCGGGTACGACGGCTGTTGTTGAACCTACGTTCATTGCGGATCAGATCGACGAGCAGTACCAGACGATAGCATTCCTTATCGCGGAAAACGATCTGGAATCCCTTGACGCGGAACGCAAAAAGCTTCAGACGCTTATGGACATATACCAGATAGTCATAAATGAGGAGACGGATTTTAACGACGCTATTGACAGCCTTAACACACGTATTTCCGAGCTTGAAGGACGCCGCAGAGACCCGTCGGGAATGATCACGACGGAAAATGCGGGGTACTTTATAGGTCACACCGACGGCTTTGAAAGCAGACTTTCTCCGGACACTATCGACAGTCTTACGGCGGANGATNTCAAGGATATAATCGCCAANTCNNGAAAGGAACGNAGCGGAANNCTGATNGGNAAGATCGTNGACGGATACGAATGGAAAATGGTGGGTATNGTTGATCCNCGNGTCACGGATTTCCGCGTGGGAAGCAGTGTTACGGTAAAGTTNGCTTCGACTCCCGATACGGTAACGGCNACGATAGANGATATNGTCGNGACNGACGATCCNAGNGAAAGCATNATNGTTCTTTCNTGNGACGAGNTGACGTTCAANCTTGTTCAGCGCAGAGCNGAACGGGTGGAGATCATTCTNAACGANTACAAGGGAATAAAAGTNCCGCGNGGAGCNATACGCTTCAACAAGGACAACGANAAAGGNGTTTACATTCTTCTCGGACAGAGAATTGCGTTCAAAAAAATAAATCCNATCTATGAGTGNGACGAATATCTTTTGTCGCAGATCACTTCGGACAGCAGATTACATCAGCGTNTATGACGACATTATAGTNGAGGGCGAGATATCGGCTGATCTGTANGTTGAGGANACCGAAGCCGANGATGAACCCGAGGATGAGGAAATAANCCGTCCCGNCAGAAATACGGAGGGNTNTGAGACCTCGGANACNGAGGCGGAGGAGGACGATACTGACGAGACGGAGAAAAATACCGAACAGGACNATTGATNCGCAAGGGGAGTGCCGGCATGGATGATTATGANATTTCCGAAAATATCAAGCGAATACGCTATAATGTGGAGGAAGCCAAGGCGAAATACCGAANATCCGACGAAACGGTACGGATAATGGCGGTCACAAAGACGGTGCCTTANGAACGNGTNAACGCCGCNGTAAACGAGGGTATAACGCTTCTGGGNGAAAACCGCGTTCAGGAGTACCTTGAAAAAAAGGANTTCTACGACAAAAAAGCGGAGATAAATTTTATAGGACACTTGCAATCCAACAAAATTAAGTATATTATAGATAGTGTGACGATGATCCATTCGGTGGACAGCGTAANGCTGGCTTCNGAGATCGACANGTACGCCGCAAGATCGGGCANANGCATGGACGTGCTTATCGAGGTCAATATCGGCGAAGAGGAGTCNAAGAGCGGCGTTTTGCCCGACCGTCTNGACGAGCTTCTCGGAGGGGTATCGGAGCTGAAGAACATCAGAGTTAAGGGGCTGATGTCNATNCCGCCCATAGGTAAGTCCGAGGAGTCNTTTGAAAGGCTTCGGCGCATTTTTGATGATCTGAAATCGGCGCACTNCGAAAACACCGAGATGGATATTCTCTCTGCGGGNATGTCCGCTGATTACGTTTCAGCCGTTAAGTACGGTTCAAATATTGTCAGAATAGGTTCCGGCATTTTCGGTTCCAGAAAATAAAAAAAGAGAAGGAGAATAAAAACAATGAGNTTCATTGGTAACTTNAAAGAGATCCTTGGCATGGATACCGAGGACGATAACGAAAACGATCTTGACACGTTTGACAATCTGAACGATAATTACGACGACGAGGTCAGCAAGNGAAACAAGGTAGTNAATATTCATGCCACGGCGCAGCTTCAGGTTATTCTTGTAAAGCCCGAGGTTTTCCAGGATACCAAGCAGATCGCAGACCACCTGAACTCAAAAAAGACCGTTGTGCTCAACCTTGAGTCNACAACTCCCGACGTTACNAGAAGNATCATTGATTTCCTCGGCGGCGTTGCTTACGCAAACGGCGGAAATATCAAGCCTGTNGCTAACAANACGTTTATNATCACGCCCTATAACGTTGGTTTTGTGGGNGAGGATCTTGTNGGCGAGCTTGAAAATAACGGAGTGTTCCTTTGATAAATGAGNGCGCTTAACGAATATTTTTCAAGGCTTTCCGCGGAGGACAGGCTTCTTGTGTCNCANATNNCNGACATGATGGATATNTGCGTGAAAAGNTATNGTCCGAANTTTTCAAGCTTTCTTGACGAGCGGCAGGCTGCTTTGGCGCAGTCGGNTCTGAACGAACGCGGATTNGAGCGGTACGGCTTTTACGGCGGATATGAAAANGCCTCCCGAAAGGTGCTNGGNGTTTTTCCCGAATANTGTGNGGACGAGGAGTATCCCGTTTCCGCAATTACTTTCAGGTACAGGGAGAACGACAAGCTTTCNCACAGAGATTTCCTCGGCGCGTTTATGTCAAGGCAGATCAAGAGGGAAATGCTTGGAGATATCGTTGTNGGAAAGGGCAGTACTACNGCTTTTGTCTACAGTACTGTCAAGGACGTNCTGNTGTCNGAGATAACNAAGATCGGNTCGGTGGGCGTAAANTCCGAGGAGGNCGATGNTCCCNACATAGAGGTCGAGCAGGCGTTTANNGAGAAAAACGGTTCGGTGTCCTCANTGCGGCTGGACAGCGTTCTTGCGCTTGCCGCAGGGNTAAGCCGNGGAAAAGCTGCGGACATNATTAAAGGCGGCNGTGTTACGGTCAATTACCGCNCNGTCGAATCGGCNTCNTGCANCCTTGACAGCGGNGANGTTTTTTCGGNGAGAGGCTTCGGNAAGTTTATNCTTTTTTCGGTAAACGGAAAAACTAAAAAGGACAGATACCATATTACGGTAAAAAAATATATTTAATGAGGTGGTAGCAATTATGCTGAGNGTTAAGGATATTAACAATAAGCGTTTTGAACAGGCAAGACCCGGCTATAAGACCGANGAGGTNGACGATTTTCTCCGCGANATAGCACGNGATATCGAAAGATATCAGCGCGACAAGGAGGAAGCCGAAAAGAAAATTGCCGTTCTTGTTGAAAGCGTCCGCGAATACAAAAAGGACGAGGAAGCTCTCAAGGACGCGCTTATNAGNGCCCAGAANCAGGGAAGATCGGTAATTGCCGAGGCTCAGGCTCAGGCGGANAAAATTCTTTCCGANGCAAGGGCTAAGGCNGGCGANATCATCGGCGGCACNAAGGTTCAGCTNGAAAAGGAAAAACGCTGTCTGGTNAAAATGCAGCAGGAGGTNTCNGANTTNAAGGCAAACCTGCTNAATATGTANAAGCAGCACCTTGAACAGATCACGGCTATTCCCGAGTATGAGGACGATTCCGAGGAAACTCCTNCTCCCGCGCCTGCACCCGCGGCGGCNGCTNCTGCGCCTGCTCCNGCACCNGCACCTGCNCCCGTTCATNCACCGGCTCCCGCGCCTGTTCCTGCTCCCGCTCCCGCAAGCGAGCCNGTTCACGCCGCTCAGCCNCAGCAGGATTTTGAGGCTACCAGAGTTATGGANAATCCATACAGACAGGAAAAAACGGCGTATCCTTTTGACGANCCGATTCCCGCAGGTACGCCNAAGAGTNCGGAAAGCAAGTTCGGAGAATTAAAATTCGGACAGAATAAATAAACCAAGGAGAGAGTTACCAATGGCTCAGGACTACAATTCAACACTTAATCTTCCCCAGACGGAATTTTCAATGCGCGGAAATCTTACGCAGAAAGANCCNGNTATGCTTGAANGCTGGGAAAAAGACGGNACTTANTACGAAATGGTCAAAAAGAACGAGGGCAGACCGAGATTTATTCTTCACGACGGACCTCCTTATGCAAACGGCGATATCCATATGGGTACGGCTCTGAACAAGGTTTTGAAGGANATTATCGTCCGCAGCAGAAATATGCTCGGCTACTGGGCTCCCTATATTCCNGGNTGGGATACGCACGGTCTTCCTATTGAGCTTAAAGCNTTAAAGGAAATCGGCGTGGAGAACGGAGCTATNCCTCCNGTTGANCTCAGAAANCACTGTCTGGAGTACGCCTTGAAGCAGGTGGATAACCAGAGAAAACAGTTCCAGCGTCTNGGCGTTTGGGGCGANTTCAANGACCCTTACCTTACCCTCAAACCCGAAGTNGAAGCGGGACAGGTNGAGATCTTCGGAGATATGTACAAAAANGGNTACATCTATAAGGGNTTGAAGCCTGTTTATTGGTGTCCCGACTGTCAGACNGCNCTNGCNGANGCTGAGATCGAGTACGAGGACGACCCCTGCTATTCCGTTTATGTTAAGTTCAAGGTAACTGANGACAAGGGCAAGCTTGCTNCGNTGGGTCTTGACCTTGATAAAACTTATTTCGTTATATGGACTACNACCACATGGACTCTNCCCGGAAACTTAGCTATTTGTCTCGGNCCCGANTATGAGTACACCGCTGTTCAGGCNAACGGCGAGAACTATATTATGGCTGCCGAGCTTGTTAAGCCTACAATGGAAGCCGCNGGTATNAGCGACTANACAACNACAGGNTCGATAAAGGGCAGNGAACTGGAATATATTGTTACCGAACACCCTGTAATGAANCGTCCGTCGCTGGTAATTATTGGNGACCACGTTACTCTTGAAAGCGGTACGGGCTGCGTTCANACAGCTCCCGGNTTNGGTGTGGACGACTTTGAGGTGTGCAANAAATANCCNGAGATCGGNATTACCGTTCCNGTTGANTCAAAGGGCGTNCAGACNGCNGANGCNGGCAAGTACGCAGGTCTTACNACNGAAGCTTCAAANAANGTCATNGCAAAGGATCTGGAGGANTGCGGNGCNATGCTTGCGGTCAAGAAGATCGCCCACCAGTATCCTCACTGCTGGAGATGTAAAAATCCCGTTCTGTTCCGNGCTACGGAGCAGTGGTTCTGTTCCGTCAAGGACTTTAAAGAAGCAACACTTAACGCTATCAAGGACGTTCAGTGGATTCCCGAATGGGGTCAGGACAGGATNAGCGGAATGGTAAACGANCGCAGCGACTGGTGTATTTCCCGTCAGCGNACATGGGGNGTGCCTATTCCNGTGGTGTANTGCAAGGACTGCGGCAAGCCCGTGGTTACTGACGAAACAATTAGAGCGATTTCCGAAATGTTCCGCAAGGAGGGNTCGGATTCNTGGTATCTTAAAGAACCNAAGGANTTCCTGCCTGCGGGAACANNCTGCGAGTGCGGCTGCACGGAATTTGTCAAGGAAAATGACATNTTTGANGTTTGGTTTGACAGCGGTGTTACNCACAAGGGCGTTATGGAAGAACGCGGCTATGAGCTGCCTGTTGAGCTTTACCTTGAGGGCGCGGATCAGTACAGAGGCTGGTTCCAGTCGTCGCTGCTGACCTCTGTTGCAACTAAGGGCAGAGCACCCTATAAGGCTGTCTGCACCCACGGCTGGGTTGTTGACGGTGAGGGCAAGGCAATGCACAAGTCTCTCGGAAACGGCATTGACCCGAACGAGATCATAGATCAGTACGGCGCGGATATTCTCCGTCTTTGGACAGCTTCCTCGGACTATCATTCCGATATAAGAATATCAAAGGAAATCCTTAAGCAGCTTTCCGATACCTATAAAAAGATCAGAAACACCGCAAGGTTCATTCTCGGAAACCTTTGCAACGGCAGCGGCTTCAATCCCGATACCGACTGCGTTTCCGACAGCGAACTGCATGAGATTGACAAGCTTGCGCTTATAAAGCTTAACGCGCTTATCGACAAGGTAAAGGCAGCGTATGAAGCTTATGATTTCCATATTGTGGTAAGCAGTGTTCACAACTTCTGCATAACCGAAATGTCAAACTTCTATCTTGACATTATCAAGGACAGACTTTACTGCACGGGTGAAAAATCCGTTGACAGACGTGCTGCCCAGACGGCTATGTACAAAATCCTCAGCGCGGTTGCGAGAATGATCGCTCCTATACTGTGCTTTACCGCTGAGGAGATATGGAAATATATTCCTCACTCCTCGTCGGACGACCCCGGAAGTATCTTCTTTAACCATATGCCTGAAAAGACGGATATTTCCGCGGACAGCGAGCTGATCGAAAAGTGGAACGAGATTTACAGGCTTCGCTCGGACGTTACAAAGGCTCTGGAATCCAAGCGTCAGAACAAATTTATCGGCGCTCCTCTTGAAGCAAAGGTCATCATTCATGCGGACGGAGACAATTTCAGCAAGTTCAGCGCGTTAAAGGATATACTCGAAAAGGTGTTTATCGTGTCTGCTGTTGACGTTATCAACGGAGGAAGCGGCGAGTTCAAGAGTGATAACTTTGAGGGAGTATCCTACGACGTTGAAAGAGCCGCAGGAAAGAAGTGCGAGAGGTGCTGGTCATATTCGGAATACGTTGGAAGCAACGCCGAACATCCCACTCTTTGCGCACGCTGCGCCGAAGAAGTCAAGTAAGATTTTTTGCTAAGCCAAGGGCTATCCTTGGCTTAGATTGGTTAGGATTGAAAATGATTTTAATACTGTTTATATTTGGAATAATTCTTGTTGCCGCCGATCAGGTGATAAAATCTTGGGCGGTGGAAGTACTTAAACCTGTAAAGGTTATGGACTTTATACACTTCGGTGATTTTGAGATACTTGGTCTGAGGTACACCGAAAACACGGGAGCCGCATTCAGCAGCTTCAGCGGAGCAAGGTGGTTTCTTACGGGATTTACTGTAATAATGCTTGCTGCGCTTTTGATTTTTGTCATTAAGTACAAAACTAAAAACACGTTTTTTCTTGTCAGTGCGGTTATGATAATGTCCGGCGGCGTGGGAAATCTTATCGACAGAATAAGACAGGGCTATGTTGTGGACTACCTTGATGTAAAGCTTTTTAACTTTGCAATATTCAATTTTGCCGATATTTGCGTTGTGCTTGGCGCGGTGTTTATGCTGATATTCATATTTTTTATCGAGCCGAAGATTGCCTCCAATGACGACGCGTTCAAGCAGGAGGTTCGACGCATAAAGGAACATTTCAATGAATAGGTTAGAGTTTACGGTTGACGGCGAAACCGAGGGGATACGTATTGACAAGTGGGTCTGCGGACAGGACTGCGGCATATCCCGTTCCATGCTTCAAAAGCTGCTGAGCGAGGGAAAGGTTGCCGTAAACGGTAAATCCGCAGTAAAAAGCTATTCGGTAAGAAGCGGCGACGAGATCGTCATTGATGTTCCCGAACCGGCAGAGCTGGACGTTGTTCCGGAAAATATCCCGGTTGAGATCGTCTATCAGGACGAGCATCTGCTTGTAGTTAACAAGCCAAAGGGTATGGTTGTTCACCCTGCGGCAGGGAACTACAGCGGTACTCTTGTTAATGCGCTGCTTTATCACTGTAAAGGGCAGCTTTCGTCCATAAACGGAGTTATCCGTCCCGGTATAGTTCACCGTATCGACAAGGACACAAGCGGGCTTCTTATTGTTGCAAAGAACGATAACGCTCATGTCAAGCTTGCGGAACAGATAAAGGCGCATACCTTTACACGTGAGTATCAAGCCGTTGTCTGCGGCAGACTTAAAGAAACTGTGGGAATAATCGACGCGCCGATTGGCAGACACCCTGTTGACAGAAAGAAAATGTGTGTTACCGAGAAAAATTCCAAGGAAGCAAGAACGGAGTACACCGTTCTGGAGGAATATAACGGATACAGTCATGTAAAGCTAAAACTCTTTACCGGCAGAACGCACCAAATTCGAGTCCATATGTCGTATATCGGACACCCTGTACTGGGCGATGAAGTCTACGGGAAACCGTCTAAATGGTGTAAAGGACAATGCCTTCACGCGAAAAAGATAGGTTTTATTCACCCTGTTGACGGTGAATACTATGAATTTGACAGCGAACTGCCCGAATATTTCAAAACTGCATTAAGTAAATTACCAAAATAAGGAATGATATGATGTCCGATTTTGCAAATAAAGTGCTGATAACCGACCTTGATGGTACGCTTCTGCCGATAAGTAAAGTTCTTTCGGAAAAGGACATGAACGCTATTGAGCGGTTTCGCAGGGGCGGAGGCATATTCACGATCGCAACGGGACGGATCATTCAGGCGGCGGAACAGTACTTCGACGCGCTGAATCCTGACACACCCGTTATACTCAACAACGGCGGGCTTATTTACGATACCAAAAAGCATGAAAAGGTCTATGAGTGCTGTCTTGACCCGATTTCCTTTGAATATACCGTGTCGCTTATGGAGCGGTTTCCAGAAATGGGTGTGGAGATCAATCTCCCTGACGGGATATATGTTGTGAACATGACCGAATGGGAGAGGCTTCATCTGAACATGACCCATTTGAAGTACACCGAGGCAAGTCTTGACGATATTCCTAAAATGGGCTGGTGCAAGGTGCTGTACTCAATGGGCGGCGGGAAAGTCAAGGAGCTTTCAAACTATGCGGCAGAAATGGGCTGGGATAAGACAAGCTTTGTTATTTCTGGGGATTTCCTATTTGAATGTCTGCCGAAGGACTGTACCAAGGGTTCGGCTTTGAAACAGCTATGGGAGATTGAAAAGTGGAATACCTTTACAGTTGCCGCGGCGGGTGATTACGACAATGATATTGAAATGTTGGAATTCGCCGACGTAGGAATAGCACCTAAAAATGCGCAGGATATTGTAAAAAAATCCGCGGACTATGTTACGACCGCCACCTGCGAGGAGGGAGCGATCGCTGAGGCAATTGACTATCTTGAAAAATTGTAAAATATTTCATTTAGTGAAATTGAAAGGAATGGTAAAATATGGACGCAACAATCAAAAAACAACTTGAAGCAACAGCCTGCAAGGTGAGAATGGGAGTTATCGAGGGCGTTTATAACGCTAAATCGGGACACCCGGGAGGCTCGCTTTCTATAAGCGACCTACTGACATATCTTTATTTTGCAAAGCTGAATATCGACCCTAAAAACCCAAAAATGCCCGACAGGGACAGGGTCGTTCTTTCAAAGGGACACTGCGCTCCCGCGCTTTATTCCGTGCTTGCGCAGAGAGGATTTTTTGCGGAGGACGAGCTGAAAAAGCTCCGTCACATCGGCGCAATGCTTCAGGGACACCCCGATATGAAAGGTACTCCCGGTGTTGACATGAGTACCGGTTCGCTTGGTCAGGGAATTTCCGCAGCTTGCGGTATGGCTTTGGGCGGAAAGCTTTCTTCTGCGCCTTACAAGGTTTATGCAATTCTTGGTGACGGCGAGATCGAAGAGGGTCAGGTTTGGGAAGCTGCTATGTTTGCCGCTCACAACAAGCTTGACAACCTTGTTGCTATCGTTGACAATAACGGCTTGCAGATCGACGGCAAGATTACCGATGTATGTTCGCCTATGCCTATTACCGATAAATTTGAGGCTTTCGGCTGGTACGTTATAACAATGAACGCTCACGATTTTGACGACATTGAGCGGGCTTTCGACGATGCAGAAAAAATCAACGGCAAGCCTGTTGCTATCATTCAGACAAGTACAAAGGGCAAGGGCGTTTCATTTATGGAAAATCAGGTAGGCTGGCACGGTTCTGCGCCTAATGCGGAACAGTATCAGCAGGCTATGGACGAGCTTAACGAACAGTTAAAGAAATTACAGGCGTAAGAAAGGGAGTGCGAAAAATGGCAGATGTAATTAAAAAGGCTACAAGAGAAAGCTACGGCGAGGCTCTTGCCGAGCTTTCGGATAAATATGAGGATTTGGTGGTTCTGGACGCTGACTTGGCGGCGGCTACCAAAACGGGAATTTTCAAGAAAAAGTGTCCCGAAAGATTTATTGACTGCGGAATTGCCGAGGCGAACATGATGGGCGTTGCGGCAGGACTTGCTTCCACAGGCAAAAAGGTATTTGCAAGCTCCTTTGCGATGTTTGCGGCGGGCAGAGCTTATGAGATCGTCCGCAATTCGATAGGCTATCCTCACATAAACGTTAAGATTGGCGCAACTCACGCAGGTATTTCTGTTGGCGAGGACGGCGCAACTCACCAGTGCAACGAGGATATTGCCCTTATGAGGACTATTCCGGGTATGACTATTATCAATCCTGCCGACGATGTTGAGGCAAAGGCAGCGGTTGAGGCCGCGATCAACATTGATGGTCCTGTGTATCTCCGTTTCGGACGTCTTGCTGTGCCTGTTTTCAACGATAAGGACACATACAAATTTGAGGTAGGCAAGGGCGTTCAGCTTAAAGACGGAAAGGACGTAACTATAGTTGCAACGGGTCTTATGGTAAACGAGGCTATAATGGCGGCTGAGGCTCTTGAAAAAGAGGGAATTTCCGCAAGAGTTATCAATATCCACACAATTAAGCCTCTTGACAAGGACATTATCTGCAAGGCGGCTAAGGAAACAGGAGTTATCGTTACGGCAGAGGAGCACAGTGTAATCGGTGGACTTGGTTCTGCTGTTGCGGACGCGGTTACGGAGTGCTGTCCCGTTCCCGTTGTAAAGGTCGGAGTAAACGACGTTTTCGGACATTCCGGACCTGCGGTTGACCTGCTTAAGGAGTTCGGACTTTCCGCGGAAAATATTGCTGAAAAGGTCAAGTATGCTCTTACTCTGAAAAAGTAAGCCTATGACAAAAAGATTATTTATTCAGTCTGTCACAAAGTTTTTAATTGGCGTAATTGTCATAGGCGTACTGCTGTTTTTATCGGCAGGAACGTTTCATTGGCGGAATGCGTGGCTGTTAATGGGAATTCTGTTTATTCCTATGTTTTTTGCGGGCATTGTTATGATGTTGAAAAATCCCGAGCTTTTGAAAAAGCGTCTCAATGCCAAAGAGCAGCAATCGGAGCAGCAGTTGGTGATAAAGCTCAGCGGACTTATGTTTGTTATTGGTTTTGTGATTGCAGGACTTAACTTTCGTTTTAAGTGGATAATATTGCCAGACTGCGTGTCTTGGATAGCTTCCGGTATCTTTTTACTTTCGTATTTGCTTTATGCGGAGGTATTGCGGGAAAATACCTACTTGTCCCGCACCGTAGAAGTGCAGGAAAATCAAAAGGTAATTGACACAGGTTTATACGGAATTGTCCGCCACCCGATGTACAGCGTAACGGTGATATTGTTTTTGTCAATGCCGCTGGTGCTTGGTTCGGTCATTTCATTTGTGATTTTTTTTGCGTACCCTGTAATAATTGCCAAAAGGATTCGTAACGAAGAACAGGTTCTTGAAGCGGATTTGCAGGGCTATGCGGAATATAAAAAGAAAGTACGGTACAGACTGATTCCATTTGTTTGGTGAAAACACATATAAATTAGGATAAGGAAAACGGCAGCCGTTATCTTGGGCGGCTGCCGTTGTTTTTCTGTTTATCCTATTATAAAAATTACATTAAAAGGAGGGAGTAGTTTTTGAAAAATATTAAATGGATATTTTTTGATTTAGGTTCTACTTTGATTGACGAGGGAGACTGTATCGAATACAGAGTTGCGGAAACCTTAAAACAGACAGGCGCACCCTCAAAGGAAGAATTTTACAGACAAATGGAGTATTTTGCGTCTGTTAATATGCTGCCCTACAAGGATACCGTAAAAAAGTTCGGACTTGAAAATGTAAGGTGGGTCAAAGAACTGGAAAAGCTTTATCCCGAGTCGCAGGAGGTTCTGCAAGCACTGCATGGCAGATACAAGCTGGGAATAATTGCAAACCAAAGCGCGGGTACAGAGGAACGTCTGGTACAATTTGGCATAAGAGATTATTTTGATGTTGTCGTTGCTTCCGCGGAAGCAGGCGTTGCAAAGCCGGATAAGCGTATTTTTGAGCTTGCGCTTTCGCAGGCGGGCTGTTCGGTTAGTGAGGCTTGCATGGTTGGCGACAGGCTTGACAACGATATTGCTCCCGCCGCCGAAATGGGAATGTACACGGTATGGGTACGGCAAAGCTGGTTCGGCAGGGGAAACGCTGATTTAGCGCCTTTTAAGCCGAATTTTACTGTTGACATTATTTCAGA
>JAAVHL010000014.1 GCA_014799735.1 Ruminococcus sp.
CCCATAAAATTCGTTATACGGTGGAAGATAAAACAGGTCTTGAAGTCAGCAGGATAACGATATATGTTGACGGAATGAAAGCGTAAGGCGGAAAGGTTGATACAGTGATAACAGGTAAAATTCTCAGGGACGCCTATATTTCGGGCGCGGTCACCATTGCAAACAGAAAAAAAGAAGTTGACAGGCTCAACGTTTATCCCGTTCCCGACGGAGACACGGGTACAAATATGTCCATGACCATGGGCAACGCTTTGCGTGAGATACAGTTTATGGACGACAACGCTACCGTTGCTCAGGTCGCGGAAACCGCCGCTTCCGCCCTTTTAAGGGGCGCGAGGGGCAATTCGGGCGTAATTCTTTCCCTGCTTTTCAGGGGATTCGCAAAGGGCTTTCAGGGCAAGCTTACCGCTGACTGCGAGGACTTCTGCCGCGCTCTCGATCTGGGCGTGGAGGGTGCTTACAAGGCGGTAATGGCTCCCACCGAGGGTACTATCCTCACGGTGGCAAGGCTTGCCGCGGAAAAAGCAAAGACGGCGGCAAAGTCCACAAACGACCCCTGCGCTCTCTGGAGCGACGTCTGCATTGAAGCGAAAAAGGCTCTGGACAACACTCCCAACCTGCTCCCCGTGCTGAAAAAGGCGGGCGTTGTGGACGCGGGCGGAATGGGTCTCTATATCATCTGGACTGCCATGCTGGAGGTTTTCAAGGGCGGCGCACCCGCTGTTCCTGACGAGGTTCAGAAGCCCGAAGCTGCGGTAGACCTTAACACCACGGTTGGCGACTTCGACGAGGAGATCACCCACACCTACTGCACGGAATTTATTGTAAGAAAGTCCCCCGAATGTCCCGACGCGGCGCGGTTAAGGGCATTTCTGGAAACCATAGGCGACTGTGTTGTGGCGGTTGACGACGACGATATCATCAAGGTACACGTCCACACCGAGCACCCAGGTCAGGCTATCGAGGAGGGACTTCTGTTCGGTTCGCTCATTAATCTTAAAATAGACAATATGCGCTATCAGCACGAAAACAAAGCCAAGGAAGCCGCTGCCGCGCGTAAGCAGAGCTTCACTCCCGCCGACCCCGAAAAGCCTTTCGGATTTGTTGCGGTTGCAAGCGGCGCGGGTATTGAGGAGCTTTTCCGCAACTTAGGCGCGGACTGTATCGTAAGAGGCGGTCAGACCATGAACCCCTCCACGGACGACATTCTGTCGGCGATAATGGCTACTCCTGCGGAAACGGTTTTCGTACTTCCCAACAATAAAAACATCATCATGGCTGCCGAGCAGGCGGTGAAGCTTGCGGACAGAAAGGTCTGCGTGCTTCAGTCCAAGACTATACCGCAGGGCATTACGGCAATGATGAACTTCGATCCCAACGCGGATTTCGACACAAACCGTCTTAACATGACAAAAAGTCTCGACAACGTTTCCACGGGACTTATCACATTTGCCGCCCGCGACAGCGACTTTGAGGGACACAACATCAAGCGGGGCGAGATACTTGCTATGGATAACGGCAAGCTGGCGTTTACCGAAAAGGACGTATCCAAGGCTGCCTACAAGCTTGTGAAGCGTCTTGCCGACGGCGGAACTACCTTTATCACCCTTATCCACGGTACGGACGTTTCAGAGGAAAGGGCGCAGGAGCTTTATGAGCACGTCAAGTCCAAGTTCGGAAACGCCGAGGTAATGCTCATCAACGGCGGTCAGCCTGTGTACTACTATATTATATCCGTAGAATAGCGGGGAGCCCCCGCGGGCAGAGTCACCCCCGATGTCAAAAGACGTAACCTTTAATTTCCGACAGCCCCCTAAAGGGGGCGATCACCATAAAACGGGCAGTATAGTCTTGTCCGAACCGAAAGCATTAAAATTATGAAAAAAATCAACATTGTTACTGGACACTACGGCAGCGGAAAGACCAACTTTTCCGCAAACCTTGCCGTTAAGACCGCGGAAAACGGCGGAAAGGTCACTGTTGTCGATCTGGACATAGTGAACCCCTACTTCCGTTCGGCTGATTTCGGCGAACTGTTTTCCGGCAAAAATATCGAGCTTGTCGCGCCCATGTATGCAAACTCAAATCTGGACATTCCCGCCATTTCCTTTGACTTGGAACGTATCGCGTCAGGAGACGGAAGTCTCGTTATCGACGTGGGCGGGGACGACGCGGGGGCTATCGCTTTGGGACGTTACTCCAAAGCCTTTGAGGCTTTTTCCGACGACATTGATATGTTCTATGTGGTGAACTGCCGTCGTTTTCTCACCCGCACAGCCGCGGAAGCGCTGGAGCTGATGTACGAGATCGAGGCGGCTGCCCAAATGAAGCATACTGCCATTGTGAACAACACCAATCTGCTGTACGAGACTACGGCAGAGGTTTTGGAGGCTTCTCAGAAATTTGCGGAGGAGATCGCCGAAAAGGCGGGTCTGCCGATAGCCTACAGCTGTGTTCCTCTCGGCATTTCGGCAAAGGTCACAAATCCTTTTCCTGTGGAAATATATGTTAAAAAAATTTGGGAAACGGATTAATATAAGAAGGGTGATTTATGGGATTTTCTATTGCGTTTTCAGGAATTCTTTCCCCACAGCTTATGGCGGTTTTACTGTTGGTTTACGCGGGACTTGCGGCTGCCGACCTTTTTAAAAGGCACTTGCTGTCAAATCCTGTTGTTTATTGGGCAACAATTCTTCTTGCTCCCGTTGCTGCTTTAACTGCAATTATCGTCCCCATTACCGAATTGCTTAACGAGCTTGGCAATGAAAAAACGAGCTGGGGAAAAATAATACTTGCCTTTATAGGCGGGGCCGCACTCCTGCTCATTGCGGCGGTTGTCTATATCAGAGGGCATATTGCCCCTATTGATAAAGCTTCCGAAAAGTACGAAAGCAATAAAAATTATTTTGCGGCAAAACGGCTTATTTCCGTGGGAATAGCGGGAAATATCCTGTACGGCATTTTTCTCGCGGTAAGCTTTATCGAAGTCTCTGCCCTGCTTTTTACCGTAGGCAACGCGGTATTATCCTCGGGAATGTCTGTTAAGGACATGATAATTCTTCCGTTTCTTATGTTTTTTTTACTGTTTGTACCGATTGCAAATGTTATTTTTATTTTCATTCTTATTTTAGCGGCAGCGGAGTTTGTCACATTGGGTGTTACCGCTCTTATGACGCTGATGTTTGTCCTGCTTATCGCAAACGGCTGCATACGGTACATACTTACAACCGACATGACCAATGGCAAAAAAGCATTGTGGATATTCCTGTCGCTTATTCCCGCGTTCAACTTTGTGTACGGGATAAAGTGTCTTACAAAAATTAACAAACGCTTAAAAGAAACTCAGTTTTCTTGATATAAAACNNNACCGAAAGGAGNTTAAAAATGGCTAANATTACAGTTGATTTTGAAAAATGCAAGGGCTGCGGACTTTGCACNACCGCCTGTCCCAAAAAGATCGTCGAGATCCANAAGGAGAAGCGCAACCGCAAGGGNTACTTCACCTCNGTCTGTATCGACGATTCAAAGTGCATNGGCTGCGCNATGTGCGCGACTATGTGTCCCGACTGTGCNATTATTGTTGAAAAGTAGAGTACTGTAAANTAAAAGGAGTGAATAATTTTGGAACGTAATCTTATGAAAGGCAACGANGCNCTTGCCGAGGCTGCTATCAGAGCGGGCTGCAAGTGCTTCTTCGGCTACCCCATAACGCCGCAGACGGANATNTCCGCATATCTGGCTAAACGCTTCAAGGCCGCGGGAGGGGTTTTCCTCCAGGCGGAATCGGAGATCGCTGCAATAAACATGGTTNTNGGAGCGGCTTCNACNGGNGTACGCGCTATGACNTCATCTTCCTCTCCNGGAATTTCNCTTAAATCCGAGGGAATNTCCTACATAGCGGGTTCCGACCTGCCCTGCGTTATCATCAACGTTCAGCGCGGAGGNCCNGGACTTGGCGGTATCCAGCCNTCTCAGGCGGACTACTGGCAGGCTACAAAGGCTTTGGGACACGGAGATTTCCAGCTTCTGGTGTTNGCNCCCAACTCCGTTCAGGAAATGGTNGACACCGTTATCAAGGCGTTCGACCTTGCTGACCAGTACCGTATGCCCGCTATGATNCTTGCNGACGGACTTCTCGGTCAGATGATGGAGCCTGTAACTTTCCCCGAAGTNNCCTCCAAGCCNGTTGAAAAGCCTTGGGCGACAAACGGTCACGGAAACAAGCGCGATCACAACATCATCAACTCGCTGTACCTCCAGCCCGACGTTCTGGAAAAATCCGTNATAGACAGGTTCAAGCGNTANGANNAGATCAANGAAAAGCACGCGGAGGCNGAGCTTTACAAGACCGAGGACGCTGAGATCGTNGTTACNGCTTACGGCGCNACNTCGAGNGTTGCAAAGTCCGCGGTAAATATGGCTCGNGAACAGGGCATCAAGGCNGGACTTATCCGTCCNGTAACACTGTGGCCGTTCCCCGTAAAGCAGTTCCAAAAGGCTGCCGAGACCGCGGANAAATTCCTCTGCGTGGAGATGTCCATGGGTCAGATGATNGACGACGTTAAGCTTNCGATCAACTGCTCNAAGCCTGTTGAATTTTTCGGCAGNACGGGCGGCGTTATCCCCAAGCCGTCGGAAATTCTCGATGAGATCAAAAAATACGTTGGAGGTGCAAAATAATGGCGGTCGTATTTGAAAAACCNAAGTCCATGGCGGACGTTACACTGCATTACTGCCCCGGCTGCACCCACGGAATNATNCACCGTCTGGTGTGCGAGGTCATTGACGAAATGGGCATCGAGGGCGACACTATCGGCGTATGTCCNGTAGGCTGCTCGGTNATGGCTTACGATTANTTCAACTGCGATATGATCGAAGCCGCTCACGGACGCGCTCCCGCNGTTGCTACNGGCGTTAAGCGCACCAATCCCGACAAATTNGTTTTCACCTATCAGGGCGACGGCGACCTTGCCGCTATCGGTACTGCCGAAACNGTNCACGCTGCNACNCGCGGTGAAAANATNGTNGTAATTTTTGTAAACAACACNACCTACGGCATGACNGGCGGACAGATGGCNCCCACCACTCTTCCCGGACAGGTNACNCAGACCACCCCTTACGGCAGAGACCCCAAGCTTATGGGNTATCCCGTGAGAGTGTGCGAAATGCTTGCAACGCTGACAGGAACGGCTCTTGCGCAGCGTGTGGCGGTAAACAGCGTACCCAATATCCGNGAGGCGAAAAAGGCNATCCGCAAGGCGTTTGAAAATCAGCGGGACAAAAAGGGCTTNTCCATTGTGGAGGTTCTTTCCACCTGTCCCACAAACTGGGGACTTTCTCCNGTNGACGCGCTGAAGCGTCTTGAGGACGAGATGATACCCTACTATCCGCTTGGCGTCTTTAAGGACACAAACGCGTTTCCCGAAAAGGAGGGTGAGTAATATGACCCATGATATTCTTCTGGCAGGCTTCGGCGGACAGGGNATNCTGTTCGCGGGAAAAATTCTCGCCTATTCGGGACTTATGGACGAAAAGGANGTCTCGTGGCTTCCCTCCTACGGACCCGAAATGCGCGGNGGTACCTGCAACTGTTCGGTTTGCATTTCCGACGAGCCTATAGGCTCTCCGCTGGTACTGGAGCCGTCCATACTGGTNGTTATGAANACGCCGTCCCTTGAAAAATTTGCGGGNAGCGTTAAGGCGGGCGGAACAATNGTCGTTGACAGCACNATGGTTGACGCAAAGGTTGACCGCGATGANGTCAAGNNNTTCTACATACCTGCNACNAAGCTGGCNCAGGAAAACGATCTTGCGGGCGGAGCNAACATTATCCTGCTNGGNAANCTTTTCAAGGAGACNAATATCGTTTCCGCAGAGACNTTNAAAAAGGCNATNGAAAAGGTCGTNCCCGCGAAAAAGGCGGCNCTTGCNGCNAACAACATGAAAGCNGTGCAGATCGGTCTTGACTACGCGGACTGATACCATACAAAAACAAAAGGACATTCTGCTTTTGCGGAATGTCCTTTCTTGCTTCTTGCCTCTAAAAATCTTGCTTCTAACAGGATATATCGTCCAGCGAAAGTGTTGCAGCGGCGTTGAGACTTTCGTCCGCGCGCCTGCCCGCAAGGTAGTCGTAGTACGCCTGACAGCCTATCATTGCCGCGTTGTCCCCGCAAAGGTCAAGCCTCGGCATATAAAGCCTGAAGCCGTTTTTTTCGCACTCGGACTTTAACATTCCCCTGACGGCAGAGTTTGCGGACACTCCACCTGCCAGCGCGACGGTCTTGTAGCCGTATTCCTTTGCGGCGGCTATGGTTTTCTGCGTGAGAATTTCCGCAACGGTCTGCTGGAAAGACGCCGCAAGGTCGTTTTTCTTAACGGTCTCCCCTTTTTGCTCGGCGTTGTGGGCAATGTTTATTACCGCGGTTTTCAGTCCCGAAAAGGAAAAATCGTACTCGTTGCCCGCAACCTTTGGGTGGGGCAGCGGATAGGTTTTGGGGTCGCCCTGCTGAGCCGCCTTGTCGATATGAACTCCCCCCGGGTATGGGAAACCAAGCACGCGGGCGGCTTTGTCGAACGCCTCCCCCGCCGCGTCGTCCCGTGTCCTGCCGATAACATGGTACTTTGTGTAGTCCGAGACCTCGATAATGTGGGAGTGTCCCCCGCTTGCCACAAGGCAGAGATAGGGGGGCTTCAAGGTGCTGTCGGTAAGGTAGTTTGCGGCGATGTGTCCCGCGATGTGGTGCACGGGAATAAGGGGCTTCCCCGTCGCCATGGCAAGTCCCTTGGCGAAATTCGTGCCGACAAGAAGCGCGCCGATAAGCCCGGGGGCGTAGGTTACGGCAAAGGCGTCCATGTCCGCAAGGGTACAGTTTGCCTCGTCAAGGGAGCGCTTCACAACGTCAAGAATATTTTCACAGTGCCGTCTGGAGGCTATTTCGGGGACTACACCGCCGAATTTTTTATGCTCCTCTATTTGTGAGGCGATCACGCTTGAATGAACCGTCAAGCCGTCCTCCACTACCGCCGCCGCAGTCTCGTCGCAGGAGCTTTCTATTGCTAATATTTTCATTCTAATCAGTCCTTTCGGGCAATAATTATCGTTGTATTTTCAACTCGGTACACCTTTTCCGCACTTACAAATCCCGCGGCTAAAAGCATTTTTATCTGATTTTCGACAGTGCAGGGCGTGTCGTAATGGTAAAATTCATTTTCGGGAATGTTCAGTTCCTTTCGTATGCGGGCGTTTTCGGCATACCAATGGTTCTCTTCCTCCTGCGTTTCCACCATGTAATCGCACTCGATATACACGCCGCCGCTTTTCAGGGAATCCAGAATTTTCTTGTACAGACCGATCTTCATTTCGTGGCTGAAATGGTGCATGGTCTGAAATGAAATTGCCGTGTCGAAGTGTTCCCGACCCAAATCGGTGCTGAAATAATCGCCGTTTATCAAGGTGATATTTTTATCAGAATATTTCTCGGAAAGCTTGTCCAGCATTGCTTTTGCAAGGTCAATTCCTGTGACGGAAATTTCGGGGAAACGCTTGAAAATCCCCTCCAGTTCAAGACCTGTGCCGCAGCCTAAGTCAAGGAGATTTTCCGTGGTTTCGGGAACAAGCTCCGCCATTTTGGAGTAAGCCTCACGGCAGCCCTCAACCTCGTTCAGCATATGCTCGTCGTAACCGTCAACTCTTGCGGCGAAAAATTCGTCCATTTTTTCCATTATATCACCTCAATGTTTTCGTCATCAATACGGCGTTTTCCCGCGGTTCTTGGTAGAAATTTTTCCGCAGTCCCACACGCCCGAAGCCCGTTTTTTCGTATAATTTTATTGCGGGGATATTGCTTTCTCTAACCTCTAATCCAACGCTGTTCACGTCCTCGGGAAGTGCGGAGAAAAATTCCTCCAAAAGAAGTTTTCCCACGCCTGTTTTGCGGTAATTTTCAGAAACCGCAACGCTGTAAATATCCGCCGTGTCAAGGAGATAAACGCCTGTTATAAATCCGCACAAAACGTCTCCGCAGAAAGCCGCAAGAGTTACCGCTTTTTTGTCCTCCAAAGCCGACGCAAAAGCCGCTTCGCTCCATGGCTGGGGTATGCTGTTCCTCTCAATTTCGGCTATTTGCGGGACGTGGCATTGCTCCGCTTTTTTTATTATAATTTCACTCATTGCAGTTTTTCACGACCTCGCTGCACAGCTCCCGCAAATCGGCTAAGCTGTTTAATTTCCCGCATTTATTTCGGAGCGCCGCCGCGCCGGGCATACCCTTTAAGTAGTACGCGCACTGCCGCCTTGCTTCACTCATGCCGATACGTTCGCCTTTGTACTGCACCGCAAGTTCCACCTGTCGGCACATCATTTCAAGGCGTGTTTCAAGGGCGGGTTCGGGAAGTATTTCACCTGTTTCAAGGTAGTGCCGCACTTGCGAGAAGATCCACGGCTTGCCGTAGCTGCCCCTGCCTATCATAACAAGGTCGCAGCCCGTTTCACGATACATAGCCGCCGTCGTTTCGGGAGAGGTCACATCGCCGTTGCCGATAACCGGTATCTGCACCGCTTCTTTGACCTGACGAATTATAGTCCAGTCGGCTTTGCCGTGATACATTTGATTTTTCGTTCGACCGTGGACGGCTATTGCTGCCGCGCCTGCCTGCTCCAAAGCCTTGGCAAGCTCAACGGCGTTTACGTGGTTTTCGTCCCAGCCCTTGCGAATTTTTGCAGTTACGGGGACGGGGACGGCTTCCGCCGCCGCTCTGACTATTTCCGCCGCAAGGTCGGGATTTTTCATAAGTGCGGAGCCTGCGCCGTTTCCCGCGACCTTGGGGACGGGACAGCCCATGTTTATGTCGATAATGTCGGGACTGTACTCCATAAGCCGCTTTGCCGCTTCTGCGATAAAGTGTGGGTCGTCCCCGAAAAGCTGGAGCGCATAGGGACGCTCGCTTTCAAGGACTGTACAAAGCTCCTCGGTCTTGCGGTCGGAGTAGCAAAGTCCCTTTGCGGAGATCATCTCAGACACCATGTACGCCGCGCCGTTTTCCTTGCAGAGCGCACGGTAGGCTCTGTCCGCAACGGAAGCCATTGGCGCAAGGGCGGCGGTTTTTTCGATTTTCACTCCGCCTATTGAAATGTAGTTCATAATATCATTCCGTTTCACAAAAAGCTTTTCAATTTTCCCCGAAAGCAACCCAAGGGATTTCCTCGCCGCCGAAAGCGATTATCGCGTCCTCGCACATTCCGACGTGGCACATGATATGCCGTATCTGGGCGCATATCACGCTGAGATAGGTGAAGTCCATGTCGTCCAGAATTTTACGACAAAGCATCTCGTCGTTCAGTGAATCGAAAAATTTATCCTTTTTTGTGTCAAATTTTGTAAAACAATCCATGACCTGTTCCTTTGTCATAAAGCCGTCGTTTTTGCTGCACCACTCGTCCCTAAACAGCTTTTCGCCCAGGTTGTCGGGCAAGCTAAAACTGGATTCAAAATCCGCAGCATAATCAAGTCTCAGCCAAAAATCGCTTCCTATAAGGGCGTGGACGATTTGATTCCACACGGGCAAACCGTTGTTGTCCGCTTTCCAAAGTCCGTCGGGACAAATCTCAACCGCGTTTTTCAGCATTTTATAGCCGTCCTCATACTGTACTTTCAGCATTTTTACGATTTCGTTCATATTAAGAACCTCCTGTATTTTTACAGACCCGCAAGGACAGCCGCCGTGTCCGCAAGAATTACTGCAAGGGTTATTGCCGCCGTGATCTTGATCGCCCTGCCGCTGACCTTGTTAGAAAAATATTCTGCGGCAGGGTGCAGGACTTTCGCAAGCAGCAGGCAGAGTAACCCGAAAATCAAGCTGCTGCCGAGAGCAATACGTCCCTGAAAATTAAACGCCCAGTTATCGTAGTCCCAAAGACGGCTGTCGGCAAAGTCCCATACTACATATGAAGCGGCAAGCTCGGCGGCGGTGGTAACTGCCGCTCCCACCGCAAAGATAAGCGCTGGATTTTTCATTCTGCGGAATATCAGCAGCAGCGCCATTGCGCAGAAGCCGTATATCGGGCATATTGGCAGGTGCAGCCAGCCGCGGTCAGCGAAACGTCCCCACACCGCCGATGTGAGGATTGTTTCATACGCCCAGCCGATAAAGCTGTACACCGTGAATTCCAGCACCAATGCGGACAGCTTTTTTGTATCAGGTCTTAGCTTCATACCATGTCTTTCCTTTTGAAACGTCCGCTGTGAGGGGTACGTCAAGGGTTGCCGCGCCCCGCATTTCTTCGCCGAGGACGGCGGCGGCGCGTTCTGCGTCCTTTTCGGTTACCTCGATAATAAGCTCGTCGTGTACCTGCAATATCAGGCGGGCTTCAAGATTTTCCGCTTTGAGCCGCCTAAAGACCTTTATCATAGCGATTTTGATTATGT
Source organism: Ruminococcus sp. (assembly GCA_014799735.1). Taxonomy (GTDB): domain Bacteria; phylum Bacillota; class Clostridia; order Oscillospirales; family Ruminococcaceae; genus RGIG8773. The sequence continues at coordinate 10,428 of JAAVHL010000014.1, forward strand.
CCGCCGCAGTACCCTGCACGGGGGCGTTCATTGCCGCCCGCTTGCCGAAAGCCTGCACGTTTTTGTTGGAATTTTTAAGCTCGGGGATAGGTCTGCGACGACCGAACATTGTTACCGCATAGCCTTTTTCCTTGGCATTTGAAACGGTTTCGTCCATAAATCGGGAAACGTTTGGGTACTTGGCAAGATAATTCTTGATGTACCTGTCCGCTTCGGCTACGGTCACGTCAATGTCCTTTGAGAGGGAGAACGCGCCGATACCGTACACAATGCCGAAGTTTACCGCCTTTGCCGCACGGCGCATTTCGGAGGTTACCATGTCCGCCGGCATATCGAAAACCTGCGCCGCTGTGGAGGTGTGGATATCCATACCGTTCGCAAAGCCCTCCTGCATATTTTTGTCGCCGCTCATGTGGGCGAGAATTCTCAATTCGATTTGGCTGTAGTCCGCGTCCAAAAGGGTGTAGCCCTCGTCCGCAACAAAGAATTTACGCATATTTCTGCCCAGCTCCGTGCGGACGGGAATATTCTGCACATTTGGCTCGGCGGAGGAAATTCTTCCCGTTCGGGTCTCGGTCTGCTTGAAAAGGCTGTGTACCCTGCCGTCCTCGGCAACGACTTTGAGAAGTCCCTCGACATAGGTTGAATTAAGCTTTGAAAGCTGGCGGTACTGCAAAATCAAGTCCACAATTTCGTGCTTGTCACGGAGATTTTCCAGAACGTCCGCATTGGTGGAGTAGCCTGTTTTGGTTTTCTTGCCTGTGGGAAGTCCCATTTCCTCAAAAAGCACAACGCCTAACTGCTTCGGCGAACCGATATTGAACTCGTGTCCCGCCATGAAATAAATCTGCTGTTCGATACCTGTCATTTCCTCGGTAAGAGTTTCTCCGAAACGCTTTATACCCTCGCTGTCAACCCTCACGCCGTAATGTTCCATACTCGCAAGAACCTCGGTGAGGGGCAATTCTATCTCGTTCAGAAGCCATGTCATGCCCTGCTTTTCAACCTTCGCAAGCATTACGGGGGCAAGGGCTGCTAATGCGGCGATTTCGGCAAATTCTCCCAAATCGTCATAGGTGGGAACACCGTACTCTGCGCACATTCTCTCCACGGAATATTCTGCGGAATTGGTGTTCAGGACGTACCCCAGAATATCCGCGTCGGCAGTAACATTTTTCAGCTCCCTGCCGTTTTCAATGCAGAAGCGGTACACAGGCTTTGCTCCCACCGTGATTTTTTTGCAGTTGGAAGCGAGGAAGTCAAGCTGTGCAGACCTGTCCGAAACGGTGTAGATTTTTTCACCGTCAGTTGGAAGAAGCTGCATTACCCCGTCCCTTAGCAGGAAAACCGCTTCCGCAAATTCTGTGATATTTCCCGAAAATTCGCCTGCCGCTGTGTAGTCTTTTTTAATCGGAACATTGGCTGTACTAACGGTTTCCGTAACCGCCGAGGGCTTGATTTTGAGACGTTCCAACAGCTTGAACATTTCAAGTCCTGTCAGCAGGGAGGACACCTTTTCCTCGTTTACAGAGCCGATTTTATACGCGTCCGTGCTCATTTCAATTGGGGAGTTTTTCACGATTGTTGCAAGCCATTTGCTTTGCTCTGCGTCGGCTTTGCCTGCTTCAAGCTTTGTCAAAACGGACTTTGTTGCAGTCACGCCGCCGTTTTCCAAAGCGGAATAAAGTTCCTCAACCGTGTGATAATCCTTTATAAGCTGTGTGGCAGTTTTCTCGCCGATACCCTTAACGCCGCTGATGTTGTCGGAGCTGTCCCCCATTAAGGCTTTCAGGTCGATAAGCTCGATTGGTTTTATTCCGTAATCCTCGGTGAATTTTTCCTCGTTGTACCGAACTGTACCCTTTGTGGTGTGAAGCAGCACGGTAACGTTGTCATTAATAAGCTGGAGGGAATCTCTGTCCCCTGTGAGGACGTAGCACTCCCCTTTTTCGTCTGTGCATAGCTTTGAAAGCGTGCCGAGAACGTCGTCTGCCTCAAAGCCCTCGCACTCGACGATTTTTATTCCGAGAGCGGTCAGAAGCTCCTTGATGACCGGCATTTGCTGAGCAAGCTCGTCGGGCATACCGTGACGGTTGGCTTTGTAGCTTTCCACCGCCTTATGACGGAAAGTAGGCGCACGGAGGTCGAACGCAACAGCCACGCCGTCTGGTGAAATATCGTTCACCACCGAAAGGTAAATGTTCATAAATCCCGTAATGGCGTTGGTGTAGGTGCCGTTTTTATTGGACAGCATTTTTATGCCGTAAAAAGCGCGGTTCATAATGCTGTTGCCGTCTATCGCAAGAAGCTTCATAATTTATCCTCCTAAATATTCGTATGGGCGGATTTCATGTCCGCCCGCCGTTTTTTATTCATTAAAAAATTCCTTTAACTGTTTGAGAGCATTTGCTCTGTGGCTGACCTCGTTTTTTTCTTCGGCGGACATTTCCGCAAAAGACCTGTCGCCGTACATAAATATCGGATCGTAGCCGAAGCCGTTTGTGCCGCGGTTTTCATAGCCTATTTTCCCGAAAACCTTTCCCGTGAAATAGCGGGCTTCTCCTGTGGGGTCGATATAGCAGATACAGGACACAAAAGCTGCTCCGCGCTTTTCATATGGAACGTTTTCAAGTTCCGCAAGAATACGCTTTCTTCGCTGTCCATCCGGAGCAAAACGTTTTGAAAGCACTCCCGGCGCACCGTTCAGAGCGTCAACCTCCAGACCGCTGTCGTCGGCGATAACGGGAAGTCCTGTCAGGTCGAAAACAGCTTTCGCTTTCAGATAGGCGTTTTCCGCAAAGGTCTTGCCGTTTTCCTTCACCTCTATATCCGCTCCCGCCTCGGACTGTGAAAGCACTGTCAATCCTGCAGGTTCAAGTATCTCACGTACCTCGCGGAGTTTGTTTTTATTGTTTGTTGCAAGAACTATTTTCATGCTGTGATCTCCTTATTCATCATCGGTTTTGTCGTCATTTTCAGTATCTTTTTTCTTCTTGCCAAAGGTGATTTCCTTAAACAGAAATCCGAATTTTCCGTCTTTAAGGCTCTTTTTCTCCTCGGATGCGTCCTCTTCGGTAATTTCGGATTCTGCAAGTTCTGATTCAGCTTCTGTCGTTTTATCCTCAATATCTTCAATAATTTCGGGTTTTTCTTCCGTTTCCGAAATTTCTGTTTTCATTTCCGTTATATTTCCGTTTCCGTTTTCCATTTCCGTTTTTTCTTCCGCAGAAATTTCCGTTTCCGCTTCTTCGGCAGGCCCGGATTCCTCGCCGTCCGTAAGCCGCTCGTAGTTGTAATCGAAATCGGTATCGGTCTCAAACAGAGCGTCCACAAAATCTCTTGCACGGAAGTCCTGCAAGTCGTCAAGCTTTTCGCCCACGCCCACAAGCTTTACGGGAATACCAAGCTCACGGTGAATGGAAATGATTATTCCGCCCTTTGCAGTGCCGTCAAGCTTTGTGAGGACGATACCCGTAATATCGGCAGTTTCGCCGAAAAGCTTTGCCTGATTTACCGCGTTCTGACCCGTAGTCGCGTCAAGGACAAGCAGGGTCTCCAGCGAACAGCCCTCGGCTTGCTGGTGAACTATACGGCTGATCTTTTTCAGCTCGTCCATAAGATTTTTCTTGTTGTGGAGACGTCCCGCCGTGTCGCAGATAAGCACGTCGATATCCCGCGCCTTTGCCGCCGTTACCGTGTCGAAAACCACAGCCGCAGGGTCGGAGCCCTCCTCGTGCTTTACAATATCAACTCCCGCGCGNTCCGTCCAGACCTGAAGCTGGTCGATAGCCGCCGCACGGAAGGTATCCGCCGCCGCCACAAGGACGTTCTTNCCCTCNTTTTTNTACCGNGCCGCAAGCTTGCCGATAGTGGTGGTCTTGCCCGCGCCGTTCACGCCGATAACAAGTATCACNGNGGGCTTTGNGGACACGTCCAGACCCTTGTCCTCGCCCAGCATTTCGGTGATTATCTCTTTCAGCTCGTCCATAAGCTGNACCGTTTCGGTCAGACCCTTTTCCTTGACCTTTTTCCGCAGCTCGCCGCATATTTCAAGNGAGGTCTCAACGCCGATATCGCAGGTTATGAGAAGNTCNTCNAGCTCCTCGAAAAAGTCCTCGTCNATCTTTGTAAAGGAGTTCATCAGGGCTTCAAGCTTGCCCATCATNGANTCCTTTGTCTTTTTTANTCCTGCCGCAATTTTNCTGAAAATGTTCATTGCCGTACCTCCTTGAATATTTTACTNTTTATCTGCGCCNAAGCCGTTAAACCATGCNCTGCTTTCAAGCGNATTTTTCTGTGTNNGNGTTATTTCCTCGTCAGCCTTTCCCACNGGCAGTATGCAGACTATTTTGTACTCGTCGGGTATGCCCATATGCTCGGCAAGCTTTCCCGCTATGTCGTCATCGTCGGTGATATGNCCCTCGTACCAGCAGCTTTCNTATCCNAGCGCCTTTATCGCCAGNAGCATATTTTCGATAGCCGCGCTGTAGTCCTGCACATTGAAGCATTTGTCTNTGTACGCNAAAATTTTCCGCGTAAGAACCAANATAAANCANGGCGCNGTCTCGGCNACAGGCGGNGTGATAAGNGACTTNAATTCTCCCAAAAGCTTTTCATCGTCAACNGCAATAAACNACGTTGTCTGCTTATTGCACCCCGACGGAGCNGCCGCACCNGCTTCGAGAATTTTTANCAANTCGTCTTTCGGGACAGGCGTACTTTTGTANNTGCCNCGATAGCTTGTTCTGTTTTNTATNANNTNTAAAATATCCATAAATTCTCCTAACCTAATCAGTTATACCATTATACCATTTTTTNCTTGCAAAGTCAACCGAGGACGAAANCCGCNNTNNCNGCCNANTACCGCAAATCCGCGGAAATTNGNGGAAATTGTCGGAAACGGCTTTGCAAATGNGNAAATGAACANCATTTCCGNNGGAAACAGAATTTCCCCCGCCTGAAAAAACGGNGGAAATCAATTTCTGTTATGGACTTTTANTTCGCCGACTCTATTTCCGCCGAGGTCTGNTCAAGCTTCAGCACGCGGGAAATTCCCTTTTCCTGCATGGTAACGCCGTACATAACGTCCGCTTCGTCCATGCTTCCGCGNCTGTGNGTGACAAGAATAAACTGGGTNGTATCGGTAAAATTTCTCAGATACTGGGCATATTTNACAACGTTNATGTCGTCCAGAGCCGCCTCGATCTCGTCCAGAATACAGAAAGGCGCGGGCTTGATCTTAAGTATCGCNAAGTANATNGCTATCGCCACAAACGNCTGCTCNCCGCCNGACAGCAGCGACAGACTTTTTATTACCTTGCCNGGAGGCGCAACGTTGATNTCGATTCCCGATTCAAGCACNTCCTCGGGNTCNGTGAGGGTAAGCTCGGCNCGTCCGCCGCCGAAAAGCTCCACGAAAATTTCCTTGAAGTTCTCGTTGATCTGATTGAAGCTTTCGCTGAACTGCCGTCTCATGTTTTCGGTCAGNTCCTCGATAAGCTGTTCAAGCTCGCGCTTNGAGGTCTCCACGTCNTCAAGCTGTCCGCGCATAAAGTTGTACCGCTCGGAGACCTCCTTGTACTCCTCTATNGCCGCAACNTTGACGTTTCCCAAGCCGCGTATCTTCTGNTTTACATCGTTCAGATCACGCTGNACCGTCAGCAGNTCGTCAACGGGAACGGCNGTNTCNCGNGCCTCGGAAAGGTACATTCCGTACTGCTCCTGCATATCGGAAATGATGCCGTCGTAATTGTTCTGCACCGCNCCTTGGCGTTCCTCCAGCCTTGTCATTTCCCNGGAAAACTTTTCCCTGTCNTCGGTAAGNCNGCGTATTTTGATNCGTCCCTCGTTGGACTTCTGCTCCATTTCCCTTTTNGCGGACTGNTCNTCAAGTATNTTNGCGTTTATTTCGGACACCGCGTCCGCGGCGTTTTCCAGTGAGGACTTCCGCTCCTCGATAAGCTTTTCCTTTTCGGAAATGATCTTTTTCTGTTCCTCCAAAGCCACCGCAAGCCTTGCGGAGTTGTCCCCCAGAGCGGAGAACTGCTCCTCCAGCTGTTTTATTTCGGCAAGAAGCGCGTCCTTGTCCTTGCTGCGTTCAAGCTGATAAAGCTTCATTTCCGACAGCTTTTCCGAAAGCGTTTCCCGTTTTTCTCTTATTTCCGAACGCATTTCCTCACTGCTTGCGGCGAGCTTTTCCATTTCCGCGATCTCTTCCTCGCATTTCCGCAGATTTTCCTCCGCTTCCGCAGTGTTTCTGTCGTTTTCCTCTATCCTTTCCGCGTACCGCTTTGCGCTTGCTTCCGCCGCTTCTATCTGAGACTCGTTCTGCTCCAGCAGNGACGTGATACGCTTTATTTCCGACTCGAAGCGTATCTTGTCCTCGCCTATTTCGCGAAGCTCTTCCTTTGCGCCCTCTATGTCGAAGCCAAGCTTGTCCGTCTCCGCCTGAAGCTTTTCCATGCTCTGCTTTACCTCGCCNATACGCGCNGAAAGCTTGTTTCTCTCGGCTTCAAGCTTTTCTATGTCNTTCTTTCNGGTCAGNACGCCGCTGGACTTCGCCGCCGAGCCTCCCGTAAANGANCCTCCCGCNTTGATGACCTGACCGTCAAGCGTTACTATCTTGAANTTATANCCGTACTTTTTNGCAATTACNGTTGCGTCGTCNATGTCCTCNGCAACGNCGATACGTCCCAAAAGGGAAGTGAANACGCCCCNCAGATTTTCGTCGAAGCCNACAATGTCCACCGCCAGAGCAACAAANCCCGCGCAGTCCTCAAGACCACGCTCGGCAAGACGGTTTCCCTTTACCGATGTAACAGGCAGAAANGTTGCGCGTCCCGCCTTGGATTCCTGCAANANGCGTATGCCCCGCTTTGCGGTNTCCTCATTGTCNACAACAANNTTTTGCAGAGCGCCGCCCAAAGCCGTNTCAATGGCAAGGCTGTANTCGCTNTCAACCTTGATAAGCTGCGCCACAGAGCCGTACACACCGCGGAGCTGNCCCGTTNTGGACGCTTTCAGCACCTGCTTTACCGAGTGGGCAAAGCCCTCCATGCTGTTTTCAAGGTCTGTCAGCATTTTTATGCGCTGCTCCTTGTCGCGTATGGAAAAGCTGATGTCCTCGAACTCTTTTTTNGTCAGGGAAAGCTTTTCCGNNCGTCCCTGCCAAAGCTTGGAAAGACCCGANACACGGTTGTTNANCTCGCCGGATTTTTCCTCCAGCATTCGCACGCCGTCCTCGGTCTCNCGCTTTTCCGCGGANAGCTGCTCGCCGTTTTCGCGTAACTGNTCCTCCTGCTCGCGGCACTGCTTTAACTGCTCCGCAAGCTCGGTTTTTCCCGAATCNCCGCTTGTAACGGCAATTTTCAGCTCCGACTGCCTTATATAGAGCTTGCCGAGAGCGCCGTTCACGTCGGAAAACTTGCTGTCAAAGCTGTCCTGCTCNTGNGAAAGTTTTTCCATTTCCTCGCTTGCGGNTTTGTGCTTNTCNTCNGTNNCNGCAATGTCNNCCTCCGCCTTAGTGACCAACGCAAGCTTTTCCTCNATAATGCGGCGGTTTTCCTCTCCCGAATTTTCGGCNGTCTGCTGCTGCTTTTCAATGTCGGCGATAGTCTCCCGACAGTGGGAAATGTCGTTCTCGAAAACGGCGATATCCGAATGAAGCTGTGTGTTGGACTTNTCCGCTTCAAGTATCTTNGCGCGCATTTCCTCTATCCTNAGGGACGAGGNNTCCATTTTNGTCTGCAAGTCCTCCGCTTCNGCTTCAAGGCGGGAAATATCCGCCTCCACCGCGTCGTACTCGCCTTTATTTATAAGTATCTTGTCGGAAATTTCTTCCAGACGCACTTTCAGGTCGTCAAGCTGTCTGACCCACACGGTTATTTCCAGAGACTTTTTTCTGTCCGACAGTTCAAGGAATTTCGCCGCCTTTTCCGACTGGATACGCAGCGGTTCAACGCGGCTTTCAAGCTCTCCCATAATGTCGTTGAGGCGCAGAATGTTTTCCTGAGCCGCCGCAAGACGTCTTTCCGCCTCGGCTTTCTTGTAGCGAAATTTGGAAATTCCTGCCGCTTCTTCAAAAATTTCCCTGCGCTCGCCCGATTTTGCGGACACTATTTCCGCGACCCTGCCCTGTCCGATAATTGAGTAGCCGTCTCTGCCCAGACCNGTGTCCATAAAAAGCTCGTAAACGTCCTTTAAACGCACCTGTGAGCCGTTTATCATGTACTCGCTTTCACCGCTGCGGTAAAGCTTTCTCGTCACCGACACCCTGTCCGCAGGGACNTGCAGCAGACCGCGGTTNTTTACTATGTTNAGCGTGACCTGCGCGAAGCCCATNGGNTTGCGCTGNGTCGTACCCGCAAAAATAACGTCCTCCATTTTGCCGCCGCGAAGCGTTTTCGAGGACTGCTCNCCNAGCACCCANCGCACAGCGTCGCCGATATTGGATTTTCCGCTTCCGTTGGGTCCCACAACAGCCGTCAGACCCTTGTGGAAGTCCAGCTTTATCTTATCGGGGAACGATTTGAACCCCTGCATTTCAAGTGATTCCAGATACATTTTTTCAAATCCTTTTCACAATTATCTCGCGGTTTTTCAGNCTTTCNTCGGNACNTANCCTNATGTCAANACCCTTTGCGGAAAAATANTCCGCNTTGCATTTTTTCTGTCCCATTGCCTTGCTTACCGCGTTNGGAGCAACATAAACCGCATAGCTTCCNCCCTTTTCGGTACGNCGCTCTATCTCCCTGCGGAANAGTATCCCCTCGCAGATCTCGCGGAAAGCNGGGTGGTAGAAGCCTCCCAGAACGTCCGCTTCCACNGTTTCCGAAGCGTGCAGACCAAGCTTTATGACCCGTATTCCCGCCGCTTCAAACATTTCCAGCATATCCGCGCANANNTCNGCNGCGGTNTCNAAGCNGTANGGNACNTACTCGCCGCTTTGGAAAAGCTCNCCCAAGCGGGTATTTTTAAGTATCACNGTAGGGTACAGCCTTGCGGTTTNCGGCGCAAGNGCGATAAGNNNNCGCGCCGTATCCATATCCTTTTCGGGTGTGGAACNGTACAGACCTATCATCATCTGCAAGCCAAGCTCAAAGCCCCGCTCCTTTANNATNGCGGAGGCNTCCTCNACCTGCGCGGAGGTNTGNCCCCTGCGGTTTGCGGCGAGAACNCCGTCGTCCATTGACTGCGCCCCAAGNTCTATCGACGTNACNCCNTAGCTTTCNAGTATGTCGAGTATCTCNCCGTCNACAGCGTCGGGTCTTGTGGAACAGCGTATNCCNCGGACTTNTCCGCTTTTNACAAANGGGTACGCCGCTTCAAGAAGCGATATCATGTAGCTTCTNTCCACNGCGGTAAAGCTTCCGCCGAAAAAGGCTATCTCGGCGTCACCGNCGGGAAGTCTTTCNCAGGCGGCTTCAAGAGTGCGCCGAACCTCNTCNGCCGAGGGCGCGGCGGCAGTATCGCTTATCGNCCGCTGATTGCAGAACGAACAGGCGTTGGGACACCCCATATGGGGTATAAANANNGCGATATTGCTGTGCCTGTGCNTTAAAGCTNNGCCCATTATACCTTGTAACCCATAAGGCTCAGGGCTTCGCGGGCNGCAGCCTGTTCAGCCTGNTTTTTGCTGTGTCCCTCGCCTGTGCCNATNACATTGCTGTTNAGCCGNACCTGTACCACGAAATTGCGGTCNTGNTCGGGGCCNGTCTGGTCNGCAAGNACGTACTCCACACGCTCCTCNGGATTTTTCTGTATTATCTCCTGAAGCATGGTTTTGTAGTCGTGGAGCGACTTTGANCTGTTNGCTTCAAGATTTTTCGGGATAAAGGACAGCACGTATTTNTCCGCTTCNTCCATNCCGCCGTCNAGAAANACNGCCGCTATCACTGCCTCGAAAGCGTCGGAAACTATTGACGGACGNGTCCTGCCGCCGCTGTTTTCCTCGCCCTTTCCAAGCAGGATATGCTTTCCAAGGTCGATTTTTTTCGAGAACTCGAACAACGCCTTTTCGCACACCAGCGACGCCCTTATTTTGGTAAGCTCACCCTCGGGCAGGTGCTTGAAGTGGGTGAAAAGATGCTTGGACACAACGATGGAAAGCACGCTGTCCCCCAAAAATTCAAGCCGCTCGTTGGAGTTCCGTCCCCGCTTCAGCTCGTTCGCATAGGACGAGTGGGACAGCGCCTCGTGCAGAAGCTCCTTGTTTTTAAAGGTGTAGCCGATCTTTTTTTCAAATTCAGTGAAGTCCATTTTTATACTCCTCAAAACAACTTAACCGCCCCCTTGAGGGGGCTTAAACAAAGAAAATAATTATAATTTTAATAATTGGGGGTGACTCTGCCTGCGGGGGCTTCCCCGCTTTTCAAATTCGGTAAAATCCATTTTACATTCCTCCGGATATGAGGTTGGTTTATTTTGTTTCTGTCTTGCTCTTTTTTTCAAGAGAAGCCAAAGATTCTGTTATTTCCTCGATTACCTTGCCCTCAACGCAGTTTTTCGCCTGACGTATCGCATTGTAGAAAGCCGTGCCGTTGGACGAGCCGTGCGCCTTGATTACGGGCTTTGAAATACCCAAAAGAACTGCTCCGCCAACCTCGGTGTAGTCTACTTTCTTTTTGAAAGCCGTGATTTTCTTCATGATCAAAAGGGCGGCGATTTTTCCGCCGAAGCTTGTCATAAGCATATCTTTAAGGGTGTGGCTGAAAAACGAGCCCATGCCCTCGTAAAGTTTCAGCAGAACGTTTCCCGTAAAGCCGTCGGAGACCACTACTTCGCACGCGCCGAACGGAATTTCACGTGCTTCAAGGTTGCCGTAAAAGTTTACGGGGGCGGTCTTGAACTGCTTGTAGGCTTCAAGCTCCAGCTCTCTGCCCTTGGTGTCCTCCGAGCCGACATTTACAAGTCCCACCTTTGGTGAGGAAACGCCCATGACTTTGTTCATGTAGCAGCTTCCCATAATGCCGAACTGGACAAGCATTTCGGGACGGCAATCCACGTTTGCGCCGCCGTCAACAAGTATCATGTGTCCCTTTTCGGTAGGCATGATAGGCGCAAGAGCCGCGCGCTTTACGCCCTTGATACGCTTTGCGATAAAGGTTGCGCCAACGACAAGCGCGCCTGTGCTTCCTGCGGAAACGAACGCGTCGCCCTTGCCCTCGGCGAGAGCTTTAAGTCCCACCGCCATGGAGCAGTCGGACTTATCCTTAATGACAGCGGTAGGTTCTTCGTGAATGTCGATAACCGATTCGGTATGTATTATTGATATTTTATCGAGAGATATTCCGTTTTTGTCGGCAGTTTCTTTGATAATTTTTTCATTTCCCGTGAGAATTACCTCAACGTCAAGCTTCTGGACAGCCTCCGCTGCGCCTTTCAGGACTTCGAGAGGGGCGTTGTCCCCACCGAATGCGTCAACTATTATTTTCATGGTTTTATCTTCCTTTCTTTTGGTTTATCATATAAATCAAAATTTAAACTAACTCATAATCAATTAGATCAGCAGCATCATACTTATCAGATATTGGCAAACAGACAATCCGAGTATAAATAAGATATTCATAAGCATATTCACATCTTTTAGGGTCTCTTACTATCTTATATTTCATACCATAATCAGTTCCAAATGAACCAAATGTGTAGTCCTCCACCATGAACCTATCAGTTGCAAAACAATAATTACTATCATATCCGATTACTGCAATACAAAATTTATTATTATGAAATTCCTGCATTACTGTATTTTCGTCAGAATCATAATATTGAAATCCATTTATATTACCAATTCTTATTTCAAATTCATCATTTATAAGATAATCCCTTGTGTCAATTCCCACATAATGAACATCAGCGGATATTCCATTACTAAAACAATACTTTTCTGATGTATATTCAAATGGAATTTTCTGACCTGATTTAAATACAGATACTTCTCCAAACGGTGTTTCAAATGCTGTTGTTTTAATGTCTTTTTTACGGTTTCCTTCATACTGTGTATTTGCGATACCCATATTTTACTTATCCTCCAATAACGGCACAAATTCCGATTTATCGTACTATGTACTCCTCAAACGCCGCTAACGCCCTGTCCGCGACAGCCCGATACCGTTCCTGCTTGTCCTTTATGCGGACGCCGAGGTCGGGAAGTATTCCCATATTTGCTCCCATTGGCTGGAAATTTTCTACCGTTTCGTCGGAAATATACCTTGCAAGTCCGCCTATCATGGTTTCCCTCGGCAAGATTAGGGGTTCAAGTCCCCTGAACCGTCTTGCCATGTTCAGACCTGCCATTATTCCGCTTGCGGCGGACTCCATGTAGCCCTCCACGCCTGTTATCTGTCCCGCAAAAAACAGGTCGGGACGCGTCCGCAGGGAGAAATCGCCGTTCAGAACCTTTGGGGAATTTATGAACGAATTGCGGTGCATTACGCCGTACCGCACAAACTCGGCGTTTGCAAGTCCCGGTATCATTGAAAATACACGCTTCTGCTCGCCGAATTTCAGGTTTGTCTGAAAGCCCACAATGTTGTAGAGCGTACCCATGCTGTTCTCCTTGCGGAGCTGCACGACTGCGTAGGGTCGTTTCCCCGTGACAGGGTCGGAAAGTCCCACGGGCTTCATTGCGCCGTATCGCATTGTTTCCTCGCCCCGCTTTGCAAGGACTTCTATTGGCATACAGCCCTCATAGACGGTGAAATCGTCCTTGCCCTTTGGCTTATCGAAATCGTGCAAGGGTGCGGACTCGGCATTTTTTAATTCCTGCCAGAAAGCGGTGTACTCCTCTTTCGTAAAGGGACAGTTTATATAATCGTCGTCGCCTCTGCCGTAACGCGCCGCAAAGAAAATTTTTTCCTTGTCGAGGGACTCGTAAGTAACGATTGGCGCAGCCGCGTCGTGAAAGCTAAGATACCCTCCGCAAAGCTTTTCTATGCTTTCCGCAAGTCCGCCGCTTGTGAGTGGTCCCGTGGCGATTATAACGTTCCCCTCGGGAATTTCCGAAACCTCGCCGTGTTTGACGGTTATTCGGGGTTCGGACATTATCTTTTCGGTGACAAGGTCGGAAAATTTCTCCCTGTCAACGGCAAGCGCGCCGCCTGCGGGGACGGCTGTTTCCTCGGCGCAGGGGACAGTCAGCGAACCCATCCGCCGCATTTCCTCTTTGAGAAGTCCTGCCGCCGAGTTCACCCTCGAAGCTTTCAGCGAATTGGAGCAGACAAGCTCCGCAAAGCCGTTGTATTTATGCGCGGGGGTGAATTTTTGGGGCTTCATTTCCCATAATTCCACGTCCAGACCCGCTTTCGCAAGCTGCCATGCCGCTTCGCAGCCTGCAAGTCCTGCGCCTATTACGGTGATTTTTTTATCGTTCAATTTAATTCTCCGTTAAAAATAAGTTGTTATTTCTTATCATTTACATTTGAACCGTCCTCAAATACCTTTGGGTATTGGGCGTACAGTTCGATATATCCGCATTCGGGACAGCCAAAGCAGTTTACATCGGACGATGTTTCACCGTCATACCACTTTTTTGTAATACTGCCAACCTGAAAAATCTGCATCATAACTGCTTTTTTCATTTCAGTGCCGCATTTCGGACAATTCATAATGACTTCTCCTTTTATAATTTCTTGAAAAATGTGTAACTAATCATTTTTGAGCCATCTCCCATAACGCTTTCAGAGCGTTCGGTGATTTCATATCCGCACTTTTTATACAGCTTTTGTGCGGCGGAATTGTCCTCCGTTGTATTTATTCCCGCAGAAGAAAATCCTCGGTCGGAAATGTAGTTCTCAAAAAATGAAACAGCTTTTGTTCCAAGTCCCTTGCGCTGATATTCGGGAGTTACGGCAAGCATTGAAAGCCATGCGATATTATTTCCGTCAAGCCCGTTTATTTTAATCCAGCCCGCAGGATTATCTTCAAAAAACATTATAAAATGCTTTTCGTCGGTATCATTTTTCCAATATTTTCTGTAAACGTCAAGCCACTCATCATAGGACAGCTTTTCGTTGTGCAGAGCCGCAAGTATGCTTTCATTGGTCAATACTTCCGACAAAAACCGCATATCTTTTTCTTCGAGTAAGTTAAAACTGATTTTTTCTTTCATTTTATTTTTCCCTTTAGAAGATAGAGGTTAGAACTTTGTCACTCGCCCCCTTGAGGGGGCTTAAATAAGGTTACAATTTTTATATCTTGCATTGGGGGTGACACTCGCCGCGGGGCGTTCCCCGCTTATTTTTCCTTTCTAATAGCCACCTCGTACCCGCAGCCCTCTTTAAGGCAGAACATCTTGCCGCCCTTTTTAAACAGCGTTGTGCCGTCGTTGCACTTGGGACATTTATCCGAAACAGGGGTATCCCATGTCATAAAATCACAGTTGGGATTATCCTCGCAGCCAAAATATTTCTTGCCCTTTTTGGACTTCTTCTGCAACACCTTTTTGTGGCATTTCGGGCATACTCCGCCCGTGTCCTTGACGATACGCTTTGTGTTGGTGCAGTCGGGAAAACCGCTGCACGCAAGGAATTTTCCGAAACGTCCTATCTTGATGACCATAGGCTTTCCGCAAATCTCGCAGACCTCGCTTGTCTCCTCGTCGGGAACTCTCACGCGCTTGCCGTCCATAGCCTTTTCCGCCTTGGACAGGGTGTCCGCAAAATCATCATAAAATCCGCTTATGGAATCCACCCAGTTCATTTCGCCCACTTCGATTTTGTCAAGGTCACTTTCCATTGTGGCGGTAAATTTCGAGTCCACAATATTTTTGAAGTGCTGCTTCATAAGCTCGGTGGTAACTTCTCCCAGACCTGTGGGACGGAGCTGTTTTCCGTCACGCTCAACGTAAAAACGGTTTGTAATAGTGGAAATAGTCGGCGCATATGTGGACGGACGTCCTATACCGTTTTCCTCCAGAGCCTTGATAAGGGTAGCCTCGGTGTAGCGCGCGGGAGGCTGTGTGAAGTGCTGGTTGCCCTCAATTGCTTTCAGCTTAAGCTTGTCGCCCACCTCGATATTGGGGAGTACCTTGCCCTCCTCCTCGTTCTTGGACTCCTCGTACAGAACGGTGAAGCCGTCAAATTTCACGGAAAATCCCGTCGCTCTGAAATTGCAGCCGTTAGCGTCTATATCGACGGAAACCGTGTCCAGAACAGCGTTTGCCATCTGGCTTGCGATAAATCTTTCCCATACCAGCTTGTAAAGCTTATACTGCTCGGCCGTAAGGCTGTCCTTAACCCTGTCGGGGGTGATTTCGGGCATGGAGGGACGTATAGCCTCGTGAGCGTCCTGAGCGTTGGACTTGGACTTGTAGACCTTGGGAGTATTTGGAATATAATTCTTGCCGTAAGCCTTGCCTATATAGTCATACGCCGCCGCGCGGGCTTCGTCGGAAATACGCAGGGAGTCGGTTCTCATGTAGGTGATAAGACCGACCGCGCCCATACCCTCAATGTCAACGCCCTCGTAAAGGGTCTGAGCGGCTTTCATTGTCTTTGCAGCGGCAAAGCCAAGCTTTTTTGAAGCCTCCTGCTGCATTGTTGAGGTGGTAAACGGGGGTGCGGGGGATTTTCTTCTGACGGATTTTTTTACCTCCGTAACGTTGTAGTCCGCGCCCTCTATTCTTTTCAGTATCTTGTCCGTGTCAGCCTGAGAGTGCAGCTCGGTTTTCTGACCGTCCACGCCGACGAAAGAAGCGTCAAACTGCTTCTTTGAAGAGGGAGCGGTCATTTTAGCATCAATAGACCAGTATTCCTCGGGCTTGAAGCTGTTTATCTGCTTCTCGCGGTCAACAACGAGGGACACCGCTACCGACTGAACGCGTCCTGCGGAAAGTCCTCTGCGGACTTTTTTCCACAAAAACGGAGACAGCTTATAGCCCACTATTCTGTCCAGAACGCGCCTTGCCTGTTGCGCGTTGACAAGGTCAAGGTCAATGGAGCGGGGATTTTCCATACCGTTTTTCACGCCCGTTTTGGTTATCTCGTTGAACGTAACGCGGTTTGCGTCGTCAAGGGGCAGATCGAGCATATGCGCAAGATGCCATGAGATAGCCTCTCCCTCGCGGTCAGGGTCGGTTGCGAGGTACACAAAATCGGACTTTGCCGCTTCCTTTTTGAGACTTTCGATAAGCTCCTCCTTGCCCTTTATGTCGGTGTAGACAGGCTCGAAGCCGTTCTCCACATCAATTCCGAATTTGGACTTGGGCAGGTCGCGGACGTGTCCCATCGAAGCTACAACCTCGTAGCCGCTTCCCAGATATTTTTTTATGGTTTTCGCCTTTGCGGGCGACTCAACGATTACAAGCTTTGACATTTGATCCTATCCTTTCAATCTATAAAAGTCCGTTAAAATCGTTGGGATTTTAACAGGCGGTATAACTTTGTCCTGCGACCGACATTACCGCGCCCTCAAGCTCCAGATCGGTCAGGAGCATGAGCATATCGGAAATATCCATTCCGCACATTTCCGCAAGCTCGTCCGCCAGAAGCGGTTTTCCCGCCTCTTTAAGCAGACCGTAGACCCTTGCTTCGTCACCTTCCAGCGTTGAAGCGTCGTACTCCTGCGCGTGAATATTAGCTTCGGCAGTTTTGTTTGCGTACTCTTTGGTATCCTCCGCAAGAGGGTCGATACGCGAAGCCTGCCTGTAAGCGCTGCCGCTTTTTCCATCGGGAAACAGCGCCGACATAGCCGAGCTTGCATTTGCTATTTTATGTCCGTAATTTTCGTAATATTCATACAGAATATCTTTCACGCCGCACAGACAGGCAGCGCCGTCCCTTATGAGAGCAACGTTCCCGCCGTACCGCTTGTCGAACAGATCGTGAGGGGCGAGGGCAAATATGTCCTTGCCCTGACTGAGCGCAAGATTCGCCGTGATAAGCGCGCCGCTCTTAACGGCGGCTTCGGACACCACCGTGCCGAGAGACAGTCCCGAAAGTATCCTGTTTCTTGCGGGAAACGAAGCTCTCGTTCCTCCCGCAAGCGGATAATACTCCGAAATAAACAGACCGTTTGCCTCAATCTCGCTTCGGTACTGAACGTTCTCCTTGGGGTAATCCCTGTCAAGACCGCAGCCGAGGACTGCAATGGTTTTTCCTCCGCACCTTGCCGCGGAAAGATTTGCGGTAATGTCTATACCCACCGCAAAGCCGCTGACAATGGTTATCCCGAAGCTGCAAAGCTCCCGAACCAGCGCGGCCGTGACCCTTACG
>JAAVHL010000015.1 GCA_014799735.1 Ruminococcus sp.
AACGATATGCGCCTGCGGGCGCGGGGAGGGGATTTCGCGCTCTGCGGAGCGCGACCAAAGGGCTCCGCCCTCTGGACTTCTGCGAGCTGGGCTCAGCTCGACCAGCTGATGTCGGCGGCTTCGCCGCCTAAAGGTCGTTACTTACTGCGTTGTGCGCTAAATCAAAATTTCTGCCCGCACAAATTCTTAAAGCCTATTGAAAACCTATTAATTGTATGTTATAATATAACTATCAAAAACATACCAATATCCGCCGAAAGGAAAATAAATATGAAGATTTCAACAAAAGGACGCTATGCGCTGAGAATGCTGCTCGACCTTGCTCAGCATTCAGCCGATGGCTATGTTGCTCTGAAGGACATCGCCGAACGTCAGGATATATCCAAAAAATATCTGGAGCAGATAGTCCCCCTGCTGAATAAGTCGGGACTGCTCAGAACTAACCGCGGCTATCAGGGCGGCTATATGCTGTCCAAGCCCGCGGAGCAGTATACCGTTGGAGAAATACTCCGCGTTACCGAGGGAAACCTCTGTCCCGTTGCGTGCTTGCAGTACGAGAAAAACGACTGCCCGAGAGCTCCGGAATGTATGACCCTTTTCGTCTGGGAGGGACTTTATAAAACGATCACCGACTATCTTGACGGGTTATCGCTTCAGGACATTATCGACCACAGCGCATCAAACGGAAATTTTTGCATATAAGCATATTATAATCCTTTGCGGTGCGCGGCGAAAAAACTTTTCGGCAAGGAGACAATCACATGAAAATACAGATCAGTGATAACCTTATCAAGCATTATCTGAGCAATGTTTATTTTATCAACGGACACAGCTGTGCGGGAAAATCCACTATGGCAAAAATGCTTTCCGAGCGGTACGGTATGATATTGTGCGGCGAGAATTACCACGACGCTTTTCCCCGTGAAAAGCTCTCACGGTGGAAGCAGCCCGCTTTGTGCTATTTTGACACAATGAGCGGCTGGGAGGAATGGCTGAGCATGACTCCCGAAGAGCATTGGAACTGGACTTATAATGTGGCTCAGGAGTGCATTGAAATTGAAATACTGGAGCTTCTGAGATTATCGGCGGGCGGAAAGAAAATTATTGTTGACACCAATATCCCGCCGGACGTGCTGCGTGAAATTTCCGATTACGATCATGTGGCGATAATGCTCTGCGACCCGCCCGATATTTGCGCCACCCGCTTTTTCGACCGCGACGATCCCGATAAAAAGTTTATGATGGAGCAGATCAAGCTGTGCAAAGACCCCGACGCCGCTCTCAGGAATTTCAACTCATGGGCGTTATATCACCCTCCAACCGAGATCGACTGGAACGGTACGGGACTTTTTACCTATACCCGTTCGGATTTTGAAACCGATACGCGTGAAGAAGTTTTGAAGATCTTGGCGGAACATTTCGGTCTGACAAAATGACGGAAGCGCTTGACAAAGCTTTCCCGCTATGGTAAACTGTAATTGCTCTACAACAATAGAATTTAAACGCAGCAGTCAAGGAAGTGCATAAAATGAAGAAAAAATACATATTTGGATTGACCGCCCTTGCCGTCTCAGTGATGATGTCGGGCTGCAAGCCGATAGACGAACCCACGGCCGCGGCAAATGCGGACGTTCCCGTGCCGTCGCTTACAACAATGGAAATGCTTACCGAATCCCTTACCGACGCGGACACGGAGCTTGCAGAGTACGGCGAGCCCGTAACCACAACCGAGACCGCCGAAGCAGTCCCCGCGGGAGGAGATACGGAACCCGTTCAAACTGCCGGAAATACCGAAAGCGCCGCCCCCGAAACAGAAGCGGCTTCAAGATCGGAAACGGAAACCCAAGCTGTCGGCGTGGAAAGCATTTCGCTCACCTTTTACAGCGTAACGCTCCAGACGGGACAAAGCAAAATGCCGATAGTAACCATGTCCCCCGAAAACGCCTCGGACAAAAGCGAGATATGGACAAGCTCCGATACCGCTGTGGCGACCGTTGACGATATGGGAAAGATCACCGCAGTCTCTGAGGGAAGCTGCACCGTCAGAGTAACGTCGGCGCAGAATTCCAAGGTTTACGCCGAGGTCGAGGTCACGGTAACGGCAGGCGTGCAGGTAACCTATATAGACGGGATTCTTGTGGTGAACAAGACCTACGCGCTTCCCGCCGACTACAATCCCGGGGTTGACCCCGAAGCTCAGGCGGCTTTCGACCGTATGCAGGCGGACGCTGCCGCGGAGGGACTGAACATTTACATATCGTCGGGCTTCCGTTCTTACGATTATCAGGCGGGACTTTATCAGCGTTACGTTGATCAGGACGGAAAGGAGGAGGCTGACAGATACTCTGCCCGCGCGGGACATTCCGAGCACCAGACAGGCCTCGCCTTTGACCTGAACAGCATCACAGAAACCTTCGCCATGACTTGGGAGGGCGAGTGGGTGAAGCGCAACTGCTATAAGTACGGATTTATAATCCGCTATCCCCCCGACAAGGAGGACATAACTGGCTACAAATGGGAGCCGTGGCATATCCGCTATCTTGGCGAGGAGACTGCAAAAGCGGTCTATGACAGCGGCCTCTGTCTTGAAGAATATCTGGGAATCACTTCTGAATATGCGGAATAAAAAAAGGGTACTTTTCAGTACCCTTTTTATTTTTATTCGTGTCCTGCAAGCTCTCTGTAAAGTCCCATATAAAGCTCCGCGGAAACCGCCCAGCTGTAGTCGTTTTTCATTGCGGCTGTAACAAGGTTTTTCCACTCGGGCTTATTGTAGTAGTAATCCTTTGCGCGGCGTACAGCGTCAAACATATCGTGAGCGTTGTAGGTCTTGAAGGTGAAGCCGTTGCCGTTTTCGCCTCCCGCGTCGCGGATACTGTCGCGCAGACCGCCTGTTTCACGGACGATAGGAATAGTTCCGTATCTCAGCGAGATCATCTGAGCAAGTCCGCAGGGTTCGCTCTGGGACGGCATGAGGAACATATCAGCCGACGAGTAAATTCTTCTTGCCAGATCGGGTATGAAGCCGATAGTCGCGCTTACCTTGTCGGGGTGTCTCCAAGCCATTTCCTTGAAGAAGTCCTCATAGATCTTTTCGCCCGAACCCAGTATCGCAAACTTGCAGCCCATGTTCACCATGTCCTCAAAGACATACTTGATAAGGTCGATACCCTTATGGGAAACAAATCTTGTGATGATACCGATAACAGGCTCGTCGCCCTCCTGGAGGTGCAGCTCGCTCAGCAGTGCCTTTTTGCACTCCGCCTTGCCCTTGAGATTTTTCACGGAGAAATTCTTTGTCAGCAGCGGGTCTTTTTCGGGGTCGAAGGTGTCAACGTCGATACCGTTCAGGAAGCCGCACAGCTTATACTGCTTGTTGACAAGAGCCCTGTCCAGACCGTGGGAGTACCAAGGGTCGAGGATTTCCCAAGCGTAGCTGGGGGAAACCGTTGTGATCTTGTCGGAGCACTCGAACGCGCCCTTCATCAGGTTCACGCAGCCGTCGTATTCAAGCAGCTTTGTGTGATACATGGGGATTCCCAGAACCTCGTTGAGTACCTCCATGCCGTACTTGCCCTGATACTGGATATTGTGGATAGTGAATACGGTCTTGATGTTATCGTAGCCGTACTGATATTTGTAGAACACGTTGTAGTAAACGGGAACCAGCGCGGTCTGCCAGTCGTTGCAGTTGATGACCTCGGGCTTCCAGCCGATGTGCTTAAGCATTTCCATGATAGCTCTAGACAGGAACACAAAACGCTCGCAGTCGTCGTAAAAGCCGTAGAGACCGTCTCTGCCGAAGTAATATTCGTTGTCCAGCAGATAGTAGGTAACGCCGTTCACCACGCCCTTGAACACGCCGCAGTACTGTCTGCGCCAGCCTACGTCAACGGTGAAGTTTGTGATGAATTCAAGCTCGGAACGAAGCTCGGGCTTAACGTTTTTGTACAGCGGAAGAACCACGCGGCAGTCCTGTCCCGCAGCGTTAAGAGCGCGGGGAAGAGAGCCCGCAACGTCAGCAAGTCCGCCCGAAGCGGCATAAGGAACAGCTTCCGAAGCCGCATATAAAATGTTTATCATAGCAAACAAGTCCTTTCCTATTAGTTGCAAGAAATTTCAGAGGCAAGAAGCAAGAGCCGCCTTGCCTCTGTTTTGTACAAGCAATGTTAGATAACTGCGCCCTTGCCAAGGAACAGCGGGTAATTCTGAGAGCCTGTGAGCATTCTCATATCGCCGATCTTAACGTTCTTGTCGGTNATAACGTTGTTGATATCGCACTTNGCGCCGATAACGGTATCCTGCATAAGAATGGAATTCTTAACAACAGCGCCCTTGCCGATCTTTACGCCGCGGAAGATAACGCAGTTTTCAACAGTACCCTCNATGATACAGCCGTCACCGATAAGGGAGTTCTTAACGCTTGCGCCGATAGCAAATTTNGCGGGCGGGTTATCGCGTACCTTTGTGAATACGGGGCTGTTTTCGGGGAACAGCTTNGAGCGGTTTTCGCTGTTGAGCAGGGACATATTCGCCTTGTAGAAGGTCTCCATGGAAGTGATCTTGCAGAAGAAGCCGTCGTGNCGGTACGCCATGATCTTGTACTCGTGGGTTCTGCCCTGGAGNATTGCCTGCTCGAAGCTGTANAGGCTCTTTGAAGCCGCTTCGAGAACGATATTTTTAAGGAATTCCTTTGACAGNACGAACATATTCAGGGAGATGTTGCAAGCTCCGCTGATGTGGGGATTGAGAAGAACGTCCACAACTCTGCCGTCCTCGTTTATGCTGAANACGGTAGCGTTCTGNGCCTGCTCGGAGGTGATAACGTCCTTTGCGTAAACGGTGGTAATGTCCGCGCCTGTTTCAATNTGGTAATCNACNACCTTTGAGAAGTCGATGCTTGTGATAGCGTCGCAGTCGGAAAGNACNACATAGTCGGCATTGGAGGTCTTGATGAAGTTCCANACGCCGTAGAGAGCCTCCAGTCTGCCGCGGTACATACCGCTCTGAACGTGGCTGAAAGGCGGAAGCAGNTGGAGACCGCCGATCTTTCTTGCCAGATCCCACTCACTGCCGCTTCCAAGGTGGTCAAGCAGGGACTGGTAGTTGGACTTTGTGATAACGCCCACCTCGTCGATACCGCTGTTAACCATATTGGAGAGCGGGAAGTCGATCAGACGGTAGCGTCCGCCGAAGAGCACCGAACCCATGGTTCTTTCCTTGGTCAGATCGGGGATCGTGCTTTCGTGCATATTTGAGAAAATCAAACCTAAAACACTTCTGTTGCTGCTCATAATTATTTTCCATGCTCCCGAAAGAGAGCATAACTCCTTTCACCTATGTTTAAAATGGTTTTCAGAACCATTTGTGATTTTGCTTCGGGAAATTTTCCGTACAAAAGCCGATCAGATATTTTCCGAAATGATCTGCTTGGGAAGTACCTTTGCGTTTGCGGAAACATTGATGTTGTGTCCTACGACCGCAATGCCCCAGTCGTCGCGGTTCTCGATAGTTTCGGGTCTTGCGCCGATCTGAGCGCCGGACTCAACTACGCAGTTTTCGCCCACGATAGCGTACTCAACGATAGCTCCCGATTTGATAACGGAACCCGGCATGATGATAGAGTCCGTAACGGTAGCTCCCGCCTCAACGGTAACGCCCTCAAACAGAATGGAGAAGTCAACCGTACCGTTAACATTACAGCCGTCCGTAACCATGGAGTTCTCGATAACAGCGTCCGCGCCGATATACTGAGGAGGCATGATAGGATTTCTGGAGTACATCTTCCAGTCGGGATCGTACAGGTCGATAGGGATATTGGGATTGAGCAAGTCCATATTTGCTTCCCAAAGGGAATCGAGAGTACCAACGTCCTTCCAGTAGCCGTCAAATGTATAGGCAACCATTTTCTCGTTAGCCTTGAGCATATTGGGAATGATCGCCTTGCCGAAGTCCTTGTCCTCGTCGGGATTGTTTTCGTTGTCGATAAGGTACTGCTTCAGCTTGCTCCATGTGAAGATGTAGATACCCATTGAAGCCAGTGTGGAGCGGGGATTCTTGGGCTTTTCCTCGAAGTCCACGATATTGCCGCTGTCGTCGGTGATCATGATACCGAAGCGGGAAGCTTCCTCCTTGGGAACGTCAAGAACAGCGATAGTAGCGTCAGCGTTCTTTTCCTTGTGGTAATCAAGCATTTTGTTGTAGTCCATCTTATAGATGTGGTCGCCCGAAAGAATTACAACATACTCGGGGTCGTAGCGGTCAACAAAAGCTATGTTCTGATAGATCGCGTTTGCGGTACCCTTGTACCATTCTGCGCCCAGCGCGGTCTGGTAAGGGGGCAGGCAGTGGGCTCCGCCGTACTGCTTGTCAAGATCCCAGGGCTGACCGTTGCCGATGTAGTCGTGCAGTACCAGGGGCTGGTACTGGGTAAGTACGCCTACGGTGTCAATACCCGAGTTTACGCAGTTTGAAAGAGGGAAATCGATAATGCGGTATTTTCCGCCGTAGGGAACGGCAGGCTTTGCCATATCGTGGGTAAGAGCGTACAGACGGCTTCCCTGACCGCCCGCAAGCAGCATCGCAACGCATTCTTTCTTAGTTGTATACATTAGTTATATCCTCCTCATTTGGGATTATTTTTTGCTTTTTGAGTTTGCTTTTCCTGTTTTGCCCGCGGGCTTTTTAGCCGCAGACTTTGAAGCATTGGCTGCTGTTTTGGGTTTCGCCTCCTTTTCCGCCGGTTTTGATTTATCAGCGGACTTCTTTGAGTCCGTTTCGGACGTATTAGCGTCCGGTTTAGCCTTTTCTGTGCGCTTCTTCTTGGGCGTTACNGTGAAGNACATCACGCTCATNGCGGGNATATCCAGAGTTATCGACTGCTCNTAGCCGTGCATGGAGTAGTCCTCGGATTTTACCTTTCCGTTCTGGACAAGACCNGTGCCGCCGTACTTAACGTCGTCGCTGGANAGNACCTGCTCGTACACGCCCTCATAAGGCACGCCTATGCGGTANCCGTCCCGCGCAACNGGAACGAAGTTGCACACCGCGATAATTTCCTTGCCGCTTCTGTCTATACGTCTGAACGAGATAACNCTCTGCATATAGTCGTCGTGGCATATCCANGAGAAGCCCTCCCATGACTCGTCGTTTTCCCAGAGGGGAGANGTNCTCAGATAGAACTTGTTAAGGTCTCTGCTGTANTCCTGTATCTTCCTGTGGNTNTCGTAGTCAAGCAGCAGCCAGTCAAGACCCTGCTTGAANTTCCACTCGATGACCTGTGCAAACTCGCTGCCCATNAAGTTCAGCTTTTTGCCGGGGTGAGCGAACATATATCCGAGGAAAGCGCGCAGGGACGCGAATTTTTCCTCCATGCTCCTGCCGCTCATCTTGTTGAACAGCGAAGCCTTTCCGTGTACCACCTCGTCGTGGGATATGGGAAGTATATAGTTTTCACTGAAGCTGTAGAAGAACGAGAACGTAAGCTTTCCGTGGTTGTTTGCGCGGAAGATGGGGTCCATTTTCATGTAGTCCATCATATCGTTCATCCAGCCCATGTTCCANTTGAAGTTGAAGCCCAGACCGCCNACGTCGGCAGGCTTTGTNACNANNGGCCATGCGGTGGATTCCTCGGCGATCATGAGAATGTTTCCGCATCTGCCGAACACCGCGGTNTTNAGCTTGCGGAGGAACTCTATCGCCTCGTAGTTTTCGTTGCCGCCGTCCTTGTTGGGACGCCATTCTCTGCGGTCGTAGTCAAGGTACAGCATTGAAGCCACAGCGTCAACACGCAGACCGTCAATGTGGAATTTTTCCAGCCAGTACACGGCGTTTGAGATCAGGAACGACTGCACCTCGGGCNTGCCGAAGTCGAATACTCTCGTACCCCATGAAGCGTGCTCCTTTTTGAGGGGATCGGTGTACTCGTAGCAGCAGTCGCCGTCGAACTCGAAAAGTCCTGCCGCGTCCTTGGGGAAGTGGGCGGGTACCCAGTCAAGGATAACGCCNATNCCCGCCTGGTGGAACATATCCACCATTTTCATCATGTCCTCGGGAGTTCCGTAACGNGANGTAGGCGCGTAGTAGCCGATTATCTGNTAGCCCCACGAGCCGTCAAAGGGGTACTCCGCCANAGGCATAAGCTCAAGGTGAGTGTACCCCATATCCTGAAGATANGGTATCATCTCCTCGGCGAACTTGACATAGCTGAAAGGNTCTCCGTTTTCGTANGTNCTCCACGANCCCAAATGAGCCTCGTAAATATTCATCGGGCTGCGGTAGATGTTCNTGGAATCTCTTTCCTTGAACCANTTTTCGTCTCCCCACTTNTACTCGTTTANNTCNAANTATTTTGTNGCGGTGTTGGGNCGGGTCTCCATATGAGTACCGAACGGNTCGGNNTTCATAACAACGCTCATATGAGCGGTCTCTATACTATACTTNTATGCAAAAAATTTCTCCACANCNGGAATGAACACTTCCCANACNGTAGGNTCNGCAAGCTGNTCCATGGGATTNTTGGTGCGGTCCCATTTGTTGAAATCGCCTACCAGNGAAACGGATTTCGCATGNGGNGCCCATACNCGGAAGAACACGCCGTCCTTTCCGTCCTTNNTNCCTTTNTGCGCGCCGAAGAANTCNAACGCNGCAAAGTTGGTTCCTTCNTGNAANACNTGGAGGGGGAACTCATAGCCNTCNGAAAAAGTTTTNNNNTTNTTNGCCATATCNAAAGCTCCTTNAATAGGGGNNNNGCCCCGTNATTTANCGCACGGCACAAAGCCGCAGTTATACTTTTCTATGTTTATATTTTAACAGATTATGTATCACATTGCAAGTATTTTAGTGGATTTTTATAACATTGATGTAAAAATTATGCAAAATTTATGCACTTTGCACATAAAATTAGGAGTTTTTACTGGAAATAATTTTCAATTCTGCAATAAATTTCAGTATTTGTAAATTTCTTACATAAAAATGTGTAAAACCAACAACACACACTTGCTTTCCATAGGCTAAATTTTGTGAATTTTAACAACATAAACCGTCTTATCGTCCTGTCTGGATAAATTTTCCTCTTTGTTTTTTTCGGCTTCGGCGACAATCCTCTCGGCACAGTCCTGAGCGGTAACGCCCATGCTGAGCATAAGCTCACGCACTCTCGGAAAGCACTCTTCGCATATGCCGTCGGTTATCATCACGATCTGGTCTCCGTCGGAAAGCTGTGCCGTCCGCTTGTCTATCTCGCAGCTGCCTACAATTCCCACGGGGGTGGTGCGGCTCTCGACGGTCTTTACGGTACCGTTGGTTTTCAGAAATGTCTGCGCCGCGCCAAGCTTTACCAGCTCGGCTTTTCCCGTGAAAAGATTTATCTTCAACAGGTCTACCGTGGCGAATATTTCTTCGGGGGACTTTGTTATCAGCAGACCGTTCAGCATTCTCACGGCGGCTGACGAGCCTATTCCCGCGCGGAGCAGCCTTGTCATGACCGATACCGTCATGCGGCTTTCCACAGCCGCTCTGACGCCGCTGCCCATGCCGTCGGAAAGAAGCACGCACAGATTTCCAAGACCGTCTCGGAAAACCGCGTCCGAGTCGCCGCTGACCTGTTCCCTGCCGCTTACGCCCGCTCTGCCTATCTCCGCCTCGTAAACGGGAAGCTCGTGAAAGCGCAGATGTGTAACGCCGTCCAGCGTTAATGAGGAGGGCTTGTCAAGCTCCCTGTCGGATATCTCGCAGAGCTTTTCTGCAAGAGTATCCGTCCTCTCCGAAAGAACTCCGCGGTAAAAGCATTCTATATAGAGCCTGCCCTCCTTGTCGAAAAGCGCTGCCGCGGAGGGCTTTTTCGCGCCGAACCGCTTCAGTACCGACAAAATATGCTCCGAAAGGTTCTCGTCGCAGGACAAAAAGGTCTCCGCGCCGCTGCCAAGATAATTCAGCATATCCTCCGTTTCCGTCAGATGCTCGAGGGCAAGCTCCCTCATGCTGCCGTTCTCGCTGCCGTAACGCTTCTCAATCTGAGAGAGCCTGTACATCTCGTTGAACGTTACGGCAAGAGCTTCCTTTTTTGGACAATGGTCAAGTGCATCTGAAAAATCTTTTCCGCCGATAAAGCCTTTCCTTTTAAGTATGCCCTCCGCAGGGCGGAAAAATGCCTCTCGGCGGTGTTCGGGACTGTCGCCGCAGAACGCGCCGTTCCTGCACGAAACGCAGACCTTTCCGCATACAGCCGCGGAAATATCGTTTTCGGGATCGCCCTTTTCCAGAACCTCGGCAGCTTTGGCAAAGCTTTCACGCACGTCCGCAACGGCGGAGGCTGCAAATTTAAGGCTGTCCGAGGAGTTTACAGCCGCCGCCGAAACGGGAGCCGAAGTTCTGCCGAAGGGTCGGCTGTAAAACTTTTCCGGGACAATATAAAACGCCGCCGCGGCAGCGGTCATATCCGCGATAAGCTTAGCCGCGTCGGAGGGCATACCGTAAATAAGCGCACCCGCAAACGCCGAGCCGATAAACGCCGCCGCCGCGGAAAGCTTGTTTTTCTTTGAAAAAAATCCCGAAACCGCTCCCGAACAAACTGCTATCACCGCCGTGTAAGCCATGGACGGGGACGTCATCCCGAATGCGAACGCCGACAGCGCGCCCACGGCAGCTCCTCCCGCGCAGCCGTACCGAAACGCCGCCGCTAAAATGACAAACGCTCCCACCGCTCTGCCAGCGTTGAACGCTCCAAGGCTTATGCCGCAGAGCATACACAAAACAAGCGTGTACACCACCGCAAGGGAAAGCCTTGACTTCACCGAAGCGACAGAGCCGTCCGCAGCCGCTGCGAAAAGCTTTGCCGAAAAGTACGCCGCAGTGCCGCAGATAAGTCCGCGGAAAAATATCGCCAGTATTAGAGCCGCAGTTATCTTGTACGCCATAGCCGCGATAAGACCGCATATTATGTACCCCGCACCCGCAAGTCCGCAGGCAGCCTTTGGAGTGAGCTTCCTGCCGAAAACCGAAGTCACCATCGCTCTTGCGAAAATTATCGCGGGCATTGCTATCAGCTCGGTCACTCTTGATGAGAAAGAGCCGTCCAGAAAAAACGAAGCAATTGAGCCCGCAAAAGCCGCAAGTCCGCTGAATGCCGGCAGAGCCGCTGACATCGCCGCGCACAGCGGAGCGCCGTTCCCGCCCAGCCTTGCCCCCGCCGCAAGGAAACCGAAAAACGCCGATAAAAACAGCGCGGAAACGGGACCTAAGGTTATTCCCGCGCCGCGCCCGCTTTCCGCCGCGCGTCCCGTTTCCGCAGAGGACTTCTTTTCCTTTAACTTCATTTGCCGTCACATTCCTTCCGATTTTTATGGAAATAATTGTAGCACGTCCGCGTAAATATATTTGTCGTATTTAGGGATAAAGATACTGTTGAACGCGAAAAGAAAATGTGGTATAATTTAGTCTGCGGGAGGGATAGCTTTGGAGCTTGACTATTTAAAAATAAAAACAAAGGGCGGCTTTATGTACGGAGGAGACCAGAAACAATTCGGCAAAGCCGCGTCAAAAAGCGGCTGCGGAATGATAGCCGCCTGCGATACGCTGCTTTGGCTTTCGGGAAAGGGCGGCGCGGAGATTTCTTTTTCCGAATATGTCCCCTACGTTGAAAAGCTTCGGGACGGCGTGTTTTATAATGGTACCCGAAATCTGATTGGAATATTCCCGCGTCGGCTTGCGAAAATTCTAACCGAAAAAAGCGGACGTAAATTCGCGTATTATTCCGCGGTAAAATTTCTGAGTGCAGACGGCAAGAAGCTTGCGGACTATATTTCAAAATCAATAAAAAGCGGCGTTCCCGTGATAGTCCGCGTGGGGGCAAGCTTTGGCGGACTTCCCTATAAAATAAAATACCCCGCTTCGGGGAAAACCTGCGCGGGTAAAATGAGCTGGCACTACATTACCGTGACGGGCATTTCCGAAAGCGGGATATTGACTTTTTCTTCATGGGGAGGAAAGGGGACGGCCTCCTGCGCCGAGCTTTACAGGCACTTCGGCTTTACAGGCGGTATCGTCGGCATTTCTGAGGACGTTTACCATTCCTGAAAAACGTTGGTGTATATAGAAGTTTTTCTCGGTACGATATTTTTCCGCGCGAAAAGCTCCGATACTGTGACGAACTCGTAGCCCTCGGATTTCATTGCGGGAATTATCCTGCCGATAGCTTCGACAGTGCGGAAGTTTCCCGTCATGTCGTGGAGGAGAATTATTGCTCCGTCGCTTACCTGTTCCATGATCCTGTTAAAGCGTTCATCGGCGGACACCTCGTCGTTCCAGTCGTCCGCGCCCACACCGCAGATAAAGGTGGGGTCGATGGTGTCGAACATAAGCTGATTATAGGATATGTACGGCGGACGGAAAAACTTAGGACGTCTGCCTACTGCGTTTTCCACCGCGTCGGAGGTGAAGTTTATCTCCGCCAGCATTTCCTCCGCGGACATCTTGCTCATGTCCGAATGGGTGCGGGAATGGTTTTCGATCTCGCAGCCCAGCTTTACCGCGCGGCGCATTACCTCCGAGCTTTCGGGGGTAATGTTGTTTCCGACCACAAAAAAGCTTGCGGGGATACCGTGCTGTTCAAGCACGTCAAGAACCTGCGGGGTAGTGACCGTGTTGGGGCCGTCGTCAAAGGTGAGTGCGGCAAGTTTATTATTGCTCATAAAAAGCTTCCCCTTTCGGAAATAAAATTTAAGGTGCAGAATAAAAGCGCGGGATACGGAAATATATGCAATATTCTGAATGCCTGATTTTAATAATTATACCATATTTTTTTTGTCTTGTCAGCAATTTGCCGGCAATTTTGAAAATATTTCAGAACAGATATCCCGTAATTGCACCGCTTCGGCAATTTGGAAACGTACCGAATAAGTTCGGCGGCACATTTACCCATAACTAAAGCGACCAAGAAATCCTTCTCAGCCGCTTTGCATAATTTTGGTCTGACCTTACTCCTCGATCTGCTTGCCCAGGAACTGAGCCGCAGCCTGAATAAGGTTCTGCTGTACCTCGCTTGCCACAGCGTCGTTGTTGGGGGCAAGAAAAGCTACAGCTCCCGTAACGTCGCCCGAAGCCATGATAGGCGAGCAGGCTATAGCGGGACGGTCGATACCCTCAACGGGAAAGACCTTTGCGTCGTTATGAGATGTGTAAAGATAGTTCTTGCGGCTTTCGAGGTACTCCTCCAACGCCTGCGAGACGCGTCTTTCACTGAACTCCTTTTTCTGCACGCCCGCGACTGCAACAACATGGTCGCGGTCAAAGACTACCGTGGGACAGTTGGCAAGCTTTGTCATGACCTCCGCGACCTGAGCCGCCGAGCCTGCCATTTCGTTTATCGCGCTGTACTTTTTAAAGATGACTTCGCCGTCGCTGCTTGTGTAAATTTCGAGAGGGTCGCCCTCGCGGATACGCATGGTACGTCTTATTTCCTTAGGGATAACCACGCGTCCGAGGTCGTCAATTCTCCTGACAATACCCGTTGCTTTCATTTTATATTCCTCCGTTTAAATTTTAATAGCATTAATTGAGTTGCTTTAATAGTTTTTCACGGAGATTTTGGATTATACATTCCATTATTAAAACTGTTTTTGACATTTTTCGGCAATTTTCAATTTTTTATTCGGTATAATATTTAGCGGACTTGGTGAGTTCTGTTGTTTGAAATATTTGCACCGATTTTGCAGGAGACGTGTCTCCTGTCCCGCACATATACAGTATGAAATTGTCGCTGTAGGTTGTTCCGTCCGAAACGTCACACTGTGACGTTTCGGAGATTTACTTTGTCGCGTACCGCAAAAAGGGGGAGCGGTCGTGTCCGCTCCCCCTCGAAATGCTCTCGCATTTCTCACCCCTTTCACCGTTTTGAACGATATGCGCCTGCGGGCGCAAGAGGGGATTTCGCGCTCTGCGGAGCGCGACCAAAGGGCTTCTCGCCCTTTGGAAACCTCGCCAGCTGTGCTCAGCTGGACCAGCTTTAGTCGGCGGCTTCGCCGCCTGTTTGCTTTATTTACTCGTTATTTGCAAGCTGCTTTTCGCAGTCGGCAAAAATTTCCTCTACCTTTTCGGGATTTGTTACCTTTGTAAACGAACTTACAATAGGTACTATTATAAGTCCCACGATCATTGCGATAGCTCCCGCGTTTATGGGAGAAGCCATATTAAGCTTGAGGGAAGCCGCCGCTTTCGTTGCTTCGGGGAAGAATCCCAGACTGAATATAAACATATGGATAACGGTAATTCCGATACCCGTCGCAAAGCTTGTCCATACTGCGGCCGAGGTAGTTTTGCGGGAGAAAAGTCCGTACATAAACGGAGCAAGGAATGCTCCCGCCAGCGCGCCCCATGAAATGGACATAAGCGTTGTGATATAAGCGTTGGGGTTAAGAGCAATAATTACCGAAATGATAAGGAATATCGCGATAAGCACACGCATTACCAGAACCTGCTTTTTCTCGTCCATTTCCTTTTTCATGAACGGTTTGATAAGGTCGATGGTAAGGGTGGAGCTTGAAGTAAGCACCAGTGAGGACAGCGTTGACATTGACGCCGACAGAACCAGTACCACTACTATTCCTATAAGAACCTCGGGCAGAGCTGCGCGGAGCATTGCGGGAACGATAGAGTCAAATGCAAGCTTTCCGTTTGAGCCTGTTTCTATAAGAGTTCTTCCGGTTGCTTCTGCGGTCTCCGCGTCGGCAGCTCCGTAAAGTCTGCCGAAGCCGCCCATAAGGTACGAGCCGCCCGCAACTACGAGTGCGAAAAATGTGGATATGATAGTTCCGCGGGTGATAGCCTTGTTGTCCTTGATGGCGTAGAATTTCTGCACCATCTGGGGAAGTCCCCAAGTGCCGAGAGAGGTAAGGATAACTACGCCGATAAGATTTATCGGGTCGGGACCGAACAGGCTGTTCAGCGAATTTGCAGGTACACCGTTGTCGGTTATCTCACCCAGAGAAGCAAGAGCCGTGCTCCAGCCGCCCTTTCCGCTGATAACGCAGATAACAACTGCGGCAATTCCTATGAGCATTATTATGCCCTGAACAAAGTCGTTTATCGCTGTAGCCTTGTAGCCGCCGAGAATAACGTACGCCGCCGTAAGAACCGCCATACCGATAAGACACGCGGAATAAGGAATGTTGAACGCCATTCCGAACAGACGGGAAAGTCCGTTATAGACAGAAGCCGTATAGGGAATAAGGAAAATGAAAACTATGACCGCCGAAACGATCTTCAGACCTTTTGAGGAAAATCTTTTCTCAAAATATTCCGGCATTGTGGACGCGTTAAGGTGCTTGGAAATAATTCTGGTACGTTTTCCCAGTATCATCCATGCGAGCATTGAACCGATAACAGCGTTTCCGATACCGACCCATGCCGCGGACACGCCGTAGCTCCAGCCGAACTGTCCCGCGTAGCCGATGAAAACCACCGCGGAGAAATAGGACGTGCCGTAAGCAAACGCCGTGAACCAGCCGCCGAGGCTTCTTCCGCCGAGGACGAAATCCGACACAGACGAAGTTTTCTTCCGGCAGTAAATGCCTATTCCGAGCATGACCGCCAGATACAGTATGAGTATTGCGTAGATCATAAAATAACCACCTTTGCTTTAGTACATAAAATCAGATTAACTTTAAAGTGATAAAGTATTTACATTATACCAAAAAAAACCGCTTTTGTCAATACTATTATAATATATAATAAAAAAACCTCCCCGAAAAGGGGAGGTTTTCAATCGTATGAACAAGGTACTTGCGGTCAAAGAGCTTACTGGAGGAGCGAGAGAACGCCCTGGGGCAGCTGATTTGCCTGAGCAAGCATAGACTGAGAAGCCTGTGCAAGGATCTGCTGCTTTGTGAAGTTCATCATTTCTGTAGGCATATCTGTGTCGCGGATAGCGGACTCTGCACTTGTCAGGTTCTCGATAGATACGTTCAGGTTGTCGATCTTGTGTTCCAGACGGTTCTGGATAGCACCGAAAGTACCACGAACGAGGGATACCTTATTAAGAGCTTCGTCGATTCTGTCGATAGCGTAGTTAGCATTCTCCTGAGAGTTCAGGTTCAGCTTGTCGGTACCAAGACCCTTAGCTGTGCAGTTGAGGTCAGCCTTAAGATCGCCGATAGCGTTGGACTGATAGCTGAATGTGAAGTTTACGCTGTCCTTTGTACGAGCGCCAACCTGAAGTGTAACGCTGCTCTGGTATGTCAGCTTGGAAGTAGCAGCCTGATTGCTGTTGGATACGGAAACGTCAGCAGGCTCAACGATCTTAACAGAACCCTGAGATGCAGGCTCATACTTAGCAGTAGTAACGCTTACCTTAGTTGTGATAGTTCCTGCAGCCGAACCTTCCTCAGTTCCTGCCCAACCGTCAATTGTAGCAACCTGTGTAACTGTTCCGTTCTTGGAAACATGGCTGATCACGCCTGTATTGTCAATAACAAGCTTAGTGCCGTCGTCAAGTTCCATAAGATCGGCTGTGTTATCGTCTGCGATCTCATTCAGATTAACACCGTTTACGCTTGAAGTTTTGCCGTCATCTGTTGTAACAGCATCTGCTCCGCCGTTAACTGTTGTCTTAATAGTAAGACCGTTTAAAGCGTTAACAGCTTTTGCAAGAGATTCGTTAACAATATCACTGTCAGCTAAATCTATTGATATTGAAGCAGCCTTGTCGGAAATAACTCCATCGGTAACTTCTTCGTTGTAGCCTGTAACCTCGGCTGTCTGAGCTTTAGCCTTTGTCAGAGCTTTAAGGTCAAGTGTAATTGTATCGCCTGCAACAACCTTTGATGTATCAACGCTTACTGCGATACCGGCATATGTGAAACCGCCGTTCTTGTTGTTCTTTCCTACTGTACCGGCAGCGGTATCGGGTGCTGTCCAAGTGATCTTTCCGTCAGCGTCAACAGCAGCTGTAAATGTAACAACCTCGTCCTTTGTGACTTTCATATCTCTTGTAGCGAGCTTAACCATGTCGCCGATAGAGCCGAGTTCCATAGCGCCCCTCTTAGAGGTAGCGTAGTCGATCTTGCCGTAGCCGTCAGCAGCTGTGCCGTCAGCCATAACGCCGCCGTTAAGTACTACAACGCCGTTGAAGTCTGTGTCAGCGATCTGATCGAGCTCGTCGTTAAGCTGGAGGAACTCCTGCTGAGCAGCTGTACGGTCAACCTCGTTATCGTATGTACCGTTAGCCATCTGATCTGCGAGAGTCTTCATTCTCTGGAGAATGGAGTCTGTCTCTGTGAGAGCGCCCTCAAAAGTCTGAACCATGGAAATGCCGTCCTGAGCATTCTTAACGCCCTGTGTCATACCGGCGATCTGGCTTCTCATTTTCTCGGATACTGCGAGACCAGCAGCGTTATCGCCTGCGCGGTTGATCGCATAGCCGGAAGAAAGCTTCTCAAGGGACTTAGAAAGCTTGTTGTTGTTGATACCCAAGTATCTGTTTGCGTTCATCGCGGTTAAATTGTGCTGTACTACCATAATAGTTACCTCCTGTAATTATTGGCATGGAAATCCTTTCCACGCTTTTTCGCTAAAGTATGCTTTTGCGAAATTAGATTTCCTAATATTTTGCCAATAGTATACAGAAAGTATAAATTATGGTTAAAAGTAAGGGCGGGATAATCCCGCCCTAAAACATATTTCAGAAAAAATACCCGTCCTCCGAAAATTAATTTTGCTCCAGATCTTCAAGCCAAAGACGAACGCACGCGTCCGAGGGCATACGCCAGTCGCCCCGCGGCGAAAGGGTAACACTGCCGACTTTCGGTCCGTCGGGCAGACAGGAGCGTTTAAACTGCTGTGAGAAAAATCTTTTTAGGAACACTGTCAGCCATTTTTTAATGGTATCCCTGTCGAACCGTCCCGCAAAGGACTGCTCTGCTATGCGGAGAATTTTTTTCGGCGGAAATCCGCACCGCACCATATAGTACAGGAAAAAGTCGTGCAGCTCGTAGGGACCGACAATATCCTCGGTTTTCTGGGATATCTCTCCCTCTGTAGGCGGCAGAAGCTCGGGGGAAACGGGAGTATCAAGAACGTCGTCCAGAACCTCGGAAAGCCGCTTGTTGTCGGTGTTCCTGCTTTCATATGAAACCAAGTGCCGCACCAGCGTTTTCGGCACGGACGCGTTTACACCGTACATTGACATATGGTCGCCGTTATAGGTCGCCCACCCAAGCGCAAGCTCGGACAGGTCTCCCGTGCCAATTACAATTCCGCCCTTTTGGTTGGCAATGTCCATAAGCACCTGTGTGCGCTCCCGCGCCTGACCGTTTTCAAAGGTCACGTCGGTAACGCTTTCGCTCTGCCCGATATCGGCAAAATGCTGACGTACAGCGGCGGTTATGTTTACCTCTTTCAGCTCGACCCCGTACGCCTCCGCAAGACTGAGGGCGTTGCTTTTGGTACGGTTTGTCGTGCCGAAGCAGGGCATTGTAACGGTCAGTATCCCCTTGCGGTCAAGTCCCAGCATATCGAACGCGTGGACTGCAACTATCAGCGCGAGAGTGCTGTCTAGTCCTCCCGAAAGTCCGATAACTGCGGTCTTGCAGCCGATATGTCTAAGCCGCGTTGCAAGTCCCGTCGCCTGCATTGTGAGAATTTCCTCACAGCGGCTGTTAAGGTCGTCCTTGTCCGAGGGCACAAAAGGCATTGGCGGGAAACGGCGTTTCAGGTCAAGATTTTTCATAGTAATTGGAAAGTATACGCTTTCAAATTTTCTTGTCCGACTGTCAATGGGGAACGTGTTCATTTTTCTCCGCTCGGCGATAAGGCGGTGCAGGTCGATTTCACCGAAAGTCAGACCTGTTGTGAACTTTCTGCTCTCACCCACTATAGTTCCATTTTCGGCAATAAGGTTATGTCCGCTGAAAATTAAATCTTGTGTGGACTCGCCCATTCCCGCATCGGCGTAAATATATCCGCATACAAGCCTTGCGGACTGACTTTTTACAAGTTGTTCGCGGTATTCGCCCTTGCCGATAATTTCATCGGAAGCGGAAAGGTTGCATATGATTGTCGCACCCGCTTCCGCAAGTTTGCCTGAGGGAGGTTCGGGTACCCATAAGTCCTCGCAAATCTCAACGCCTACAGCAAGCTCGGGAATACAGCCGCCAAAAATTATATCTCCGAACGGGATATAATCGTCCATAAAAACAAGACCATGACTTCCTTCCTGCCAAGGGGTAAAATGCCGTGCCTCGTAAAATTCCGAATAATTCGGAATGTTTTTTTTGGGAACAAATCCCTCAACACTCCCCCTGTTTACCGCCGCTGCACAATTGTAAAGCTTTCCGTCCACCTCAAATGGAAGTCCCACAAAAGCAAGCAGATCGCAGTCCGCGGTCTCCTTTGCAATTTTAACAAGAGCATTTTTTGCGCCGTCCAGCAAGACCTTTTGCAGGAACAGATCGCCGCAGGTATACCCCGTAATGCAAAGCTCGGGGAACACAACGATAGAAGCGTCCTCCTCCGCAGCCTGTTTGATAAGCTCGATTATCCTGTCCGCATTATAGTCACAGTCCGCGACCTTTATATCGGGAGTCGCCGCCGCAACCCTTATAAATCCGTCTTTCATAGTAGCTCCTGCCTTTCGGAAATATTGAAGATACAATTTTATTATGCCTTATTTATTTGCAAACCGCACATTAAAAATACTTTATTAATTATACTATAACCAAAAACAAATGTCAATGCGCTTAATCCACATTTCGGTAAAAGTTAAGTACCGACGGCAAATTGCAAATTCACGCGCCGAACGTTAAAGTCACAATGATATATAACGCGCGTTATTTTATGCGTAAATGTGAATGACATTTATTTTTATTTAACAGACATTTTAAAACGCCGTTTAATATAATTATTACACGTGAAATATAACATCAAGAATATATCAAATATGAAAAATAAATTGTATTTGTAAAGCCATGCAAAACCAAAAAGGACAAAGCGGCAAACCGTTTCTGTCCCCTTGTTTTTAAAGAGCCTCAGCCGCATTGTCGTTGCGTGAAAAAAGCTCCTCCACCTCCGCTTTTAAGGCGGGATATTTCTCCAAATCGGGACTTTCCCCAAGCAGCTCCTTTGCCGCCCTCTGACAGTCCGCAAGAAGCTCCCTGTCGGCGGCGATATCCGCAAGCTTAAGGTCGGGCAGACCGTGCTGACGGTTCCCGAAAAAGTCTCCCGCGCCCCGCATTTTCAGGTCGTACTCCGATATCTCAAAGCCGTCGGAGGTTTTTGTCATTATCTCAAGCCGCTGTCTGGACTCGTCGGTAACGTTCCCCGCTATCAGCACGCAGTAGCTTTTGCTCTTGCCTCTGCCAACCCGTCCGCGGAGCTGGTGAAGCTGGGAAAGTCCGAACCTGTCCGCATTTTCGATAACTATAATGTTTGCGTTGGGGACGTCCACGCCAACCTCAACCACCGTTGTCGCCACAAGAATATCAAGCTCGTGATCCTTGAAAGCGGACATTACCTTGTCCTTTTCTGCGGCGGACATTTTTCCGTGGAGCAGTCCCGCGCGGTACTCCGCAAGGACGGTCTTTTTCAGACCCTCCGCGTAGCCCTTTGCTGCCGCAAGCTCGTTTTCGTTCTCCTCTATCATTGGGCAGACGATATATGCCTGTCCGCCATCGTCAAGCTGTTTTTTTACAAAGCCCAAAGCACGCTCTCTAAGCTTTGCGGTAACGGCGTAGGTCTCAGTTTTCTGCCTACCCTTTGGAAGCTCGTTCAGCACGGAGATGTCCAGATCGCCATAGATAATAAGCGCAAGCGTTCGGGGTATGGGCGTTGCGGACATTACAAGCTTGTGGGGGTTCACTCCCTTTTCCGCAAGAGCGGAACGCTGTCCCACGCCGAAGCGGTGCTGTTCGTCGGTGATGACAAGACCCAGATTGCTGAACTCGGTGCTGCCCGAAATAAGCGCGTGAGTTCCCACGGCGACCATAAAATCTCCCGACGCAATTTTTTCGGCAGTTTCCGTCCGCTGTTTTTTCGTCATTGAACCCATGACGCGGCACACGGATATCCCTAATGGTTCAAGCATTTCCGAAAGTGTTCTGAAATGCTGCGCCGCAAGAATTTCCGTGGGAGCCATAAGCGCGGTCTGGAAGCCGTTTTTTGCCGCAAACAAAGCCGCTGCGGCAGCAACCGCGGTCTTGCCCGAACCAACGTCTCCCTGCAAAAGCCTGTTCATGGGGGATGTTCCCTGCATATCGGCGATAATGTCTGTGACAGCACGCTTCTGGGCGTTTGTCATTTCAAAAGGCAGAGACTTGCGGAAAGCCTCCATGTCCGCTTGGCGGGGGGACATTTTGCAGCTGCTCTCGGCACGGGTGCGGTTTTTTATCAGTATCATTCCCAGCTGCATACGGAGCAGCTCGTCGAAAGCAAGACGGCGGCGGGCTATTTCCGCAGCGTGGGCGTCCTTGGGAAAGTGTATGTTTTTCAGCGCGTATTCAAGGGTGGAAAGCGAATACTCCAGCCTGAGACCGTCGGGCAGGGAGTCCGCAAAAAAATCGTCTCCCGCATGGTCGAGAACCTCGGTGATATTGGTGGTGACCATTGCGGCGGTAAGTCCCTCGGTAAGGGGATAAACAGGGCGGAGCAGATTTTTCTCGTCAGCTTTCAGAACGGTGGGGGAATTCATTTCCTTGCGGGTGAAATTGCCCGACACCTTTCCGCTGAAAAGGTATTCCTCACCCTCGTGCAAAGCTTCGGCGGCAAAGCGGTTGTTGTAGTAAACAATAGTAATGCGCGTGCCGTCGTCGTCCTCGGCAAAAACTTTGTACAGCACAAGTCCCTGACGTATGCGTGCGGCGGGATTTTTTTTCACCACCATAGCCCTTATGACCGCGTGCTCGCCGATCTGAGCAAGCTCCGCCGCTATCGGCTCGGAGTAATCCGTGTACCGTCTGGGAAAGTGGGATATCAGGTCGCCGACGGTGTTTATGCCTATTTTTGAGTAAAGCTCCGCGCGTTTTTCTCCGACGCCTTTAAGCTGACGGACGGGTGTGTTTTTAGTCATAGCGTTCTCCTTGGATAGAGTTTCTGTTAATTAAAGAATATCAGCGATTTGAGCGATTGTCAATATCTTTTCGTCGAAAAGAATGTAAAACATTTGAGAGGTAAATTTTGATTTAACGCACCACGCACTATCTAAAAAATCTTTAGGCGGCGAAGCCGCCGACTAAAGCTGGTCGAGCTGAGCCCAGCTCGCAGAAGTCCAGAGGGCGGTGCCCTTTGGTCGCGCTCCGCAGAGCGCGAAATCCCCTCCCCGCGCCCGCAGGCGCATATCCTCCCGAAACGGAGCAGGAGGTGAGAAATGGCGAGAGCCATTTCGAGGAGTGGCGAACACGACCGCCCCTCCTTGTTACAGTACACAGCAAAGTAACCCTTGAAAACAGTC
>JAAVHL010000016.1:0-14593 GCA_014799735.1 Ruminococcus sp.
ATAAAAATTATCCTTGTAAATAATTATAACATATTATTTTCACAATTTCAACAGAATTTTATAAAAAACCTGCAAAAAATTTTTTCACTGCTTTTCCGAACTCAAATATCGTGTTCTGACGGCTCTTATAAAGCAGCCTTACAAGTATACCGCATTTTCGCGGAGAAGTCCGTCGAAAAGGCTGAGCCTTTACCCTTGCCGCCGTCTATAGTGATGGAGGCAAATTTTGTTTCCGAGACGAAAGTTATCTCTGCTTCAAAGCCTGTATGGAGGCGGTGTCTTTATCCATGTTTGGATTTGCCNCCGAATNCCGTCACCAGTTTATGACGATCTCCTCGCCGTTTTCAAAAAGCTCCANATTNTTGATAAACCTGTCAACGTAGGACTGCTGACAGATATATTCGGGTCTGCCGTTAAGACGNACAACNGCNCGCCTGTTTCCGTCGGGGATAAATTCTATCAGGTCTCCCCCGCCGTCTCTCGTAACGATCTCAACNGTAAGCGACGGCTCCGCGGAAANGTCCTCGAAATNAAGCTCGCTGCTGGGNGCNCGCAGGATAAACTGATAAAGGTTCTTGAACGCGTCTCCGTCCNCAGCCGCNCCGTTGAGNGTNACGGCAAAATCGTCCGANCNGCCCGANATACTGAANTTCATTTCCTTTCCGNCGCNNGTNATGTTCAGCCTGTCAAGNTCNTACACATAATTGCTGGTGTACATNGTGGTAACGATATCCAGCGGCTTNACGGTCAGCCANGGCAGGCTGCTTTCGGAAAAGATATAGATGATGTCTATTCCGTCCACAAGGACGTATCTGCCGTCCTTTTTGCCCTCCTCGTTAATGAACTCGTTTCCTATNNTGANGTGCAGACNGCTTCCNCCGTTCACCTCGGCNGTTACCTCGGCGGCNGGCTCGNCNAGACCGCTTGCNGCAATNTCCTCCTCNTTGGGATTGAGNACGGCAAGNTCGCTTGCGGTAAGACCGAATATNCCGTCGGTCACNNNCGAAGAGGTTTCGGGGTTAAGGTCGCGGAAAACAGGNTCNCTCATAACNTATGNGGACGAATTNGCGACCATGCTGCTCTCGTCGTCAAGACGGNNNTCNTACTCNATAACGATGTCNTAGTCAATATCTGCGCGGCTTACGGTAAGCTTGTTTATNCTTGTGTANTCNGTNGNATCGTCCGCGCTTGCAGCCGCCTGCGCGCTGAACACGGTCTTGTTTATAAGAGCGTACTTGTCCTGCAAAAAGCAGTTCAGCGCAGTACCAAACACGGTGTAGACCTTTGGGTCGCCCTCCAGCATAACGTACCGCTTTGTCTCNTCGGGGGTAAGNTTNCCGATAAGNAGCTTTTTNACGGTTTTTGNGCTGTCGGAGAACTCNGCNGTAAAGNNCGCCGAGGGAGCGTCCAGACCGTATATGGAAATATCCTCNGGNGCTTCGGAAACGGTCTGCTGAGNGGTAAGGCTNGCNGANTTGTCCAGAAGCTTTGTCATAACGCTTCCGCTGAGNGGGAGGTTNGCGATATCCATNACCGTCCACTTTGCNTCGTCGCCCTCGCCCACGCGGACTACCTCNTANGTGCCGCCCTCNTTTTCAATTGTAAGCTTNGCNATNTCNNNGGGANCCTTGTCNTACAGCAGNAGAGTTGTTNCCTCNTCNGCGGTATCCTCCTGCTCCTCTTCCTGCGGAGCGGTTTTCATAAGCANNANTNCCGCTCCCGCCANAACCGCCGCAATAACGCAGATAATTATTATCAGCCTGATATTTTTCTTCATTACTTATGTCTCCTCCTGAGCCATACAACTATTCCCACAACAGCCGCCGCTCCGGGAACNAGGAACATGAATACTATNCTCATTGCCGANAGCTGCGCTTCGGTAGCCTGATAGGTCTGTCCCGAAAGNTCCTTGTCGATAATGTCAATGCCGTTCTCCTTGCCNGANATNTTNTTNACTATGGAAATGAAATAGTTACCGTTGTTAAGGTAGGTCTGNCTTGTGTAGCCGTTGTTCAGTATCTCCTCGGAGCTGATAACAAGAAGATTGGACAGAAGCTGCTCGTTGTTCTTGAAAACATACTTATTGGAAAGAGTTATAACNGGTATAGCNTTTTCCGCAATATCGGGCATTACNCCCGTTTCGGAGTATTCGCGGGTCATTTCCTCGGTAAGAGCGTAGCCCGTCTCGGAGGTNTTCAGCAGNGAGNACGCGGAAACGTTTCCTCTGTGGTCGAAAAGCAGCTCCACAGGTCTGATATAGGACAGGGCAATAGGATTTTCCAGCGTCTCNGAGGGTATGCCGCCTGTGTAGCTGTCCGACGCGCCGTCNCCCGAAGAGANAGTTCCGCTGCTGCCGATATAGGTAATAAAGCCGTATCCTCCCGAACCNGAAAGAATATTCTGCTGATTGCTGTCGCTGACNATTCCGCTCACTACCTTAACGCCCCATTCCTCAAGGAAAGCGTCGATATTNGGGGTAGCGTTCTGGGANGTGCTTGCGATATAGATCATGTTTTTGCCGTAGTCTCCGTCGTTCTCCATAAAGCTGTAGAGCTTGTCCACCAAGTCCTCGGAGAAGTCGTTCAGAGGCGCNTTGANAANGATAAGNGAAGNCTCCGCGGGNATNTCCTCNGTNAGNGGGTCTATCTTTACCACCTCNAAGCCGTCGTCCTCCAGCATGGACTGAACGTTTCCGCCNACNACGCTTTCGGTGATAATGTCAAGNTAAACCGCCGTTTTGGGGTCGGGGTCGGTGATGTACATTATCGAGGAGGTAAGGGTCTTTTCAGCCTTTGAGGAAACTATGCTCTGGGACATTGTGTAGTAGTTTATCTCGGTGTTGAACAGGTCGTTTATGGAAATGACNTTGATACGCTTGGTGTCCTCGTTGAAAAGCACGATGCTGTTCTCGGAAATGCTTCCGCTGTAGTACTGCTTGTACTTCTCCGCATAGGTNGGGTTTACGGTCATNTCCACAAAATTAAGGGATATNTTGTCGCTGCCCGCCGCGTATTTTTTCAGCACCTCNTACGCCTGCTTGATGTACTTGCTTTCGGAATTCTGAAATGTCACCTCGTCNACNGTGGTGCANATCTCCACGTTTTCCGTCAGNGAGGCAAGGTAATCCTTGGTCTCGTCGGTGATGGCGAAGTCCTTGTTNGGAGTGAGGTCAATGTTCATNTTCACNCTGTCNGAAGCCAGAGCGATTATCACGTTTACTAAAATNACCAGCACTATCACCGCAATTGTTATCGCCATTGCAGCNGTGCCGTATTTAAGCTTTTTGGTATTTATCTTCATAGCAGTATCTCCTTTCCCTATCAAGCCCAGCGGCGCTTTTCAAGGGCGCGCACCGTGAGAAAGTTGAATATGAAAATTATGCTGACAAAGAATATCACGTTCGGCAGACTGAAAAGTCCCGTNGAGAACTCNGAGTANCTGCTGTAGAAGCCCAGCGCAGCCATCAGCTTTCTGAGCCANTCGATCTGNACNATNCCCGCAAGCATATCTATCATAAAGAAAAACATTATTATGATAAAGCTTACGATAGCCGCNACTACCTGACTTTCCGTCATGGCGGACACAAACTCGCCTATCGCGGCAAAGCTTGCTCCCAGCAGTANCAGNGCCGCCAGATTNCCGATNACNGTNGCCCANGCAAGGTATCCCGACANTCCGAAAAGAACTATGGCGTAAACCGCGTAAATCGCGATAGCGCAGAGGAAAACGCAGGTCGCCGCCAGAAATTTTCCCATTACCACCGCGAAAAGATTAACNGGNGCGG
Organism: Ruminococcus sp.; assembly: GCA_014799735.1. Taxonomy (GTDB): domain Bacteria; phylum Bacillota; class Clostridia; order Oscillospirales; family Ruminococcaceae; genus RGIG8773. The sequence continues at coordinate 3,785 of JAAVHL010000016.1, forward strand.
TAAGCAGACACTGNTCNGTGCGCTGACGCTTTTCCTCGGTAAACAGTCTCATGGTCAGCAGCGGCAGCAGTATCATCANNATATTGAACGCNCACTGGAAAACNTAGGACATATCGGTCAGNCCGTANTAAACGTTGTAGTTGACAAAATAAGTCGCCGTGTAAAGATAGAACACGGTAATGAAAATNTAAGCGATAGGCGAGGTGAAATAAGCCTTCAGCTCNCGTCTGAAAATTGCGCCCATTATTCCTCAGCCTCCTTTGATTTTTCCTTTTTGGATTTTTTAGANTTTTTNTCNGCCTTTTCNTCTTTCTTGCNGTTTTCNTCCGNCTTAGCGTCGGCTTCNTCGGNTNTCACAGCCTCATCTGCCTTGGNATCGGNTTCCTCGGNTTTCTCAACCTGTTCCTCAGCGTCTGTCTCCGCGGCTTTTTCCTCGGAGGGCTTTTTCATTTTCAGCTCGAAGCTGTCGTCCATTGTTATTTTCAGGAAGATATCCTCCAAGGTCATCTCGGAGGTTTTAAGTCCTAAAATTATCCAGTTTCTCGCCGCAACTCTCTTGAACAGCTCGCGGCGGATATCGGCGTCCTCTTTCGTCTCGATCTCGTAGTCGTACACGCCCTTTTCCCGCTCCATGTCCGCGGTAACGGAAACCACTCCCGAAATGCCCTTTATCATTTTCAGGACTTCCTCACGCGCTCCGTCAATGCGGGCAATGAGCCTGTGGTCGGTGGTGATGTTCTTGGTAAGATTTTCCGTGGTATCGTCGGCAGCGATCTTTCCCTTGTTGATGATTATGACCCTGTCGCACACCGCCTGAATTTCGGGCAGAATATGGGAGGAAAGAATTACCGTATGCTTCTTGCCAAGCTTCTTGATAAGCGTTCTTATCTCGATTATCTGCTTGGGGTCGAGACCGACGGTAGGCTCGTCCAGAATGAGTATAGGGGGATTTCCTATCAAAGCCTGCGCCAGACCAACTCTCTGCTTGTAGCCCTTTGAAAGATTGCGGATAATTCTGTTGTAGACGTCGGTTATCTTCACAAGACCGCAAACGTCCTCCAGATGAGCCTTGCGGGGTATTTTGCACTTTTTCAGATCGTATATGAAATTAAGGTAATCCTTGACCGTCATGTCAAGATAGAGGGGAGGAATTTCGGGAAGATATCCGATATTTTTCTTTGCGTTTATGGGGTCGTCGAGAATGTCAACGCCGTTTATCAGCGCCTTTCCGGACGTTGAGGAGATGTATCCCGTCAGCATATTCATGGTGGTGGATTTGCCCGCGCCGTTGGGACCGAGGAAGCCGAGTATCTCACCGTCGTTCACGGTAAAGGACAGGCTGTCCACAGCCTTTTTAGCGCCGTACTGCTTTGTAAGGTTCTGAACTTCAATCATTTTGCCGCAGCCGCCTTTCGGTATAGTTTTGCACTTGAACAGTATAACCGTTCAATGTGTATATTCTGTGATAAAGCAATAAAATTTGGAATTAATTTTGCTCGGTAAATGGTGTCCGCTCCGTCATTAAACAAACGACTTGGGACGGGGACATCAAGCCGCGGTCATACGGCAAGCTTTTCCAGAGCCGTTTTAATTCTCGAAAGCGACTCGGCTTTTCCCAGTATTGCCGCAAGCTCTATGCCGCCGCCGGGAGTCATGGCCTTGCCCGAGAGAGCCGCACGCATAGGCAGCAGCACCCAGCCGTTCTTGACGCCAAGCTTTTCAATCTCGGCAAACACCGCGGCGTGGATATTTTCCTCAGTCCACTTATCGTCGGCAATTCCCTCCAGAACAGGCAGTACCGCCTGAAGCGCAGGCAGAGCCGTTTCCGCGTTGGTTTTCATCTTCTTGTTAAAGAACAGCTCGTTGTCGTACTCCCGAAGCTGGTCGATAAAGTCCACCTTTTCGGGGATATCCGAAAGCAGCTCGGTACGGGGCTGCAAGGTCATTACAAGCACGTCAAGGTCGATATCCTCACGCTTGCAGGTCTGTCTGATATATGGCAGGGCAAGCTCCTTGAACTCTTCATGTGAGATCTTCCGCAGCCACTCCGCGTTTATTGCAGTCATCTTCACCGGGTCGAATATGGCGGGAGACTTGGAAAGTCCGCCGATATCAAATTCCTTGATAAGCTCGTCCAGCGAGAAAATTTCCTGCTCGCCTTTGGGAGCCCAGCCCAGAAGCGCGATATAGTTCAGTATAGCGGGAATATAGTAGCCCTTTTCAACAAAGTCACCGAAATATGCGTCTCCGTCACGCTTTGAAAGCTTGTGGGTAGCGTCCCGCATGATATGATTAACATGGATATATGTGGGTATCTCCCAGCCGAAAGCCTCATACAAAAGATTGTATTTCGCCGCGGAGGAAAGATACTCGTTTCCGCGGACAACGTGGGTAATTCCCATTAAATGGTCGTCCACAACGTTGGCAAAGTTATAGGTTGGCATACCGTCCGCTTTAAGCAGTATCTGGTCGTCCAGATCGGCGTTGGGAACGGTTATGTCGCCGTAAAGCTCGTCGTGGAACGTGGTCTCACCGTCCAGAGGAATTTTCTGCCTGATAACATAGGGAACTCCCTCCGCAAGCAGACGGTCAACCTCTTCCTTGGGCAGGTCGCGGCAGTGGCGGTCGTATGTGGGAGTGATACCCTTTGCCCTCTGCTCCTCGTGTACCTGCTCCATGCGCTCCTTTGTGCAGAAGCAGTAGTAGGCGTGTCCCGACTTCACAAGCTGCTCGGCGTACTGCTTGAAAATGCCCATGCGCTCCGACTGAACGTATGGACCCACAGGTCCGCCGATATCGGGACCCTCGTCCCAGTTCAGACCGCACTTTCTGAGGGTGTCGTAAATGACCTCGGTAGCGCCCTCAACAAATCTGCCCTGATCGGTGTCCTCAATGCGGAGAATAAACTTTCCGCCGTATTTTTTCGCGATAATATATGTGTACAGCGCGGTTCTCAGGTTGCCAATGTGCATAAATCCCGTGGGACTTGGCGCAAACCGCGTTCTGACGTTTTCTGTATTCATTTCGGATCATGTCCTTTCATTTTAAATTCCTCATCCTAATAACCAATTAAAAAGTGTATAAAAAATCTGTGCAAAAATTTGAATGTATGATTTTTGTGCAGATTTTTTATTTACACTTTTATTGGTTATTAGGATCAACTGTCATCATTCTGCGGAGTTTCGCAGAGCAGGCGTACTTTGTCGGGGATTTCCCGCGCACGCTTAACGTCCTCGGCGATCTGAGCCTTAAGCTCGTCAACGCTCCCGAACTTCTGCTCGGGACGCATAAACGCCGTCAGCGTTACCTTTGCCGTTTCACCGTAAAGCTCCTCTCCCGAATAATCTATTATGTAGGTCTCCGCAAGAGGGGCGTCGCTGCCGACGGTTGGTTTAACGCCTATATTTGTGACGCTTTTGTAGATGCCTCCGCAGACCTCCGTCCGCGAAGCGTAAACGCCGTATTTCGGCACTATCTGCCGTTTTGGAAGATACTGGTTTATCGTGGGAAAATCAAGCGTCCTGCCAAGCTGTCTGCCGTATGCAACGGGAAGCTTTAACGCAAAGCCCGAACCCATAAGCAGGTTTGCCCGCTCAATGTTTCCCTCGCGGATAAGACCGCGTATCATTGTGGAGGATATCCTCTCGCCGAAGTTTTCCGTCACCTTCGGCACGGAATACAGCTTTATCCCCCGCTTTTTACAAAGAGCGTCCAGCTCCTTAACGCCCCATTTCGCGCCCCTGCCGAAGCGGAAATCCTCTCCGCACACCGCGCATTTGGCGCAGAATTTGTCGCACAGAACAAGCTGAACGAACTCGTCGCCGTCCAAATCCTTGAAGTTGCTGAAATCGGGAGAGTAAACATATTTCACACCAAGCTTTTCCAAAAGCTCAAATTTCATTTCCCGGGAAAGAATATAGTCCACGCCGCCGTCTCCCTTTGAGGTAACGCTGGCTGTGTCGAATGTGAACACCGCAGGCGACGTTCCGGGAAATCTCCCTGCAATATCCACCGCGTACCGTACTACCGTGCGGTGACCGTAGTGAAGTCCGTCAAAAAGTCCCATAGCGACAACGGCTCCGCCGTCGGGAACGTTGTTTGTTCCCGTCAAATCTATCATCACTATCGCTCCCTGTTTCTTTGAAAACTACAAATAAAAATTCCTTTCGACCCTTAAAACGCCGTTTTCGCGGTCGGGCACGGCTGTGCCTATGAACCCGCTCTCGCCGTAAACTCTGACCCGCTCAGCGTTTCTGTCAGCGGGTATCCTGCCAAGGTCAAGCTTTATGCCGTTGCGGTACATTCTCTCCTGCGCGCCTTTCAGGTGCAGCGCGGGAAAGTCCGCAAACACGTCCTCGATAGGCTTCAGGTATTGTGAGAAATCTCCGTCCTCCTCCGCAGTCCTTTGGAGCTGTTCTATGGTAACACAGTCCTCCAAAGAAAAGCCGCAGGCTTTCGTCCGCACAAGGGAGGTCATTATCCCCCCGCAGCCGAGAGCGTTCCCGACGTCGCTTATTATAGTACGGATATAAGTTCCCTTTGAGCAGGAAATTTCAAGCGTGCCGCACCGTGTTTCCCTGTCGTAGTCAAGCAGCTCCAGCGAGTATACCGTGACCTTTCTTGCGGGACGCTCCACGTCCAGACCCTGCCTTGCAAGCTCGTATAGACGCTTTCCATTCACCGAAACTGCCGAATACATGGGCGGTATCTGTTCTATCTCGCCGCGGAAGTTTTCCAGAGCCGCAAGAAGCTCCGTCCTTGAAACGGCTGTATCGCTTTCGGAAGTGACCGTTCCCGTGGAGTCCTGCGTATCCGTCGTCACGCCCAGACGAAAGCCCGCACGGTAAGCCTTGTCGTGGTCTGGAAGAATATCGCAGGCTTTTGCGGCACGTCCCGCAAAAACGGGAAGAACTCCCGTAGCCATAGGGTCAAGCGTACCCGCGTGACCGAGACGCTTCATTTTAAGTATACCACGCATTTTTGCGATAACATCAAAGCTTGTGAAGCCCGCGGGCTTGTTCACGCAGATAATACCGCAAAGCTCAGCAGACTTCGGAGAAGTATTTACGCCAGCCATAGGTCGATACCCATTGCGGGGGCTATTCCCGACAGAAGCCGCAGTTTAACGTCGGGCAGAGAGCCCTCCAAGGTACAGCCCGCCGCCTTGACATGACCGCCTCCGCCGAATTTTGCGCATATCTCGGACACGTCTATATCCGAAGCGGAACGCATGGACACCTTGAATTTGCCCTCGTCCTTTTCCTTGATTATAACGCCTACCTGAACGCCCTCAAGCTGAACGCTCATTCCCGCGATACCCTCGAATTCCTCCTGAGCAAGACCTGTTTTCTTGATAGTGTCGAGAGTTACCGCCGCCATAGCGCACTTGTCGTCCAGATAATATTCCATTGCCGAATTGATGTACTGCTCCACCTTTAGCCGAGCCTTGCTCTTTATGTCGAACATTTCGCGGTTGATAAGCTCGATATTTATGTCGTAGTTCATAAGCTCCGCGGCGATATTATGGGCAAGCTTTGTGGTGTTTGCGTACTTGAAGCAGCCCGTATCTGTGGCAATACCCGTATAGAGACACTCGGCAATGCGCTTATCAAGCTCCGTTCCCATTTCTGTAAGCACCTGAAAAAGCACCTCGCAGGTCGCCGAAGCATCGGGGTAAAGCAGAAGCTTTTTTGCGTAATGCTCATTGGAAATGTGGTGGTCTATGCAGAGATCAACATAGTCCGCATGACCGTTCAACCGCGTGCCGAGAAGCTTTCTGTCGGCAACGTCCACCGCAACAATAGTCTCGGGGGTGAACTTCTGCGGCTCGTAGCCCTCGTACATAAAGCCGTATCTTTTGGGAAAATCGTCCGAACAGAGGACATTGGCTTTTTTCCCCGCCTTCCGCAGAGCATAGCACAGCCCGAAGCCGCTGCCCATAGTGTCTCCGTCGGGACTCTGATGAGTCAGAATATAATAATTGTCATGCTCCGCGAGAAATTCCGCGGTTTCTTTAAGATTAACAATCATAACGTCTTACTCCTTGTGTATCCTTATGTGCAAGCCGGTCACTCGCTTTCTGCGTTGTTCTCGGCTTCTTCGGTTTCCTCGATCTTTTCAAGCATTCTTGCGATCTCCGCGGAATGCTCGATAGAATTGTCCGCAATGAATTTAAGCTCGGGACACTTTTTCAGATGCAGCTTGTTTGAGATTTGCCGCTTCATCATGCCCGACGCGCTTTCCAGACCCTTTACCGCGGTTTTTGCAGCGTCCGCGCCGTCCAGACTGGAAATATATACCTTACAGTGGGAATTGTCTCCCGAAAGCTCCGTTCTCACCACCGAGATCAGACCCGCGTTCACACGTGGGTCTTTTATCTCCTCGCGGATAAGACCCGATATCTCGCGCTTTATATCCTCGGACAAGCGTCCGTTTCTGAAATTAGGCATATGGACCTCCTTATTGCTCCGTAGGGACAGAATTTCTCCGTCCGATTAGTGCGGGACGGGAAACCCGTCCCCTACAAACGCGGAAATGTTATCAGTCCGGTCTGTATTCCTCCATATAGTATGCCTCGAAAATATCGCCTACATGAACGTCGCTGAATTTTTCCAGAGTGATACCGCACTCGTAGCCCTCGGCGACCTCCTTAACGTCGTCCTTGAAACGCTTCAGGCTGGACATCTTGTCGTCCGCAACGATAATGCCGTCGCGCACAACGCGTATCTCCGCGTTTCTGGTGATCTTTCCGCTGAGCACGTAAGAGCCCGAAACCATACCTACGTTGGATATCTTGTAGACCTGACGAACTTCCACGCGTCCCAGATTTACCTCGCGGAACTTAGGCGCAAGCATACCCTTCATAGCGGTGGTTATTTCCTCGATAGCGTCGTAAATAATTCTGTAAAGACGTATATCCACGCCGTCTCTCTCGGCGTTGTCCGCAGCCACAGGGTCGGGACGAACGTTGAATCCGACGATAATCGCGTTTGAAGCGTTTGCGAGCATAACGTCGCCCTCGGAAACAGCGCCAACCGCTCCGTGAATGACCTTTACGCGAACTTCTTCGTTTGAAAGCTTTTCCAATGACTGCTTAACAGCCTCAACCGAGCCCTGAACGTCAGCCTTGACAATAATGGGCAGCTCCTTGATCTCGCCCTGTTCGATCTGGCTGAACAGGTTGTCGAGAGTGACTTTCTGGTACTGCTTGAACTGCTCCTGCTTAGCCTCGTGCTTACGCTGTTCAACAAGCTCTCTTGCAAGACGTTCGTCCTCAACGGCGTTGAATGTGTCGCCCGCAGAGGGAACTTCCGCAAGACCNGTGATCTCAACAGGNTANGAGGGACCCGCTTCCTTAACGACCTTTCCGTTNTCGTTTGTCATTACGCGNACGCGTCCCACGGCAGTACCCGCAATGATGATNTCACCCGTGCGGAGAGTACCGTTCTGTACAAGCAGNGTNGCGATAGGACCTCTTCCCTTGTCAAGACGNGCTTCGATAACCGCNCCCTTTGCAAGACGGTTGGGATTTGCTTTAAGCTCGGCNACNTCCGCAACAAGCAGNACGTTTTCAAGCAGNTCGTCGATACCCTCGCCTGTCTTTGCCGAAACGGGAACGCANATNACGTCGCCGCCCCATTCCTCTACAACAAGGTTGTATTCGGTAAGCTTCTGCTTTACNGCGTCGGGGTTNGCGCCCTCTTTATCCATTTTNTTGATNGCAACGATAATGGAAACTCCCGCAGCTTTCGCGTGGTTGATAGCCTCNACNGTCTGGGGCATGATACCGTCGTCAGCCGCAACTACAAGAATGGCAATATCCGTAACGGAAGCTCCCCTCGCTCTCATGGAGGTAAACGCNTCNTGACCGGGAGTATCNANGAAAGTGATCTCCTTGCCCTTGCAGGTNACGCGGTACGCNCCGATNTGCTGNGTGATACCGCCNGCCTCGGTGGAGGTAACGTTTGCGTTTCTGATCTTGTCAAGCAGNGAGGTCTTACCGTGGTCAACGTGACCCATTACAACTACTACNGGAGCGCGCTCTACGCCCTCGCCGTCGTCGTCATTGTCGTTGATAAGACGTTCCTCAATGGTAACGATGACCTCTTTNTCAACCTTTGCNCCCAGTTCNTCCGCAACGAGAGAAGCGGTGTCAAAGTCGATGACCTGATTTATTGTGCACATTTCNCCAAGCTGCATGAGCTTCTTGATNACCTCTGTAGCGGTGACTTTAAGTCTGGAGGCAAGCTCGGAGACCACGATCTCGTCNGGGATAAGCACCTTNANCTGCTGCTTTCTTGCGCGCTCCAGCTCCAGTCTGCGGAGCTTCTCCGCTTCGGTCTCCCGCTTTGTGGANTACTGCTGNCTCTTTCTCTGCTGGGACTTCTGNGTAAGCTTCTGCTTCTTNGAGAAATTNTCNTTCTTTCTGTTTCCNCCGCCGGTCACGTTAGCCATGTTGTCGTANTTTTCGTTGTACTTATCCATTTCAACGTAGGAGCCTCTTGTGTCNACCTTGTGTATCTTCTGGTCTACCACAGCCGNGCNGTCNGCAAACTTAACGTCCAGCTTCTTTTTGTTGGACTGCTCCGCGGGCTTNGNCTGNNGCTTCTGCTCCTGCTTTTTCTTNTTGTCGCCGCTCAGNACCTGCTGGGTNTTGAAGCGTTCCTTTTTGCTTCCGCCCTGCTGATTGTTCTGAGCCGCAGGCTTGGGCTGCTTTGTCTCCGCNGCGGCAGGNNTGGTATCCTTAGCTTCCTTTTTGGGCTCGGACTTNGCNTCCTGCTTTGCNTCAGGCTTGCTTTCCGCTTTCTCGGCAGNNTTCTCCGCCTTAGCGGGCTTCTCCTCCTTGGCAGGCTTTTCCGCAGCCGATTTATCGGCTTCCGNCNTNTCGGNNGCCGCTTTNTCGGTCTTTGCCGCAGGCTTTTTGGCNGACTTCTTTTCCGTCTCCTGCTTCTTTTCNGTTTTCGGCAGANNTCTCATAGCNAAATANGCGTCGAACGACTCCACCTGATTGTTCTGGGAAAAATGCTCCAGAACGATATTCATTTCCTCCGCCGTAAGCGACGCCGCGGGCTTCTTGGNCACNTCAAGCTTTTCCTTAAGAAAATCCGCAAGCTCCTGACCCGTTACGCCCANATCCTTGGCAACGTCGTTTATTTTAAGCTTTGTCTGTTTAGCTGTACTCATAGGCTGTATACCCTCCGTTTTGATGAGTTTTTATTTATGTTAGCGCTTTTATTTGATATTCACTGATCTTCGCCCTTACAAAGATTGCCCTCACAAAGGCTNAACGCCTTTTCCGCAAANCCGTCTCCGCATATNGTAAGNATACCCGCTTTCTTTCCGAGAGCGCCGTATATCNCGTCCTGCGTCATNTCGGTTTTCCNCACGGGAACTCCCCGCTTNTCNGAAAAGAAACGCACTTCCTTTTCGGTTTTCGGGGAAATATCCGCCGCGATAAGNACNGCCCGCGCTTTTCCCGCGTCCAGAGCCTCTTTCATGGGATCGAAGCCCATAGCNAGCTGTCCCGCCTTGCGGCATATTGTGAGCANTCCGTCAAGACTCCCCTGCTTTTTCATTTCCGTCCGCCCCCTCGNTAAGCTCCTTTTCCATTCCGTCGTAAACCTCGTCGGAGATACGGCAGGAAAACGCTTTTTCAAATCTTCTGGACTTTCTTGCTTTCCCGAAGCATTCNGCGCTGCGGCAGATNTACGCGCCTCTGCCCGATTTTTTACCCGTCAGGTCGATGGAAACGCTTCCGTCGGGAGCNTTNACCGCTCTGATAAGCTCNTTTTTCGGCTTCATTTCCCCGCAGCCGAGGCACATTCTCATAGGTATTTTCTTAGTTCCCGCCATAAGANCACGACCTTANTCCACGGGAGATTCGGGCTTTATGTCGATCTTGTAGCCCGTAAGCCTTGCCGCAAGCTTTGCGTTCTGACCTCTGTTTCCTATCGCAAGGGAAAGCTGATTGTTNGGNACNACCACCGTGCAGGTCTTNTGCTCNCCCTCCTCNACNGTAACGCTTACNACGTCNGCGGGAGAAAGCGCGTGAGCGATAAACACCGCAGGGTCNTCGTCGTAAACGATAATNTCGATCTTTTCGCCGTGAAGCTCGTTNACGATATTTCCGATACGGCTGTGCTTGGGNCCTATGCACGCGCCCACGGGGTCAACGTTGCTGTCCTTTGACCANACGGCNATNTTNGTTCNNGNNCCCGCNTCNCNGGATATCGCCTTTACCTCAACCGTNCCGTCGTAAATTTCGGGAATTTCCAGCTCNAAAAGACGCTTTACCANATCCTTGTGAGTTCTGGAAACNTTTACCATAGGTCTCCTGTCGGGGTTGATGATGTCCACCAGATAGAGCTTTACAATGTCGCCCTCTTTGAGGACTTCTCCCGGTATCTGCTCGTTCTTGAATAAGTACACCTCGTTCTTGTCTATGGCAAGAGTAGCGTTTCCGCTTTCGGGCTCGACCCTGAGGACTGTCGCCGATACCGCTTCGTGTATCTTGTCGCTGAACTGACCGATGTATCTTTCCCTCTCAAAGCCNTTAAGCTCCGTTCTGATNGCCTGCTTTGCGTTCTGNGCGGCAACGCGTCCGAACTTNGCCGTTGAAAGCTTGAANGGAACAACGTCTCCCACCGCCGCNTTTTTGGAGCATACAGCCTTTGCCTCGTCAATGTGTATCTCGCTCATATCATACGGCTCNTCGTCAACGACCGTTCTCATCAGCGANACNTCNAANANCTTTTTCTCGGGGTCGATCTCNACNTTNAANTCCTCGCAGTCGGGGTACTCCTTTTTTNC
>JAAVHL010000016.1:14598-21794 GCA_014799735.1 Ruminococcus sp.
TTNAAATACCCAGCTTTATCTTTTCCGTAAGCAGCTCCATGGGTATGCCGTTTTCCTGCGCAAGCTTTTCCAGCGCCTCAAAAAATTCCTTGTTCATTTTTGCGAATTCCTCCTATTAGAAAATTAGATATCAGTAATCAGAACGAAATAAATTTATTCCTCATCATCATTAAAAAGCTCGTCGGGATCGTCGTCAAAAAGACGTATAAAGGCGGTGTCGGAAATTTTTACCTCCATATCGCCCTCCTCGGCGACAACCGAGACCGTATCCTTAGTATATCCTTTAAGAATGGCTATAAACTCCTTTTTGCCGTCGGTCTCGCGGATATAGCGTATCCTTACGGGACACTCCAGAAACTCCTCGAAGTGTTCGGGACGCCTCAGCTCCCTGCCCAGACCGGGAGAGCCGACTTCAAGCATATAGTTCTGCTCGATGGGGTCTGCGTCGTCCAGAGCCTTTGAAAGCGGACGGGTCATGTTTTCACAGTCGTCCATGTCCACCGCGCCATCCTCCTTGTCAATAAAGACCCTGAGGTACCACATCGCGCCCTCCTTTTCAAACACCACATCCCAGATCTTAAGTCCCAGACCGTCTGCAATGGGCTTTGCGATATCCCATACCGCAGCGGCGGTGTTTCCGCCTTTACCGCCTTTTTTTCCTGCCATTGGATCAATCCTTTCAATAAGTGCATACAGCACAAAAGACCGGAGCTTTCCGGTCTTTTGTGAATCTTAATATTATGACATTAATTATTATATCACACATTTTTCCGAATTGCAAGTGTTTTTTTGAAAAAAATAGCAAAGTTCGCGGGACGTCATGCCAAAATTGGTATTTTTGGTGAAAAAACACCTTGAAAACGGAAAAATTATGTGCTATAATAGTTATTGTTTGAGTTTTCCGTTTATGCTGAGGCTCATACTATTATATAATAACGCAATAATATTTTAATATAAAATTTTTCCGAGGTATTTCAATGAACAAATATATTTTAACCATATCCGACGAGAAAACCAACCGTTCCCTAGCAAATATCCTGCTGCTTTGCATAGGGCTTTTCTGTGTTGTCCTTCTGCTTAACGAGCTTGATATTTTCGTCGTGGAAAAGACTCCTATGAGGATAGTGACCGTTATCTTTGCGGCGATAATGGCTTTCCCCAAGGTTGCTCTGCTTGTCCGCAAAAAGTACGAAAACTGGATGAAATATTCTACGATAACGTGCGCGTCAATAGCGATATGTCTTGCCTACTCCGTTCTGACATATCATATGATAATGCCGCTGGTTTTCCCGCTGATCCTTTCGGTCATGTACTTTGACAACAGGCTTACAATATTTACCGCTGTTGAGACCGCTGTGTTTATGACCGCGGCCCATATTGTAAGCGCTTCGCTGTTCGTAGTTGACGATCCTCTCCACACACTGCACCGCATACTGCTTTACGGACTTCTGCCGCGGCTTCTTATATTCACCGCGTTTGCGATCGTCTGCATTATACTTGGTAAGAATACTCAGAACATTTTCTCAAAGCTCAATACCTCCATCGACGAGATAAACCGTACCAAGGACAGTCTGGACACTATCATCGACGCGTCCCGCAAGCTTTACGGTGCAATGAATATGCTGGAGCTTGCAGGTCTTATCAAGAACGCCGTATACACCGTTACCTCAAAGGTTCAGGGCAGCTCGGGCATTCCCGTGATAGCAATGGGCGTTCACACCGAGGACGGAGCGTTCCACCACATTGACGACAACCTCACGTCGGGACTTGCCCACGCCGAAAACGGAATAGTAACGGTACAGCTGCCGAATATCAGCTTCGCTTATCCGCTGGTAAAGCAGAAAGTCCGCGACGACGTGCAGATCACTCCCAACGGCATAGGCATGAGCTTTTATCAGGACGACGACCTGCTTTTCTACATTTCAATGGAGTTCCCCGTGGTCACAAACGATATCCTGCTGAAAAGCTCGCTGGATATTCTTTACAGCAATATCGACACCGCCATGCGGCAGACCAAGGTAAACAGCGACATCTTCAAAACGCAGGAATCGGTCATTCTTTCCTTTGCGGAAATTTCCGAGTCCAAGTCCAGACAGACGGGTCAGCACGTAAAGCGTGTTTCCGAATATGTACGCGTAATGGCTCTCAACACCGGCTTTGACGAGGAAAAATGCACCGAGATCGCTCTTGCGGCCATGATGCACGATATAGGAAAGCTGCTTATCCCTCCGGAAATACTGGAAAAGCCCGGCAGGCTTACAGATGAGGAATTCAGCGTTATCAAGACCCATGTTACCCTCGGCGAGGAGCTGCTGAAAAATTCTCCGGGCGAAGTGATGTCAATGGCGCGCAGGATCGCGCTTTACCACCACGAACGCTGGGACGGCAAGGGCTATCTTGGCTATGCGGGCGAAAAGATAGACTATATTTCCCGCTTCGTTTCGGTTGCGGACGTTTTTGACGCGCTGGTATCAAAGCGTTCCTACAAGGACGGCTGGCCTCCTGAAAAGGCTTATGCTGAAATTGTCCGTCAGCGCGGCACACAGTTCGCTCCCCATGCGGTGGACGTTTTTGTGAAAAGCTACGACAAGATCATGGAGATACTGAAGCTTTATCCCGACCAGGTGGCTCAGTCCTCCGAACCTGCGGAACAGGGACAGTAAAAAATTACAAAACGGTAAAATTAACAAAAACCTGTTGAAATTGTTGAAAAATATGTTATAATATACATAATGCAAATTGCACAAAGAAAAAAAGCTGAGCCTTTACCCTTTGCCGCCGTCTATGGCAAGTAATGACAGTTTTGTTTCCGAGACGAGAGAAAGCTTTTATACAAACATTGTACGAAAAGGGGGGGATTTTATGCCCGATATTATGTCGATAGGCGAAATGCTGGTGGACTTTACCGCCATGCACAATATGCAGGATATTGAGGATGCTTCGGAGGCGGACGAAAAGGGGGATATCTTCTACAAGCAGAACCCGGGCGGAGCTCCCGCAAATGTTGCGGTAATGGCCGCAAAGCTGGGCGTGTCAAGCGGATTTATCGGAAAGATGGGTCTGGATATGTTCGGCAAATACCTGAGAGACACGCTCTCGGACGCGGGTGTGGAAACAAAAGGCGTTATACTGGACAAGAATTTCTCCACAACGCTCGCTTTTGTAAGAAAAATCGGCGACGGCGAACGGGATTTCGTTTTCTACCGCAAAAACAGCGCAGACCTTAATTTAAACTACAGCGAGGTAAATCTCAAGCTTATAGACAGCTGCAAGCTGCTCCATTTCGGCGCGCTTCTGCTGACCTCGGAGCCGTCCAAATCTGCGGTGATAAACACGGTGGAATACGCCAAGCAGCAGGGCAAGATAATTTCCTACGATCCAAACTGGCGCGAGAGGCTGTGGGAATCAAAGGAAGCTGCCATAAAGGCGATGCGCAGCGTGATCATGTACGCTGACGTTGTAAAGGTGTCCGAAGCAGAGCTTCAGATAATCACAGAAAGCGCAAACCTGCTTCCCGCCATAGCAAAGCTTCTCGGCTACGGAGTAAAGGTAGTGTGCATTACTCAGGGTGCAAAGGGCTGCATAATTGCCACAAAGCACGGCATAGAGCGTCTGCCAACCTTTAAGGTGGAGACGGTGGACACCCTCGGCGCGGGAGACAGCTTCCTGGGCGCATTCCTGTCGCGGCTGGTGCTTTCGGGCAAGTCCATGGACGAGATAGAAATGGAGGATCTGCGGGAGTTTGCCACCTACGCCAACGCCTGCGGAGCGTTAAGCTCGACCAAGGTGGGAGCAATACCCGCCATGCCTACCCACAAGGAGATACTTGCTCTTATGGAACAAGGTCCCGTATATTAAAAAGCTTTAAGCCGCTTCCGAAAAAGGCTGAGCCTTTATGCTTGCCGCCGTCTACAGTGACGGCGGCAAATTTTGTTTCCGAGACAGTAAAAAAGCTTCCGTATCGACATTGCACGGAGGAGGAGGCTTTTATTTTTCCGTAAAGCCCTTGACTCTCAACTATACTTTAGAATTATACTTTACTTATAGGATGCGCGCATTATATTTTACGAAAATGCGAGCAAATCGGAATTTGCAGGAGAAACAGTCCATGGAAACAAAAGATTTGATATTGAGAAATTGGCAGGAGCGTGATGCACAGGCTTTATATGAAATGTGCCTTGATGATACCTTGAGGAAAAGCGGGATAGGTTTTTACAATTCGCTGATCGACGGTCAAAATGCGGTCAGTTGCTGGAAAAACAACAAGGGCTTTAAGGTTATCACCGGCAAAAGAAATGATATCTTTATAGGATTTATATGTCTAAGCGATATGAATAGGTATGACGGCTATATGGAAATGGAATATGCTATAGCTGCCAAATACCGAAACAACGGGTACGCAGAGCAGGCTGTAAAAATGATGCTTGATCATGGCTTCAAAGAAATGAATTTATCGGTTGTCGCTGCATGGGTACGGTCACACAATAAGGAGAGCGCAAGGGTTTTAGAAAAATGTTCATTTACCTTTGAGGGAAGACTGAGAAAACACGCCCGTGATAAAAGCGACACACTGTGTTATTCTATTTTAAAAGAGGAATGGGAAAATGTTAAACGGAATGGAATTTATTAATGATGAAGCGGCAATAGGAAAATGGAAAAATATCGGCTGGATTGATGATACAAAAGGTCTTTCTCTTGAACATCTGAGCGATAAAAGCGGTGAATTTGAGGACTTGTATTTTCTTCCGAACAGTGAGGATTACTGGATATTTGAGGGCTGGACAAAGGGTATCCTGCTGATACATTACGGCGGAGACGAGCCTGTTCTTACATACAGATATGACATACATAGCTTTGAGGGTAAAGCTTATCTGTTTTTAAAACTTGATGATAAGACCGAGGTATTTGTTAAGGAGAACAGTAACCGCTACCAAAAGGCAACCCTCGGCAATCACGATAATATTGATATGCCATTTGCAGACGATGATAAAGTTATAGGAAAATGGGTCTCTGTAGGATTTGGCGGCAGCGAGCTTTTAGAGAATTTTTCTCCCGACATGAAGAGTGACGGTCTTTATCTTAAGTCGATAGAATTTTTTGCCGACGGAAAGCTTACTCAAAAATATATGGACGATGTGTGGCATGATAGGTGGACAAAAGGCTTTGTGCTGAACAGTCACCGTACAACTGCGGCGTCTTATGAGATACGTGAGATAAACGGTTCAGATTATCTGTTTATGGAATGGAAAATGGGCAACTACATTTACGGTGGAATGAAGCCTGATTATTATGTGTTTGCCCGTGTAAAATAACGGTAATATACGGTAAATCAGGGTGATGATATTATGAAGATCGGTGAGTTTGCGAGGGTCTGCGGGATATCCGTTTCCGCGCTCCGCTATTACGACGAGCAGGGGCTGCTCAGTCCCATTTACACTGACAGGTTCACAGGGTATCGATACTACGGCAAGGGACAGGTCGAGGTCTGCAAAAAAATCGGTATGCTTAAAGCGGCGGGGTTTTCTCTGGCGGAAATAAAGAGTATTATTCAGGCAAGCGGCGATGAAGCAATTCGGGAAATATTCGGCAGGAAAAGAGCGGCTCTTGAAACGGTCATTCAGAATCTTGGCGAAACCGAAAAAATTATACTTGGAGCTGATCTTATGAAACAAAGCGAAAGCTTTAAGCCTGTGAGGGAAAACGTAAAGCTTCCTTTTGAAAACGACGAAGCCGTTATCGGCAGATGGGAGATCGTCACCGCGGATGACGAATGTCCTGCTCCGGGAAGTAAAAATCGGCAGATTTTCTTTCTGCCCGGCGGCGAATGGTACTGGTGCTATTCGTGGACGAAAGGCAAGTTTCTTTACGACGACGGCGTTAATGCTTACGCCTGCGGCTATGTTACGGAACACCGCGGAGACAGTCTGTACATGGACATTGTCATGAAATCCTACGACTATTCGGAAAGCGGGAAGACTGAGAACGTTACCCTCCGCAAGCTTGACGGCAGACGTTACACAAAAAAGGAAATTGCCCGCAGAGACAGTATTGATCTGCCATTTGAGGAGGACAGGCGCGTCCTCGGCAGGTGGACTGCTTTTGATTTTATCCGCCGCAGGGAGGACTTCAGCGCGGAAAGTTCCCATTGCGAAAAGTCGGAGCTGTACTTCAGGGAGATCGAATTTTTTGCGAACGGCGGCTGCGTCAGCCTTTACGGGGACGAGATCATCAGCGGCGACAATATGCAGACATGGACGAAAGGATATGTCCTGAGGAAGTGGAACAGTACCGCATGCGCCTATGAGATACGCACCGTAAACTGCAGGGATTTCCTCATTATCGAGTGGAAAAGCGGCGATTACCGCTGGGGCGGATTTGATACGGATTATTATGTTTTTGTGAGAGAATAGACAAATTTACCACACTAAAATGATTTCCCCCTCCCCCGCCGTACCCCAAAGTCGAAAGCCGGTCGAGTAAAATATTGCGGAATTGTAACATATTTCAAAATGTATTGACAAGCATATTATATGTGGTATAATATACTTCGTGGGTGTTTTACTGACAATACTGACAAGCTTTTGGAGGGATTTTGTGGAACCGATTCCATTTATAGAATTCAGCCTGTACCAGATGTTTCATATGTTCATTTTCTGGGCGTTTATAGGCTGGGGAATAGAAGTCTGCTGGATGACGCTGGAAACCGGCGAATACCAGAACAGGGGCTTCCTGAATATGCCGATATGTCCGATATACGGCTTCGGAGTTATTATGGTGACAGTGTTTTTCCGTCCCGTGTCGCACACTGTACTGCCGCTTTTTATTGTTACAAGCATTCTCTGCACCACCTTTGAGCTTCTTGTGGGACTTGGCATGGAAAAGCTTTTCGGCGCGCGCTGGTGGGACTACTCCCATGAAAGATACAATTACAAGGGCTATATCTGCCTTAAAATTTCTATTTTATGGGGAATGGGCTGCGTTATCGTTATACGCCTTGTGCAGCCGATGGTGGAAAAGATCATTGACATGATCCCCGTGCGGCTGGGACTTGCGCTTATCGTATTATGGTCGGTGCTTATCGTTATCGATCTGATATCGTCCATATGCGCGGTGAACAAGCTCAACAACCGCTTGAGACAGCTCGACGAAATATCAAAGATAATGCTTCTTAGCGCGGTCAAGATAGGCGAGAACCT
>JAAVHL010000046.1 GCA_014799735.1 Ruminococcus sp.
CAGGCGAAGCTTGAAAAGGACAACTGCAAATCAATTGACCGCGCCTCCGAGCCATCCTCGAATATACTTGCCGAGATTGCCGCGGGTCTTTCCGAGGACAAGGAGGAACAGCGCATACTGCGGCGTTTCGGGTATTTGCTGGGACGGTACGTCTACATCGCCGACGCTTTCGACGACGTGGAAAAGGATTTCCGCAAGGGCGGCTTCAATCCGCTTGTTATCGGCAATCCGACTATCAACGACCTTAATCTTCCAGAGATACAGAAGCGCACCACCGACAGTGTGAATTTCACCCTCGGCGCGCTTGCGGATTCATACGTCCATCTTGAAATAAAGCGTTTCAAGCCAATCATTGACAATATCGTTTATCTGGGACTGAAAAACGGCTTTTACGACCTTATCAAGAAAAAAGAGGAAAACGAGGAGCTTGACGAGCAGTGACCCGCAGTGCAATTACGGAAAGGAGTGCGGCCTTAGGCCGCGTATAGAATATGTACGACCCTTACAGAATTCTTGGAGTAATGCCCACGTCCTCCGACGAGGAGGTAAGAGACGCCTATAAAAGTCTTATGCGGCGTTACGAGGGAGACGAAGAAAAGCTTGCTGAGGTGACCGCGGCTTTCGACAGTATTATGAATATCCGACGCGGAGGCGCAGGACAGTCATCGGCGGGAGGCTTTTCCGAGGTGCGCCGTCAGCTCCAGAACGGCAACTACAACGACGCGGACAGTATGCTTGAAAGCATTGACGAAAAAACCGCCGAATGGTACTTCCTTAAAGGGAGCGTGTGCTATGCCCGCGGCTGGCTTAACGAGGCCTATTCAAACTTTTCGCAGGCGTGCAGAATGGAGCCCTACAATCCCGAATATAATTCCGCGCTGAGACATATG
This sequence comes from Ruminococcus sp., assembly GCA_014799735.1. GTDB lineage: Bacteria > Bacillota > Clostridia > Oscillospirales > Ruminococcaceae > RGIG8773. Next base: position 891 of record JAAVHL010000046.1, read on the forward strand.
TCCGAGAGCAGGAACGGCTATATGCAGGGCGACCCAAACGGAAACCCTTTCGGCGGAAACGGAAGAACGTTCGGGTGCAGCGTGTGCGATATATGCAACGGCTTGATCTGCGCGGACTGCTGCTGCGAGTGCATGGGCGGGGACTGCATACCCTGCTGCTGACGAAAGGGAAATATTATGAAAAAGGTAAGCTATAAAGTTGCGCTGGGCGGAGTGGTGTCGGCTCTGTGCCTGCTGCTGATGTTCCTGACGGCGGTAATTCCTCCGCTGAGCATAACCCTGCCGCTTTTTGCGGGAATGCTGATATTTGTTGTGGCGATAGAGATAAGCAGCTCATGGGCGTTTGTCACTTACGCGGCGGTGTCTGTGCTGTCATTTTTTGTCACCCCTGATAAGGACGCGTGGCTGTTTTTCACACTGCTTTTCGGGTATTATCCCGTTGCAAAATCTTACTTTGAGAAAATTAAGCTGAAAGTACTGTGCTGGCTGTGCAAGCTTGCGGTGTTCAACGCGTCGATAGTGATAATTTATTATGTGACCGCAAATCTTCTGGGTACTCTCGATCTGTTCGAGGAGTTCGGCTTCTATAACGAATGGCTTATTCCTGCGCTTTTGGTGGCGGGAAATCTGGTTTTCCTTTTGTACGAGTACGCTCTCACGCTTATAATAGAATGCTACAGAAAATGGTTCAGACCGACTTTTCTGGGGAAGTCCAAATAATTATTATTATGCAAATAAAAAATATCCCGAAAAAGAACTTAGCTTTTTCGGGATATTTTTTATTATTTGAATTACTTGAAGTACGCAACTCCGCTCTCGAAAATCTTCTGGTCTTTGTTTCCGGGAACGTTTTTGCAGATATCCGAGCCGATACGTTCGCTGTGGCACATCTTTCCGAGGATACGTCCGTCGGGGGAGGTGATACCCTCTATCGCCTCAAATGAAGCGTTGGGATTGAACCTGATGTTCATTGACGGCGCTCCGTCGTGGTCAACGTACTGAGTGGCTATCTGACCGTTGTCCGCAAGCTGTTTTATCAGCTCGGGAGAAGCAACGAACCGTCCTTCGCCGTGGGAAACCGCAACCCTGTGAATGTCTCCCACTTCACAGCCCGCAAGCCACGGAGACTTTGTGGAAGCGATACGTGTGTTCACCATCATGGACTGGTGTCTGCCGATGGTGTTGAACGTAAGGGTAGGGGAGTCGTCGGTCATGTCAACGATCTTTCCGAAAGGAACAAGTCCCAGCTTGATAAGAGCCTGGAAGCCATTGCATATGCCCAGCATAAGACCGTCGCGGTTGTCAAGCAGATCGTGAACAGCGTCCTTTACGCGGGGATTACGGAAGAACGCGGTGATGAATTTGCCAGAACCGTCAGGCTCGTCACCGCCGGAAAATCCTCCGGGGATCATGATTATCTGGGACTGCTTCACAGCCTTTTCAAAGTAAGACGCGCTTTCCTCCAGAGCCGCCGTGGAAAGGTTCTTTATTACCACTATTTCAGGCTCAGCGCCCGCGCGCTCAAACACTCTTGCGGTATCGTACTCGCAGTTTGTGCCGGGGAATACGGGAATAAGCACCTTTGGCTTTGCAAATGATGAAGCGTGCTGAACGGTATCCTTTGCGGTGTAGGTGAAGATCTTCGCGGGCTTGTCGTCCGACTTGATATTGCAGGGGAATACTGGTTCGAGCCTGTCCTCCCATTTTTTCTGAATGTCCGCCATGTCAACGGTGTAGGTCTTGCAATCAATCTTGTAGTCGGAAATGGTCTCGCCGATAACGTTCTCAACGGTGAACGGATCGCCGTCCAGTTCAACAACAAACGCTCCGTATCTGGAGTAGAACAGCAGATCGTCGGAAATCTTCTTGCTGAATTTGAAGCCTATCCTGTTGCCGAGGGACATTTTCGCGACCGCCTCCGCAACTCCTCCGAAGCCCATAGCCCANGCCGCAACNGCGGTCTTGTCCGCGATAAGCTTTTCCACTCTTTCAAAGCAGGACTTAACGCTGTCGAATANGGGCAGACCGTTTTCNTCCAGATCGGGAACGATAAGTATNACCTTGTCTCCCGCCTTTTTNAATTCGGGGGAAATNATATTTTTCGACGAAGCTATTCCCGCCGCAAANGAGACCAGAGTAGAGGGAACGTCGATATTTTCAAANGTACCCGACATNGANTCCTTGCCGCCGATAGCTCCGCAGCCAAGCTCAAGCTGAGCCTTGAACGCNCCNAGCAGAGCNGCAAAGGGCTTGCCCCAGCGNGTGGGATTGTTCTGAGTTCTCTCNAAATATTCCTGGAAAGTCAGCCAGCATTTTTTNTAGCTTCCGCCTGCCGCAACAAGCTTTGCGATNGACTCGATCACCGCAAACATNGCGCCGTGGTAAGGACTTCTGTCNGTAACATANGGNTTGAAGCCCCAGCCCATGATGGAACAGNTGTCNGTCTCGCCTTTAAGTACNGGTATCTTCGCCGCCATTGCCTGAGTNGGNGTAAGCTGATATTTTCCGCCGAAAGGCATAAGTACNGTGCCNGCGCCGATNGTGGAGTCAAAATANTCCACAAGACCTTTCTGCGAGCAGACGTTAAGGTTTGTCATNAGCAGNTCCCAGCTGTCGGCNGTGTCGCTGTAGGTTTTNAGCTGCTTGGTAACGGGAANGGGAACAGAAACGGTAGTGTGTTTCTCCGCGCCGTTGGAGTTAAGGAATTCTCTTGAAAGGTTGACNATNACATTGCCGTTCCATGTCATTTTNAGACGNGGCTCTTCGGTNACNACGGCAACAAGNGTTGCTTCNAGGTTTTCNTTNGCNGCNNCGGCAATGAACNTNTCCGCGTCCTCTCTGCGGACAACNACAGCCATACGCTCCTGNCTTTCNGANATAGCAAGCTCCGTGCCGTCAAGACCGTCGTATTTTTTCGGTACCTTGTCAAGGTCGATATCCAGACCGTCCGCAAGCTCNCCGATAGCAACGGAAACACCGCCTGCGCCGAAGTCGTTGCAGCGTTTTATCATCTTTGTAACATNNGNATTTCTGAACAGNCTCTGAAGCTTGCGNTCCTCNGGNGGATTACCTTTCTGTACCTCCGCGCCGCAGTGTTCGAGAGAAGCCTCGGTGTGNGATTTGGACGAGCCTGTAGCGCCGCCGCAGCCGTCACGACCCGTGCGTCCGCCAAGGAGTATGATAACGTCGTCGGGCAGGGGAGTTTCGCGGACAACATTTTCCTCGGGAACTGCGCCCACTACNGCGCCTATTTCAAGACGCTTCGCAACATAGCCGGGGTGGTAGACCTCCGCAACGTGACCTGTGGCAAGACCTATCTGATTNCCNTANGAGCTGTAGCCGTTAGCCGCTCCNACNGTNATNTTTCTCTGGGGAAGCTTGCCGTGAACAGTGTCCTCAACNGGAACAAGNGGATTTGACGCGCCNGTNACGCGCATAGCCTGATAAACGTAGGAACGTCCCGAAAGCGGGTCNCGGATAGCTCCGCCNANGCAGGTAGCCGCGCCGCCGAANGGCTCGATCTCNGTNGGGTGGTTGTGNGTCTCGTTTTTGAACATGAACAGCCAGTCCTGNAANTCTCCGTCAACGTCAACNTTNATNTTAACGGAGCANGCGTTGATCTCCTCGGATTCGTCNAGNTCTTTNAGAANNCCGTCCTTTTTCAGCTTTTTNGCGGCAATGGTNGCAATGTCCATAAGAGTAACNGGCTTGCTGCCTCTGCCAAGCTCTCTGCGGACGTTAATNTACTGTTCATAGGTTTTTCTTATATANTCNGCATTTATCNCCGCGTCGTCAATGGTAGTCAGGAACGTNGTGTGGCGGCAGTGATCNGACCAGTANGTGTCGATCATTCTTATNTCGGTAATTGTNGGNTCGCGCTTTTCGGTCTCCTTGAAATANTTCTGGCAGAACTTTATGTCGTCCANNTCCATAGCAAGACCGTACTTTTCAATAAAGCTGGCAAGNTCCGCTTCTTTCAGGTAGATGAAGTTTGTGAGTGTCTCCACCGTTGTGGGGATATCGTATTCNGAGGCAAGNGTGCTCACCTCGGCAAGGGANGCCTCGCGGCTNTCCACGGGGTTGATGATGTANGACTTTACAGCGGAGAGTTCCTTGGGAGAAAGTCTGCCCTCAAGNATATAGACNCGCGCGTTTCTGACCTTGCACCGNTCNCCCTGAGTNAGTATCTGGATACACTGTTCGCAGGAATCGGCNCGCTGGTCGAACTGACCGGGAAGATACTCNACCGCGAAAACGGTNTCGTTTTCCTTGATNTCGGGGAGCTTGTAGGAGCAAACGTCCACCGCAGGTTCGGAAAAGACGTTGACAGCCGCCAGTCTGAAATCCGCCTCGCTCAGACCCTCGGCGTCGTAGCGGTTAAGGACGCGTATGTTCCTGAGCCCGTCGGGGCGCAGAGCCGTCTTTATATCCGATAAGAGATTTTTGGCTTCAACGGCATACTCCGGTTTTTTTTCAACATAGATACGAAAGACTGACATAATTTTACTCTCCTTCATATAAAATCTCGCCTAAACAGCGATCTTTATCTAACCCTATTATTTTAACATAAAANATNCGATTACGCAAACTAATATTGTGATTTTTTTTTGAAATTTTTACTTGNGTGTAGTTTGGCGTNTANCCGTGNGGAAAACCGTCGCTTTTTTCCCTCTCGAAAAGCACNGNAGCGACNGTCCCCACCTGACTTTGCAGGAAAGCTTCGCGGCGNTTTTCCATAGCNTCAGCCATTTTTGCCGCGCGGGAACGCTTAACGGCTTCNGGNANNTGNCNCTCCATTTCNGCGGCNGGAGTGCCTTTTCTCCGCGAATANTGGAAAATATGNGCTTTGGCAAAGCCTATNTNCTCGGCAAATNTNANGGANGTNTNAAAATNCTCNTCGGTTTCNCCGGGAAATCCTACCATTATATCGGTNGTNATNGNACAATTTTCAAAATTTGTTCTNANAAGNTTTACAATNTTCTCGTAGTCCGCNGAGCTGTACCGCCTGTTCATNGCTTTCAGCGTTTTGTCGCAGCCGCTCTGGAGGGACAGGTGAAACTGGGGACANAGCTTTTTCTGNNCNGNAAANCGTNTNACGTCCTCGGNNGAGATCACTTCNGGTTCTATNGAGCCGAGNCGNACACGTTCNATGCCCTCAACGCCGCAGACCGCCTNCACCGCGTCCGCAAGNCGCAGACCGAAGTCCACACCGTAAAAGGAAAGGTTGATNCCTGTCAGNACGACCTCCCTNTAGCCCGCCGCGGCAAGAGCTGTNACCTCGGAAACAATGTCTCCAAGCGGNTTTGAGCGGAANCCGCCCCTNGAATNGGGAATAATGCAGTAGGAACAGAACATATTGCANCCGTCCTGAATTTTAACGAAAGCGCGNGTGTTGCTGTCGTAGCCNGTGTTTGCCATNCTNTCAAAGGCTTCGTTTCTNTNATAGGACTGNACGTTCACNATCCGCTGCCTGTCNTCAANNAACCGCGAAAGCANGTCGGGGAGAGCGGCNCGGTCTTTTGTACCCGCCACAATGTCCGCNTCNTANAGCTCNGCGGCTTTGTCGGCAAANGCCTGCGGAAAGCAGCCNGTCAGNATTATGNCNGNTTCGGGGTACGACCTTTTNAGCCGCCTTATCTCNTTTTTCAGCTTTTTGTCGCTGCCCTCGGTAACGGTGCAGGAGTTGATAAGNAAAGCGTCCGCTTCGGTTTCNGACNGGACTGNGNTGTGTCCGCGTTCGGAAAAGCGNTGCTTCATGTTTTCCGTCTCGTACANATTGACCTTGCAGCCGAANGTTATATAGTAAATATTCATAAAATCACCTAAAATTGTGAAATATAACAAAAGCCAANGGGGCAAATCNNTNAAAAAATGCATATAANTATAAAATTAAAAAAAGTTTTGAAAATNCTCTTGACTTAACGNNATAAAACTGCTATGCTATANGTATACCGAGAGGTAAAAATTCTCATTATTTGGAGGGACAAATTATGAACAAGACTACAGTAATGTTGGGTACTATCAACGATGTNAAGAGCTTTGTGACGGTTGTATCTCAGTGCGATTATGACGTTGACCTTATTTCGGGAAGATACGCGGTAGACGCTAAGTCCATTATGGGTATTTTCAGCCTTGATCTCTCTAAGCCGATTAAGCTTGAAGCTCATACCGACGATGCTTCCGANTTCTTTGCTCAGATCAAGGAATTCATTGTTGACTGATTGCATACAGTAGCAAAGTTACAGCTCCGTTTTCTCCGGAAAACGGAGCTTTTTCTTTTTCATNGCAGANNTTAATGNTTTTGCAGNAAACGNTCGTCGCAGTATTCNCATTCGAGAGTATCGCCCTTTCCGCGGAAGCTTTTNGGCAGATAGTGTTCTGTCTGAGTAATGCAGTTCGGGTTNGAGCAGACNTTGCCTTTGCGGGTCTTGCCNGTCAGCAGNGGCGTNGGATTCTGATTTTTCAGTACCGTCATNATCAGCGCCATNCGGACNTACATACCGTACTTAGCCTGCTTGAANTACAGCGCGCGTGGGTCGTCGTCAACCTCGATAGCGATCTCGTCCACGCGGGGCAGNGGGTGNAGTACGCACAGGTCNGNCTTNGCNTTTGACATTTTNGCCTTGTCCAGNCNNTANACGTCCTTTTGCCNCTCNTACTCTTCGGGAGANGAAAAGCGTTCNCGCTGTATTCTTGTCATATAGAGAACGTCCAGACNGCCNATNGCTTCCTCAATNGANTTTACTTCCTTNAAAGGNCAGCCGCAGGCNTTCAGAATATCCTTTATGTAGAAAGGCAGNCTCAGNTCGGGAGTNGANATAANNACAAATTTNTTGTTCNGATAGCAGGACAGNGCNTTGCACAGNGAATGTACAGTCCTGCCGTTTTTCAGGTCGCCGCACAGTCCNANNGTAAGACNGTCCAGNCGNCCTTTTTCCTTTGAAAGNGTAAGCAGGTCGGTAAGGGTCTGGGTAGGGTGGAGGTGTCCGCCGTCTCCNGCGTTGATTATGGGACATTCNGCTGTAAGGGCGGCNGCCTTTGCAGAGCCCTCTTTCGGGTGGCGCATTACCATAATGTCGGCGTANCCCGAAACTATCTTTGTNGTATCNTTCAGATTTTCNCCCTTTGCAACTGAGGAGGTGGCGGGATTGTCAAAGCCGATAATGGTTCCNCCNAGCTTCAGCATGGCNGTCTGAAAGGACATCTGGGTACGGGTNGACGGTTCGTAGAAAAGNGTAGCCATNATCTTTCCGTCGCATTCATGGGCGNACTTNTCGGGAGCGTCGCATATTTCCGANCCGAGAGCGAGAACCTCGTTCCACCATTTTACGGGCATATCGTTCAAGTCGATAAGATTGGTAAATTCCGAAACCATACTAAAAGCCGCCTTTCAAAAANATACTATATTATTTTATCAGATTTTGNGGAAAATTTCAATACCNTGACGAAAAACTTTGCGGAAATTTTTCTAAGAGNGTAACCTTTTGNNGGCTATNAGCGTCTATAAGGNTGAAAGGAGGAGAAACGCCGATGAACGATAAAGAAATTGTGCGCCGTCTGAAAAGCGGGGACGTGAGCGGATTGGAAAGTCTTATAGACAAATACGCCGCATATGTGGGGACGATAATCCGCCGAATCGTTCTGCCAGTTCTGTCGGAGAGCGATGCGGAGGAGCTTGCCGCAGACGTTTTCACAGCGGTATGGCGCAGTCCGAAAATGCTTACCGCGGAAAATCTGAAGCCGTACCTTGCCGCGGCGGCGCGGAACAAGGCGCTCGGCCGCCTGCGTTCGTCAAGGCAGTGGCAGCCTCTGGAGGACGAGCTTCTGTCCGTGTCGTCGGATATTGAAAGCGAATCGGACAAGCGGCTGCTTGCGGAGGCTCTTGCCAACGCGTTGGAGGAAATGGAAAGCTCCGACAGGGAGATACTTGTTCGGACGTACTATTACTGCCGCACCCTGAAAGAAACAGCCGAGGAACTGGAAATTACCGAGGGAGCGGCAAAAACACGTCTTTTTCGGGCGAGAAGCCGGCTGAAAAAAATACTTACGGAAAGAGGAATTGTTTATGAAGATTGATTTTTACGATTTGTTTTCTCTGCACACTCCGAATGACTTTCCCGAGGCGGGTGGAGAGAATTATATTACGGCGGCAGTAAAAAGCAGAATTATGAAAAATATTTCCGCGAAATCTGCTACGAAAAAATCCCGCCGTATAGTTAAGACTGTCATTGCGGCAGCGGCGGTTGCCGCATGTATGGGAATAACCGTCGGCGCAGTTTCGGGACGGTTCGGACAGTTTTTCAGCACATTGTCCCGAAGCGAAATTTCGGACAGTACCTTTGACAATGAACTTCCTGCCGTTGGGGATAATTCGGCTGACATGACCGAATACTACGCTCTTCCCAAAGCGGAGTTTACCACTGACGGAAGCGTATCCGCAGAGCTTCTGGGCATATACAACGAC
>JAAVHL010000017.1 GCA_014799735.1 Ruminococcus sp.
GCGCTGCCCTCTTGTTTAAGTAATGTGTACATAGTTTAAGTTCCTTTCGATTTAGGGAGTTTCAATTTTATCAGTTTCCGCAAAATTTTCTTTGGCAATATCAATATTATCAAGCCTGTGTGAAGATACTGCCATAGCAATAATAAGCGGTAAAATTACAGAAATAGCATATAAAAAAAGCGTTGCCCATGCTAATGTAGAAATATCGTGGTAAAATTCTCTGCCGCGCTCTATTTGCTCAACGGTAAAGTTTGGAATTACAAAGCTTTCTTTTACAGCCTTGTAAATTATATAGGCAATAGTTTTCAAAATTAAAAACGCCACGTGCAGAATTATGAAAATCCCGCCGCCTTGAATAAACATAGTCCTCCCTATGCGCTCGCCCGTATGCTTATAAACAGGCTTAAAAGTAAGCAAAAATATAACAAAAATCATTATAACCGTAAGCAGCAAAGAAATCGGCAGTGAAAACAACGCCTCACTTTTAAAAACCTTTATAAAAAGAAACGCAAAAAACCCCATAAAAAAGCCGTAAGCAATCATATCAAATATGTAAAAAGCCAATGAAATACCTGCTCTTTTAAGTCTTTCTTTAGCCGAACGGTCATATATTTCAAACTCATTGTTTTGTGAACGCCTGTTAAAATATTCTGACAAATCATCATCCGACTCAACGGAAATACCTTGCTTTGAAAAACTCACAACAGCATTTTTTCCGCCAATCATGCTTTTGTAAACCCTTGTATTGCGGTCGGGCTTTTCAGTCGGAAAATATCTGTCAATATGCTGTTCAAGCCAAGTGCAGACATTTATAAAAAGTCTTCTTGTGGGTTTAAAATCAAAATTATAAGTCATACGCTCTCCTTTCAGTCAATGGCGTAAAACTCCGCCGTTTCACGGTTTCGGTACTCGTGCTTCTCATAGTAGCCGATAAGCTTGCCGCTGCCGTCACGGAGGGCTACCATGTAGACGTCCTTGTTCTCCTTTGGGTTGTAAAATGTGTAGACGCGGTTGTTGTCGGGGCTTTTCCCGAACCACTCAACGACCTGCTGGATTTTTTCGCTGCTCGCCTTATTGTGGCAGTCAAGCAGGGAGCTTCCCACAAGTGCGTATCCGCCGCTTTTTTTGTACCTCTCCGCCGCCGCGGGGTTCATATACACGACCTTGTGGGACAGGTCGCATATCACCACCGCGGAGGTGTCCATGTCGATAAAAAAAAAGAAAAATTCATAAAGTTCCATAAAAATCTCTCCTTTTAATTTTTTGCAATAAACATCAGCCCGCATAACACAACTAACCCTATTATGATCAATCCGTCCTTTATCGGCTGTTTTCTGTCACAAATGCATCTTTTGAATTTTTTTAAGTACCAGACCATAATTTCATCGCCTGCCTCTATATCCTTATCAGTCACCATTGGAACAGTTATTATTTCTCCCTGATCCTCAATATTGACAGATATTTTGCAAAGCGAGTTAAAATCGGATTTGACATACTTTTTAGCGACTATCGCTATTTTTCCCTCCGCAAAAATATAGTACAAAATTCCCTTGACAATATTATAAATGCCAAGAATCGGCAAAAAATACAAAACAACATAAATTCTCCGCGGAAACATATTGATTCAATCCTTTCATTTACATATAAAACTGTCAACTATCAACTGTCAATTGTCAACTGCTAAAGTATCAGCATTGAATCCCCAAAGCTGAAAAAGCGGTAACGCTCCTCAACCGCCTTTTGGTAGGCGTTCATTGTATTTTCGTAACCCATAAACGCCGACACAAGCATGATAAGCGTGCTTTCGGGCAGGTGGAAATTGGTGATAAGACCGTCCAGAACCTTGAATTCAAAACCCGGGTAAATAAAAATATCNGTGTANCCGTCGCAGGCTTTTATTTCGCCGTAACGCTCCGCNNCGCTTTCAAGGGTTCGGCAGGAAGTCGTACCAACGGCAATGACNCGTCCCCCTGCNGCTTTGGTACGGTTTATCAGCTCCGCNGTTTCCTGCGGTATCGAAAAATGCTCGCTGTGCATTTTGTGGTCGAGAACCATTTCCTCCTTGACGGGACGGAACGTGCCAAGTCCCACATGGAGGGTCACATAGGCAAGGTTTATNCCTTTNCTCTTNAAGTCCGCAAGCATTTCCTCGGTNAANTGCAGTCCCGCCGTGGGNGCNGCCGCNGAGCCTAATTCCCTGCTGTANACGGTTTGGTAACGCTCCTTNTNNNCNAGNTTTTCGGTAATATATGGGGGCAAGGGCATTTGTCCCACCTCGTCAAGAGCAGCGAAAAAGTTTCCCTCGCACTCAAATTTTGCAAGGCGGTTTCCGCCCTCAACGGTTTCGAGAATTTCAGCGCGGAGCAGCCCCTCGCCGAAAGTGAATTTTGCTCCCGGCTTGGCTTTTTTTCCGGGACGGACGAGGATTTCCCAGACTTTGTCCCCCTTTTGCTCCAGAAGCAAAAATTCCACAACTGCGCCTGTTCCGTCCTTAACGCCGAAAAGACGTGCGGGAAGTACGCGGGAGTCGTTCATAACAAGCAGATCGCCCTCTTTGAGATAACCCCACAAATTGTAAAAATGTGTATGCTCCACTTCCCCCGTTGACCTGTCCACCTTTAACATTCGTGAGTGGTTTCTCGGCTCTATGGGGGTTTGGGCGATAAGCTCCTCGGGCAGGTCATACCAAAAGTCGGAACGTTTCATATTTTCAATAGACGGCAGGGTTCTTTCTTTTGAAAATTCCACGCATTTCAAGTGCGAAAATACGGAAATTATGGGAGTTGCCCAATCTCCTGCGGAAACTGAATTTTTCACGGTTATATGAACGTCCGTCTCACAATCAAGCAGGTCGTTAAGCGCGTCGGCGTTCCTGCCGAACCATTCGGGGAAATCCATTTCCTCGGAAATATAGCCATAGAATTTTTCCTTGTTATCAAGTATTTTAAAATCAATTGTAATTTCTTTCATCTTGCACCTCAATATAACTGCGTAAAGGTTTGATAGTGGTCGTTTGTATAGTAGATAAGTCCGTCGTTTGAGAAGATTATACGCTCGCTGCCGCGGTAGCCGCCCTCATAGTTCACATCGCATTCGGTGTACTTTCTGCCCTTGGCTTTGGGGAGAAGTCCCTCGTAATTTCCGAAATAGTCGCCGCCTATGCTTTTGCCCTCGGCAACGTCCCAGAGGTTGCCCTTTTTGTTGTCCCAGCCCAAATCCTTTGCTTCGTCTTTGGTTATAAAATTATTCGGCAGAGTACCGAACGTGTGTATGTACTCGGCAACGTCCTCGGGGGTGGTGTAGCTGCCGTCCTTTTCCACGGAAAGCTTTTCGGCTTCGGTTTCGGTGACGGTGATCGTTTCCGTTTTTGACGTTGTAGTTTCGGTGAACGTGGTTTCATATGTTGTTTCGGTCGGCTCGGTTTCGGTGTTGGTCTCGGTCGATGTATCGGTTATTTCCGTTTCGGTGACGGTTGGTTCTGTTTCGGTATCTGTGAAAGTTTCCGTTTTGGTTACGCTTGTTTCCGTAAACGATACTGTGCTTTCCGTTTCTGAATTTTTGTTTAATATATCGTCTTTATTTTTACAGCCCGACAGGGAAATTGCCATAAGCGCGGCAAGGGTCACGCTCAATAATGTGTTGATACTTTTTTTCATTTTAATTCCTCCATTAATTTTGCGGCAGGTTTTCAGAATATTTTTTCATCATCTGCGAAACGCAGGCATAAACGTCGTCAAGTGTATAATTATCTCTGTCGGGAACTTTTATCATTTCCGTTTCGGAATTAAATCTGTATAATTCCTCATATTTTCCGAAATATTTTTGATACAACTCGTCACCGTCATCACTTTTCTCAATCAAATCCTTTAAATCATATAAATCATTCAGCATTCTTCCGAATTCGCCGCTGAATTTTATTTTATTTACAGAAAAATACGAACCTACAATACTGTCGTTTCCCTCTTCGTCATAATCGTACATAATATCTTCTTTAAATTCAATAATCTCATCATTATTCAGCGCATATACCATATGGTAACCTTCAAAACCATGTCCGCCGCTTGTCTCAAACAGCATGACATTTTCACCTGTTTCACTGTCAACAGCGGCTATATAGCTTTCTTTATAAATTGCTGAATAATAGTTATATAACAAATCTCCCTCAAGGGTACACGCTGCCATTGCTCCGCCCCATTGACCGCCGTTAAAAAAAGTGATTTCGGGTACTCCATCAAAATTCAGGTCGGCAAAACTAAATCTGTACATATCCGGAGCGTTAGCATGATACCTGTCCTCTTTAAGGAAACGGTAAACCGTATCTGCGGCTGTCTGCGCCCATTGGAGATAATCTCCGTCCAGCTCTGCGGGGACTGCTGTTTCACGAGTTGTTTCGGTCTGCTCGGTCTCGGTAACGGTGGTTGTTGTTTCCGTAAGCTTGGGTTCGGCGACAGTCGTTGTTTCGGTAAGTTCTGTCTCGGTAGTCTGCGGCGTGGTTTCCGTTGTTTCGGAAATTGATACCGCACTTTCAGCCGCAAAGCTTTCATCAGGTTCGTCCAAATATTCCACACAGCCCGACAGGGAAAGCGTAATAATTACAGCGGCAGCTATTTGCAGCAATGAGTTCATGAGCTTTTTCATTTCTAACACGATCCTTTTAAATAAAATATTTTAAAAACTATTGACAAAGCAGAACGTTTTGTATATAATAAATAGTAATTAACCGATAGAGGCGCAGTAACGATCAGTACCGTACCAAAGACCGCCAAGGTCGTCCGTATGGCGCGGGAAAGGCAATACTGCCGAAGGAAACAGTTTGGCAAACCGATTCCTGATTGCATATCGAACAGGTATGCAATTGTCATCACGTGTGATGGAGTGCTATCGACATGACTTTGCCTTTTGGCATAAAAATGTCAGTATTTCTATTATATAGTATGATGGATCGGTTTGCAACCGATTTTTTTGTTTTTATGTAAATTTTTATTTAAAGGAGCAATATTGGTATGAAAAAGTATAATGTTGGCATTATCGGAGCCACGGGCATGGTGGGACAGCGTTTTTCCCTGCTGCTGGAAAACCACCCTTGGTTTAATGTAGTGGCTGTTGCGGCTTCTCCCAGAAGCGCAGGAAAGCGTTACGAGGACGCTGTAGGGGCAAAGTGGGCTATGACCTCACCTATCCCCGCAAATATCAAGGATATGATCGTTATGGACGCAACTGCCGACATTGACAAAATCGCAGGAATGGTGGATTTTGTTTTCTGCGCTGTTGACATGAAAAAAGACGAAATAAAGGCTCTTGAGGAGCGTTACGCAAAGGCTGAGTGTCCCGTAGTTTCCAATAACTCGGCGCACAGAGGTACTTCCGACGTTCCGATGGTAGTGCCCGAAATAAATCCCGAGCATATTGAGATTATCAATGCACAGCGCAAGCGTCTTGGCACTAAGCGCGGATTTATTGCGGTAAAGTCCAACTGCTCGCTGCAAAGCTATGTTCCCGCCCTGCACCCTCTTATGGCGGAATTCGGTGTGGAAAAGGCTCTGGTCTGCACATATCAGGCTATCAGCGGAGCGGGCAAGACCTTTGAGACAATGCCCGAAATAGTTGACAACGTTATCCCCTTTATCGGTGGCGAGGAAGAAAAATCCGAGCAGGAGCCTTTGAAGATCTGGGGTCACATTGAGGGCGACAAGATCGTTAATGCGGACTCCCCTTCTATTACGGCACAGTGTCTCCGCGTTCCCGTTTCAGACGGTCACACGGCTGCAGTGTTCGCTTCCTTTAAAAAGAAGCCCACAAAGGAGCAGATGCTTGAAGCATGGAAGAATTTCAGCGGCGTACCTCAGGAGCTTGACCTCCCTTCTGCGCCTAAGCAGTTCCTGAACTATTTTGAGGAGGATAACCGTCCGCAGGCAAAGCTTGACAGAATGCTTGAAAACGGCATGGCTGTTTCTATCGGACGTCTCCGCGAGGATACGCAGTACGACTACAAGTTTGTATGCCTGTCCCACAACACACTCCGCGGCGCGGCGGGAGGAGCTGTTCTTATGGCTGAGCTTCTTGCTGCAAAGGGATATTTTGACTAATGAGCATTACTTTAAGAAAAGGTACGGACGCTGACGCCGAGCTGATTATAGGCTATCTTAAAAAGCTTGCGGAATACGAAAAGCTGAGCGAAAGCTGCAATATCACAGCGGAAAAGCTTATCGGGCTTATGAACGAGGAAAACGGTCTGCGTGTCGTTATTGCCGAGCAGGACGGTATTCCCGCGGGAATGATGACATGGTACACCTACAAGATCGCCACTTTTTCAGGCAGACGGGTCTTTTACATTGAGGACGTTTTTATTGACGACAGCAAGCGCGGCGGCGGTATCGGCACTGCTCTTTTTGCCGAAGCGAAGCGTCTCGCCGAAGAGCTTGACTGCGCGCGGCTTGAATGGAAGTGCCTTGACTGGAACAAGTCCGCGCAAAAATTCTACGGCAAGATCGGCGGAAACATTTCCGACGACGGCTGGCTGACCTACACTATAAACCTTAAATAATTCGGAAAGGATCGTTTTTATGAAAAATACTGTTTTTACAGGCGCGGGAGTTGCGATAATCACCCCAATGAATGCCGACGGTTCCATAAACTATGATGAATTCGGCAGAATTATCGACTTTCAGATCGAGAACGGTACGGACGCGATAGTTGTCTGCGGCACTACGGGCGAGTCCGCAACAATGACCGACGAAGAGCATATCGAGTGCATCAAGTACTGCGTTGACCGCGTAAATAAGCGCGTTCCGGTTATTGCGGGTACCGGCAGCAACGACACGGCTTATGCGGTCAATCTCTCCGTTGAAGCGGAAAAGCTTGGCGCAGACGCGCTTTTGGTGGTTACTCCCTACTACAATAAGACCTCCCAGCGCGGACTTATCGCTCACTTCACTGCTATTGCGGACAGCGTGAACATACCGATCATTCTCTATAACGTCCCCTCCAGAACAGGCGTGAATATTGCTCTTGATACATACGACACGCTTGCAAACCACAAGAATATCGTCGCCGTTAAAGAGGCAAGCGGCAATATTTCAGCTATCGCAAAAATTGTTGAGAAGTGCGGCGACAGGCTGGACGTTTACAGCGGCAACGACGACCAGATAGTACCTATTATGGCTCTTGGCGGAAAAGGCGTTATCAGCGTGCTTTCAAACGTCTGCCCCAAGGAGACCCACGATATTGCACAGCTTTGTCTTGACAACAACGTTGCCGAGGCTGCAAAGCTTCAGATCAAATACCTTGACCTTTGCAATAATCTTTTCATTGATGTAAATCCTATTCCCGTTAAGGAAGCCATGAACATTATGGGCTTCAAAGCGGGAGAGTGCCGCCTGCCGCTGCTTAAAATGGAGCAGAGCAAGATAGATGTTCTCACGCAGTCTATGAAAGCGGTTGGAGTAATCAAATAATATATGTATAGGCGGATAGCTTTACACCAAATCATGAATAAGCAAGCACGCAAATATATGTAAAGCTATCACGCTTTACATATTGAAAGGACTGATAAAATGGTTAATGTTACGATATGCGGAGCTAACGGAAAAATGGGCAGGGTCATTTCCTCGGTGATAAAGGACAGAACCGACTGCACGGTCATTTCCGGAATTGACCTTAATACAGAAAAATACGGGGATTTTGAGATTTATGAAAAACCAAAGGAGCTGCCCGTGAAGCCCGACGTTATTATAGACTACTCCCACCCCTCTTGTCTGAACGATTTGCTGGAGTACTGCCTTTCCACGGGAACGGCAGTTGTCATTGCCACAACGGGATACAACGAGGAGCAGATCGAGGCAATCAAAAAGGCGGCAGAGCAAATTCCCGTGTTCTTCACTTTCAATATGTCACTCGGCATAAACCTTTTGTGCAAGCTTGCAAAAACTGCGGCAGAGGTATTGGGAGGACAGTTCGATATTGAAATTCTCGAAAAGCACCACAACCAAAAAATCGACGCTCCCAGCGGAACGGCGATCATGCTTGCAAACGCAATAAACGAGACCCTTGACAACAAGTACCAGTACACCTACGACAGGCACTCTCAGCGGAAAAAGCGTGAGAAAAACGAGATAGGTATGCACTCCGTAAGGGGCGGCACTATCGTCGGCGAGCACGACATTATTTTTGCCGGACGTGACGAGGTGATCACTCTCTCCCACTCGGCGGCTTCCAAGGAGGTTTTCGCTGTGGGCTCGGTAAACGCCGCGGTGTTCCTTGCGGAATGTCCTGCGGGACTTTACGACATGGCTTCGCTTCTTGACAACGTAAAATAGTTAAAACGCATAAAAACGGCGGTAAAGCTTTTGAACTTTACCGCCGTTTTTGCCGTTACTTCTTGTCGATAAGGTGAACGTCCATCTGACTGTAGGGAATAACAATATTTTCCGCGTCGAACTTTTCCTTGACCTGTTCGATCAGGTCAAAATATACTGTCCAGTAATCCGCGTTTTTCGTCCAGACCCTTACGGTGATGTTCAGGGAGCTTGCGCCAAGCTCGCCGAGACGTACAAAGGATTCGGGTTCTTTTACGATAAGCGGGTGCTTTTCTATCACGCTGTTGATTGCGGCGATAGCCTTTTTGTGATCGTTGTCATAGGAAATTCCGAAAACAAGGTCTACACGCCTGTTTCCCTCCATGCTGTAATTTGTGATAGCGGAGGTGGACACCGTGCCGTTTGGTATAAATATGTCCTTGTTGTCAACAGTGGTAATTTTTGTAAAGAGTATGGAAACCTCGTCAACTGTACCGGAATACCCGCCGATATCAACATAGTCCCCCACCTTGAGCGTGCGGTTGATGAGCAGGATAACGCCGCCGGCAACGTTGGAAAGGCTGTCCTTGAGGGCAAGACCTACGGCCACGCCCATTGTGCCGAGCACGGTGATCATCGAGGTCATTGGGATGCCGAGGATACTAAGTACAACAATGATAACGATTGCGGTAACAACAATTTTTATCACCGAGGACAAAAACTTGTTTACGGTCTGGTCGAGCTTGCTGTGCTCTGCGCCTTTGGCAAAAATGTTCAAAATTACCTTATTGAGAAAAAATCCTACAATAAAAACAATTATTGCCATAAGAAGCGTAGGGATAAAGCCGAGAATTGAATCAACTAATCTTAACACGAAAAACACCCTTTCATAGATTATTTATTTAATTTTAAATGTTTTTTTATGTCAATAAAAGCAGAAAAATGTTTATTTTTAGTGAACAAACATTTAACTGTCGTGCGTTCATAATTGAGACTTAAAATAAATGAAAAATTGTGATTTTTTTATCAAAAAAGATATTGCAAATTTAGCCAAAATAAGTTATAATAAATTAGATATTGATTAAAGGAGTCTTTTTTATGGGAATGCAAATGGAATTATCTTATGTGTTTGCCGTAGTGATCACAGGTCTTGTTGTGGTTTTTCTGGGACTTGTCCTGCTTATCGCCTTTATAAGCCTTATCGGCAGCTTCTTCAAGTCGGCTGAAAAAAATAAAAAGGCGGCAAAGCCTGCTGACGCTCCTGCTGCGAAAGCCGCTTCCCCTGTTGTCAAGACCGTTCAGCCGGCTCAGTCTGCGGACGACGACGAGGTTATCGCAGTTATCTCGGCTGCGGTGGCAATGATGAGCGCGGCGGACGGCACGTCCTACAGAATAAAGTCGGTCAAGGCGGCTTCAAACGGAGTTCCTGCAAGAAACGCGTGGGCTTCGGCGGGATTAAGGGAATCCACAAACCCGTTCTAATGCTACTAAACACAGAAAGGATATGTTATAATGTTTGAGATATTTAAGGAAGCGATCGTCAGTCTCGCCGAGACGAGCGGCTTCGCGGCTATCGGACTTAAAGAGATCATCATGATCTTGATTTCTTTCGTATTTATGTATCTTGCCATTGCAAAGAATTTTGAACCGCTTCTGCTGCTGCCGATCTCATTCGGTATGCTTCTTACCAACCTCCCCCTTTCGGGACTCTATAACCCCGACCTGTTCATAATCAACGAAGAGGGACATATCGACGTTCTCAATGTACTTACAAACGGCGGTCTGCTCGACTTGCTGTATCTGGGTGTAAAGCTTCAGGTCTATCCGCCCCTTATCTTCTTAGGTATCGGTACTATGACCGACTTCTCCCCTCTTATTGCAAATCCCAAAAGCTTCCTGCTGGGAGCTGCCGCTCAGGCGGGTATCTTCATTACCTTTATCGGCGCGGCCCTGCTGGATATGTCAGCTACCGAAGCGGGTTCTATCGCTATCATCGGCGGCGCGGACGGTCCTACTGCAATTTACGTTTCCAGTAAGCTCTTAAAGCCTACGGATACAATTGATACGGGTACGATCGCACTTGCGGCGTACACCTACATGGCTCTTGTACCTATCATTCAGCCGCCTATCATGAAGCTTCTCACAACCAAAAAGGAGCGCTCCGTTGTTATGGAACAGCTCAGAACGGTTTCCAAAACCGAAAAGGTCATCTTCCCTATCGCAGTAACGATCGTTATTTCCCTGCTTGTTCCCTCGGCTGCTCCGCTGGTTGGTATGCTTATGCTCGGCAATTTGCTGAAAGAAAGCGGCGTCTGCAACCGTCTTGTTGATACGGCTCAGAACGCGCTTATGAACATTGTAACTATCTTCCTCGGCGTATCCGTCGGCGCAACAACACAGGCTGACAAGATCCTCAACCTTTCCTTTGCAAAGGTTATCTTCCTCGGCGTTATCGCGTTCAGTATCGGTACTGCCGCAGGCGTTCTGTTCGGAAAGCTTATGTACGTTGCCACAAAGGGCAAGGTAAATCCGCTTATCGGTTCGGCAGGCGTATCCGCAGTTCCTATGGCTGCACGTGTTTCCCAGAAGGTGGGCGCGCAGGAGAACCCCACAAACTTCCTGCTCATGCACGCTATGGGACCCAACGTTGCGGGAGTTATCGGCTCCGCGGTTGCCGCTGGCGTACTGCTCAGCATTATCAAGTAATTCAGAATTGGAAAAGCTCTCCATTTGTCACAATGGGGAGCTTTTTTATACACAAATATAAACGCTTGGCAGTACTGCATATCGGAAAAGCTTCTCGGCAAGTACAGTATTTGCGGTGGATACCGTCAGTTCCGCAGAAAGATTTACGCAATAAAAGCTCCCGTTCAAATGCCTGAATGACATCTGAACGGGAGCTTTGCACGCGGTACGGAAACCACTTTCCCCTTTTCGGGAAATTTCCGTACCGCTTATATATCATTACTCCTTGACCTCGCTCTCGGCTGCGGCAGACGGGACTTCTTCGTTCTGCACACCGCCCTCGGACAGCTCTTTGCCCAAAAGCGCGGGAAGCTCCATTCCCGCCTGCTTGAACACCTCGTTCAGCGGCGGAACTGCTTTCATCATGCCTGCGATAAAATCTGCGGTAGCGGTGTTTCCGTCGCCGTTTTTGCCGCTGTCCCAAACAGTGACCTTGTCGATCTTGATATTCTTGATTGCGTCAACCTGAATACGCATAAGCTCTTCAAGCTTGTCGGCAACAACCATTTTAACAGCAGAATCCGCGTCGCCCGCAGCTTCGATAAGGGAACGCATACCCTCTGCCTGCTTCTGGAGAATTTCCTGCGCGCCGCGTGCTTCAGCTTCCATTTTTGCGTAAAGAGCGTCCGCCTCGCCTCGTGCTTTGCGGCGGAGAACCTCTGCTTCCGCTTCTGCGGCGATCTCTGCTTTTTCCTTTTCAATCTGAGCCTTTACGATAACGTCAGCTTTCTGGGTAGCCATCTCAACCTCGGCACGCTTTTCCTCGGCTTCGCGCTGAGCTTCGTAGGCTTCTTCCTTAGCTTTAGCCGCCTGAACGGCTTCCGCGGAAATAGCGATCTTGAGGGCTTCCGCTTCCTTTTCGCGGCGATTTGCCTCGGACTGCGCAACGGAAACCTTGGCGTTGTTTTCACCCTCGATAGCCGCAGCGTTTGCAGCCGCAACCTGGATACGCTGCTCCTTCATAGCGTTAGCCTGACCGATCTCACCGTCTCTGCTTGTCTGAGCAACAGCTATCTTAGCGTCGTTTGTAGCCTTTGCGTCAGCCTCGGCTTCTTTCTGACGGCGTACAGCCTCGGACTGTGCAACCGCTATCTTAGCGTCGTTTTCACCTTCGATAGCCGCCGCGTTCGCAGCAGCAACCTGAATACGCTGATCCTTTCGGGCGTTTGCTTCACCGATAGCACCGTCTCTGTCCTTTTCGGCAACGCTTTTCTTTGCGTCGTTTATAGCCTTTGCGGCAGCTTCCTTACCGAGAGCGTCTATGTAGCCCGACTCGTCGTTGATATCGGTAACGTTTACGTTGATAAGTCTCAGACCGATTTTTTTCAGCTCTATCTCAACGTTGTTGGACACCGCCACAAGGAACTTGTCACGGTCGGTATTGATCTCCTCGATCTCCATTGTTGCGATTACCAGACGGAGCTGTCCGAAAATAATATCTTTTGCAAGTTCCTGAATCTCCATCATTTTAAGTCCCAGCAAACGCTCTGCGGCGTTCTGCATGATACCCGGCTCGGTGGAGATACCTACCGTAAAGCGGGACGGAACGTCCACACGGATATTCTGCTTGGAAAGGGCGTTTTTCAAGTCCACGTTAATGGAAATAGGGGTCAGATCAAGGTACTGGAACGACTGGATTATCGGCACGATAAACGCCGCGCCGCCGTGGATACACTTCGCGCTCTTCGCCTGACCGTTTTTGTCGGTACCGACTTTACCGTAAATTACCATAATTTTGTCCGAGGGACACTTTCTGTACCGCGAAAGAATTGCCGCTACCGCAGCAAAAATGACTACCGCAATGACGCATACGGCAATCAAGGTTTCAGGATTTCCCATATTTCATACCTCCAATAATGATATTTTATGTAAAAATAATTATGCACGTTTTTTATTTTTTCTTACAGCTCTGAAAAAAGACCAATCCACAGCCGCCGTAAAAACAGATACCAGAAGTTCAAGCAAAATCCCCATATAAGCACCTCCGAACTATAAAATAATTATTTATTAAGGTAGTATTTACCGTCTTTTGTTTGCGTTAAAATATTTCTTTTTTCCATTATTTTTGTTAAACGCAAAAAAGCGTTGGGATTAAATACCCCTGCTTCTTTGAATGTTACTGCGCTTTCTTCCGAAAATGCGCCGCACTCGCTAAGCCTTTTTATTATCATTCTTTTCCTCATAAGCAACACCGGAGGTACACCCATATTTATCAACGCTCCTTTTTAACAGTTACGACCGTTTTTTCTTTTTGTGAACCTTTTTTATGCACTTCGCCCTCTCAATCTTAGTTTCCACCAAGTCAAAAATAATTCCTATTCCTTCGAAAACAACGTCGAACAAAATATCCATAATATCACTGCCTTTCAACAACAAGAACTTCACCGTTAAGGTCGGTAACGCGGACTGCCGTTCCCGTTTTCAGCATTTCCCTTTCGTTGGACACCGCGCTGCACTCCATAAAACGACCCTGCAAGGTCAGCGTAACCTTTCCCTCACCCTCGCCCGCAGGAGGTATCGGTATGTACACCGTAGCATTCTCGCCTATTGCATTTCTGAAATCTATAGTGCCGTTTTCGGTAAGCTTTTTACTGATCTGCACCAGCTTTGCGATACCGTACATTGCGAAAAATCCCGCAACAAGTCCGAGAGGGATAGCACCCGCGCTCGGAACACCGCTGCTCAGCGCGGCAATGGATACCCAGCCCGATACCGCCAGAAACGCCACAATTCCCTGCACCGTAAACAACTGCAAGGACGAGTATGAGCCGTGGACTTGTATATCCGTGTCGGGAGCGTCCGCAGACAGATCGCTGACGTCTCCCAAGTCGCCTATATCTCCGATATCACCAACGTCGCCGAAATCCGCGCCGCTTATGTCGCCCATATCAATACCGCTCGTGTCGCTGATATTTATGTCGGAATCCCCGCCAAAACCCGAAATTGACAGGATTGTCTGCAAAAGCAGCAGCAGTGTGGACGGTACGGCAATACAGTACAGCACCTGCACAAGCGTTGATAAGCTTTCCCACCATTCGGTCATAAAAATACCCCCTTTTTAAACTTTGGAAACAAAACAGCTTTGTTTATTCAAATATCGCAGCCAAGCTCTTTCATCGTTCCGAAAAACTTTTTCACCGAATAAATTATATACTTAAATTCGCCGCCGTCTTTCATTTTGAAGCTTACCGTCGGCAGGAAAAGGAATTTCCCTCTTTCGGCCGAGACCACGTCGCTAAACGGCATTTCAATGTCCCGCAGTTCCTTGGGTATCGAGAGCTTTCCTGTGCGGTAGGAAAGCCTTTCGGGCGTAACATAAATAAACCCGCCCACAATTCCGGCACGGCACATATGGCTCACTGCAAACGTTTTTTTCACGGTAAATCCTCCTTTTCAACAAAATCGGCATTGCGTAAATATCATTTACTATATTATAACCTTATAATACCGTTTTGTCAAGTAGTTTTTTCAGAAAAATAAACAAAATCAACAAATGCGGCGCACAAACAAATGCAATAATGCACCAAAACATTTTGCAGAACGTGCATTCCAGCAGCTCGGTCACGATTTTTTACCCCTCTCAGCGCATTTACCTTTTAAGTAAATTTAATTTACTTAAAGTATAGCACGGCTCCCCGCGTTTGTCAATAGTAATGAAAGAAAAATTTTCCCGTACTGTTTTGCGGCTGTCAATGCCGTTCAGAGCGGCATTCAAACAACACCGCTGTAGCAGCGCGGAAAAAATTTTTGTTTTCCTATTGCATTTGCGGAAAAAGTGTGATACAATAATGTAAATGATATTTACTTTATGTGAAAGGAGGGCTTCCATGACCCCAGAAGAACGCGGAAAGCGTATAAAAGAAGCGCGTATCTCAAAAAAAATGACCCAGAGCGAGGTCGTGGGAACGTTCATCACGCGAAATATGCTCAGCCAAATAGAAAGCGGCAGCGCGACGCCGTCGGTGAAAACCCTTGAATACCTTGCTTCGGTGCTTGATATTCCTATCTCGTCACTGCTCCCGCAGGGAGAAGCCGAGGACGTCGGCAGTCTCCGCCCCGATCTCGACCTGCTGATAAATTCAAAAAGTCTGTACCGTGAGGGACGGTACCGCGAAGCTGCCGCTGCTCTCCAGTCAGCCGAGCGAAGCAGTTCGCTTTCCGACGAGTTCACCGCTCTCAGAGCAAGATGCTGTCTGAAGCTTGCCGAGCAGCTTGCTGACGAAAATTCTCCCAAAGCCGCCGAATATGCCAAGGAGGCCGCCGCTCTTTCGGAAAAAGGGCTTTACGCAAGCGGCGAACTTAAAGCGGACGCCTTGAAATTACTGGGAGAGATCGCCGAAAAGCTAAAAAAATATTATGAAGATATTATTTCGAGTATATGATATAAAGGGGTAATTTTTATGAACAATGCGCCTATACTATACGATCCCGACAAACCGCTGGCTCATTACGAGAAAAGCGGAAAACGATACAAAGCTGTGAAAAAGCGGCTTACCAACGGAATAATCGCTGCTATCCCCGCTTTTCTGCTGGGAACTGCCTGCATTCTTTACAACCCTTGGTTAATGGCAGTATTTGCCTTTTTTGCGGTGCCGTTTACTTTGCTTTCAATCGTGGGCTGCGTTACGCGCAGAGCTAAAATGTGTCTCGCGGCTGTTCCGCTGGGAGTGATACTTGCTTTCATTGCGGCAATATCAAAGTCGGATTTTGCTCCGCTTGGGGCAGCGGCGTACCTGATCGCTTCGTTTATTGAATTTATGGCAATCTCCGCCGCAAGTGAATTCTACGAGCTTAAAGAGCTTCCCGGATTCCCCTTTTTTGACCCGTCCATGGACGATATCTCATTTGCCGCAAAGGATCATTTCGGCTCGGACGAATTTATTGACGAAAAAGAGCTGTACACCGAGAAAAAGGTTTACAGATTTGATCCGAGCGAGCTTGAGCCCTCCGATGAAATGGAAGAGATAGTCACGGGCGTTTCGCTTCTCAAGGAGGGTGACGTCCCTCCCCCGGCCGAGGAAAAGCCTGACGCTGAACCGGAACCCGAGCCTGCCGCAAAAGAGCTTGCTCCGGAAAGCGATACCGAAAGCGCCTATGACCGCATGATGAATGTCAAGACGGATAATAAACAGGATATTTCTGACGTAGAGCTTTTTGGCTGAAAACAACGTACGTATGTCAATATATGAACGCGTATCCCAAATCAACAAGGAGGTAGTACAATGAAACATCATGAAAAATTACAAACTATACCTAAGCATTTACGGTCAATAAAAAATCGAATCAAGCAGTCTTTGGCATTGGTCGGCATACTTATTATGACCCTGTCTTTATCCGGCTGTGAAAAGCTTGTCGAAGCTGATGTCAGCGCAGAAACTAAAAGTACGCAATCAAGTTACAGTGAATTGGAAATCACTACTTTAAAAAATGGTGAAAAACCGGAGGCAGAGGCATTATTTGAAGAAATGCTGTGCGACATTGAAATTAATGGTCAAAAACTCTCTTTGCCATGTTCCAGTAAAGATTTAGGCTTAGATCCGTATAAAGAATGCCCGGTTTATTATGATGATGACGATAATAAATATCATTATATTTTTGGCAATCCAATTAATGAACATATATATATTGATGTAGAATATCGTTCGGATAAAAGTGATGAAACGATATTAGATGCCGATAAAATGTATTGCTTTTATGTTAGTG
>JAAVHL010000018.1 GCA_014799735.1 Ruminococcus sp.
GTCTGTGACCAACCATTTTCAGAAGTCCTCTTCTGGAGTGGTGGTCTTTCTTGTGGACCTTCAAGTGTTCGGTAAGGTCGTTGATCCTCTTAGTGAGTATCGCGATCTGCACCTCGGGAGAACCGGTATCGTTCTCGCTGGTTCTGTTAGCTTCGATAACAGCTGTTTTTTCTTCTTTTCTCATCATNNTNAAAACACCTCTTTAATAGATTTCCCCGTCAGCATAGTAAGCGGCAGGCGTTNTCNCCTCAAAGGGAAGTCCCGAAACGGGCTTACTCCGCAGACCAAGCAGACGGCTGTCCTGCNNTCATTCANNACAAGACAAAAATTATTATANCACATAAAAACCGATTTGTAAAGGGTTTTTACGAAATAATTTTTCCTTTTTTCTTTTTTCCGCCCTCAATGGGTATTTCCTCGCCGCCGCGNTCGGTGAAAACGCTGTCCTCNGCGGACAGGGGCTTAAGNTAATCNTACTCGGGATTATCCATTCCCCGCTCCTCGTAGTAGGGATTTATAACGTANTTCTGTATCTGCGGGTAGGAATTGAACATTATAATAAATCCGATAAANGTGATNGCCCAGAACGGAATAAACAGCAGTGAAAGAACATTNGTTATCGACATAACAAAAAGTACAGCCGCAACTGCCGCAACCGAAACAAGAGTGATNAAGTTCTTTTTCAGNGCGATACAGGTCAGGAAAAAGCTGTTNTTGATTATATTTTTAAAGCCCAGCTCCGTGGAGACTATCATNGGGAAAATATAGAAATTCATCATAAACAGCGTAAGCGCAAAGCTTACNGAGATAACGCAGAANATCGTNTAGATAAATCCTCCCGACTCAGCCGCCTGAGCCATTTNNGGGTACACGTACATAGCCGTCACCGCGGACACCGCAAACAGCNNGTCCAGCAAGCCNACGGGCAGGGANNGCTTCCAGTTTTCGGAAAAGCCTTTCCAGAAATCGTGGAANGTAAACGCGTTCTTGTCCAGCGAATATTTCCGCAGGACGCGGGTCATTCCNGCCAGCGCAGGNCCTATCGTAACTATNGGGATACAGAAAATAAACGTNAGNATATTAAGCTTGANAAGCCTCCANGCGTACCTGAAATACATCTCCCAGAACTCNAAAAAGGCTTTTTTCTTNGGNGCGTTCTTGGAAACGCCCCGTCCCGCTTTTTCATAATCATAACCAAANAATGCCAAAAATTGCAGCTCCTTTACAGTAACTTCCCCGTTTTTNNGTTTGNNNNCNTCACAGCAGGCNCGTCCAGAANCCNGCGAAAATAAANGTCGCAAGGCTGTCCGCAAGNGACGACACCGTGAGTATAACAAACAATATTGCGAATTTTGTGATATACAGACGAAAATCTATCGTCCCGCCAATTCCGCCCGAAGCGGCATTNCTGCCGAAAACCNNCGANAATATCTTTCCCGACAGCTCCANAGCNTCCCTTGCNGCNATTATCAGCGCGAACGCCGACAGNACCGCCCCCGGAATTATAAGCACCGCGGACATTCCNATGCCCGCCGCNCCGAAGCTTCCGTACATTCCCGACAGNGACACCCCNGCGCCCAGTCCCCGAAAAACGGGAACAAGCAGCTCTATAGGCTGAGCCGCCGCGCTGAAGCCGAGCCAGAAGCACGCCGTCAGCAGCAGGAACGCNCCCGAAAAGGAATTTACCAGTGTTTCCCAAAAGGTNTGGTTNANCCTGCCGTANACAAAGCTTCCCGTNATGTCGTTAAGNGCGTCGAGACGCTCNCCGCTGAGNGCGCCGTACAGTATCACGCCAAGNAAAACTCCNGCGAAATAAAGCGCNGTNAGCAGAGTNAGCCGTCCGTCGGATCTCTTTTTTTGAACNATATGGTTGTCCGTCATAGTGACCGTCCTTTACTTTTTTATTNAGNCAATACCGCGCTCTTTGTGCGGTGNTGCCTTAAGTAAAGTCTATGCGGACAAGTTTAGTTTAAGAACGTNCCCTANTTGGAAAGCTCGTAAGCNCGGCGGGTACAGCTTTCGCAGGCTTTNGNNACCGTCTCCTCCAGCTTTCCCTTGTAAAGCTCGTCAAGACCCGCAAGAGTTGTTCCTCCGGGACTGGACACCATTTTTATCAGNTCATCAACAGTATACCCCGAATCGGTAAGCATTTTCGCCGANCCCACAAGNGACTGCGCNAAAAGCTCCTTTGCCGCCCCGCNGTCGATACCNACCGAANCCGCGTANTCNATAAACGCCTTTGCNAAAAGGTAAATAAACGCNGGACTGCTNCCGTTTACGGCGATTATCTCTTTCATTTTGTTTTCGGGNACAACAGCCNCCTTTCCGCAGGAAGCGAAGATNTTCTTCACGAACTCAAACTCGCNGTCNGAAACGTTTCCGTTCCTCGAAAGAGCGGANGCTCCCTCGCCNAGAAGCAGGGGCGTNTTGGGCATTACCNNAANNACCTTTGCTTCGGGAAGCGTTTTTGAGCAGATGTANTCNGCCGTNATNCCCGCGCAGATGGAAATNANNACCTTATCCTTTGTGACCGCNCCGCCGATATTGTCCATAACNGTATCAAGCTGCTGNGGCTTTACCGCAAGAAAAATGTAATCGCACTTNTCCGCAAGCTCGGCTTCGCTNGAACANGGNTTNACGCCGAATTCNGCCAGACGCTCCANAGCCGCCGCGGCAACGTCGTAAGCGTACAGGGANAGGTCNCNGTCCNTNANNNTTCCGCAAATGCCCTTGATTATCGCNTAACCCATNTTTCCCGCGCCGATAAATCCAACCNCCGCCATAACTNATACTTCCTTTCAGANACAATTTTAAACAGTTTACAGAATAGTATACAACAAATTGCACAAAAATGCAAGCACTTTTTATGTTTTTCAGCAGAATATTTTTACGGCATATGNAAATATAGTTCAATACTACTTGAAATTTTTNNAAAAANATGTATAATTAGAAGTAACTGTTTATCGAAAAGGAATGATTGGAATGGCTGAAAAAAAATACAANGTAGACCTTAAAACGATCATCGAGGAATTTCACCTTGAAACTATCTATCTTCCCGAGGANTCGGCTAAGCTGANNGTNAANGAGACCGANCTTAACCGTCCCGGACTTCAGCTTATGGGATTTTANGAATATTTCAACAACGAACGCGTTCAGATCGTGGGNAAAATGGAGTTTGCCTACATGNCTACCATTGACGAGGACGTNCGCCGCGANCGTCTNGATATGCTTTTCGCGCAGCGTATCCCCGCNCTTATCATNACCCGNGAGCTGCCNTATTTCCCCGAAATGGTGGAGCTTGCNCANAAGTACGAGGTTCCCCTGCTCAGAAGCAAGGACAGCACCTCCAGCTTTATGGCNGCGCTGATAGCNTTCCTCAATCTGCACCTTGCTCCCCGTATCACNCGNCACGGNGTACTTATCGAGGTCTACGGCGAGGGTATGCTTATCCTTGGCGAAAGCGGCGTCGGCAANAGCGAGACCGCCGTGGAGCTTATCAAGCGCGGACACCGTCTTGTTGCCGACGACGCGGTTGAGATCAGACGNGTTTCCAACATNAGCCTTGTAGGCTCGTCCCCNGAAAATATCAGGCACTTTCTGGANATCCGCGGCATAGGCATTGTAAACGCCCGCCGNCTGTTCGGTATGGGCGCGATCAAGGTCACCGAAAAGATCGACATGATCGTGGAGCTTGANCCTTGGGACAGCGAAAAGGTTTACGACCGCATGGGCGTGGACAACGAGTACACCTCCATTCTCGGCGTAAANGTNCCGTGCAGCACCATTCCNGTNAAGCCGGGACGAAATCTTGCGGTCATTCTCGAAGTTGCGGCTATGAACAACCGTCAGAAGAANATGGGCTACAACGCNGCNCAGGANCTGCTTGACAATCTNGGTCTNGACATGGACCGCAAGGAGACCATTAAAAAGTGGGATATNTATTGATATCAAAATAAATATCAACATATCANCNAATGTACNTATTATTGCGGNTCTGCCGCAAATCTATGCCAAAGGGATAATCGNAATGAAAATTATCGCAGATACACACACCCANACCGTNGCTTCNACNCACGCNTACTCGACGGTTCTNGAAAACGCGCAGTANGCACGCGACGCGGGACTTTCCGCGCTGGCGNTNACNGACCACACNCCCGCCTCAACGGACGGTCCTCATGTGTGGCACTTTCACAATCTGCACAAGGCTNTGCCGCGNGAGNTGCTNGGNGTAAAGCTTATTTTCGGCGCGGANTCNAGCATTATCGNCTANGANGGNACGATAGACTTNCCCGACGAGGAATGCGCCGCTCTGGACTGGATAATCGCGTCCATACACAGAAATCATCTGAAAAAGGCTTCTCCCGAGGAGATAACNCGNCTCTATCTNGGCGTTGCGGAAAATCCCCTTGTGGACGTTATCGGTCACTGCGCTACGGTGGGGTANGAGTTCGACTACGAAAAATGTNTGAAAAAATTCAAGGAATGCGGCAAGCTTGTNGAGATAAACGAAAGCTCCATAACNTGGAAAAANACCACTGACAACTACAAGGAAATTATNCGTCTGTGCAAGAAGCATGAAGTCCCCGTTGTNGTCAATTCGGACGCNCATTTCTGCACGCTNGTGGGACATTTNGACAACGCTCTTAAACTGCTTGACGANCAGGATTTNCCCGANCGTCTTGTGGTAAACGCNGACATGGACAGACTTACCGAGTTTATTTCCGCGAAAAAAGGCAATATTTTTATGCCGCCGTCTTGCGGGAAGTGACCGAAACATCTTTCCGGGACGAAAAACTGCACTGCATTAAAGTATGTTCAAAAGCATAGACTATACAAAGTATAAACATGAACGGGGGCGCACAGGTGAGCGGTTTGGAGGAAATATCGGCGGCTGCCGAGGCTTTGGGGTGCCGTGCCGAGGTCGGCGCGGAGCTTAAAAATTACACCACATTCAAAATCGGCGGCAGATGTGATCTGCTGATCGAACTGCGGGGCGAGGAAAGCTTTCTGAAGCTTATCCCCCTTGCGGAAAAGCTTGGCGTTCCCTACCGCATTTTCGGAAAAGGCTCTAATCTGATAGTGGATTCCGACGGCATTTCGGGCGTTGTTTTTGTTTCGGGGAAAGGCTTTTCGGATATTTCCCGAAACGGAGAGGTTCTGACCTGCTCCGCGGGAGCGACACTTGCCTCATTATGCAGTTATGCAATGGAAAACAGCCTGAGCGGTCTGGAATTCGCCTATGGGATACCGGGAACTCTCGGCGGCGCGGTCTTTATGAACGCGGGAGCTTACGGCGGCGAACTAAAGGATGTTGTAGTATCGGTCAGAGCTATGGACAGATCGGGCAATATAAAAGAGTACGCCGCAGATGAGCTTGATTTTTCCTACCGTCACAGCCGTTTTTCCGAAAGCGTGGAAATTGTTCTTTCTGCGGATATCCGTCTCACAAACGGCGACAAAGACAAAATAAAGGCGGACATGGAGGCTATCCTCGAAAAACGCCGCTCCAAGCAGCCTTTGGAATATCCCAGCGCGGGAAGCACCTTTAAGCGTCCCGAGGGAAGCTACGCTTCCCTGCTGATAGAACAGTGCGGACTGAAAGGCGTCCATGTGGGCGACGCGGAGGTCAGCACAAAGCACAGCGGCTTTATCATTAACAAGGGTAACGCGAATTTTAGTCAGCTTATGGAGCTGATACAGACAGTCAAGGATACCGTAAAGGAAAAAACAGGCTACGTTCTTGAATGCGAGCCGCTTATTATTACCGATAAAAAGCTTTGACAAACCGTCACACCAAAGGAGGAATACAGCATGAAATTTCTGATAGTAACAGGTCTTTCGGGATCGGGAAAATCGGGCGCGGTAAACGTTCTGGAGGATATCGGCTACTACTGCATCGACAATATTCCTCCACAGCTCATACCTAAATTTGCGGAAATATGCATTGCAAACGGACAGATGAAAAAGGTCGCTATCGTTACCGACATAAGGGGCGGAGAGCTTTTCTTAGAGCTTGACGAGGGTCTGTCCTATCTGAAAGACCACGAGCTTGAAACCGCAATTCTCTTTCTGGACGCAAGCGACGAGGTGCTGATAAAGCGTTACAAGGAGACCCGCCGCAAGCACCCCCTCGACGAGCAGTCCCACGGAAGTCTGCAAAAGGCGATAAACACCGAGCGCGAGGTACTTTCGTCTGTGCGGGAAAAGGCTGACTACTACATAGACACCTCCGAGCTTTCCATGAACCAGCTCAAAGAAACTGTCTATTCCCTTTTTCTGGATAATCCCAACGACAGCATGGTCATAAAGGTCATGTCCTTCGGGTACAAGTACGGGGTGTCCCGCGAAGCCGACCTTGTTTTCGATGTAAGATGTCTGCCGAACCCGTTCTATATTCCCGAACTGAAACAGCATACGGGTCTGGAAAGCTGCGTGAGCGACTATGTTTTAAGCTTCGAGCAGTCGGGTAATCTTATCAAAAAGCTTGAAGACCTGCTGGATTTTCTTATCCCGCTCTATATCCACGAGGGCAAGAGCCAGCTTGTGGTGTCCTTTGGCTGCACAGGCGGAAAGCACAGAAGCGTTACCTTTGCGGAGGCTCTCTATAAGTACCTGAAAGACAAGGGTCTGAAATGCAGGATAAGCCACCGTGATATCGACAAGGACAGATAAAGCTATTTTAAAGTCTTTATCTCGTTTATGACGTTTAAATATCGGGGGTAAGTCAATCTATGCTTTTAAAAAAATTAAAGTGCACATTCTTATGCGCTGCTATGGTTTTAAGCGGAATACTGCTGTCAGGGTGTGATAGTTCTTCGGCGGAATTGTTTGACGAGATAACCGCCGAAACAACGGCTTCGGTAACTGCCGAAACTATGAAAGCCGCTGCTGAAACCGTCTCCGAAACCACAACCGTGACAACAACAGAAACCACGACAGAAATCACAGCACCGGAAACCGTGACAGAAGTTACGGCTGCGACAACTGCGGAAACCGAAACCGAAGTCCCGACAGAGACTGCGACGGCGGCTCTGCCGGAAATAACAACTACAACTCAAACGGAGACAACCATTGAAACCACGACAGAAGCGCCGTCTGAAACGACCACAGAAACGACCACAGAAACGACTACAGAAACGACTACAGAGACGACTACAGAAACAACCACTGAAACCACCCAGCCCCTTGACCTGACACCGGAGGAACTGGAGGTTTATAACAGTATGCCAGATATTGTTTTTGTTTTGTCGCATTGTTATGGTTTATCAGATCCTTGGGGTTCCTATTCAAATATAAGAGGGTTTTATATTACAAAAGACGGAGATGTAAAACTGTATGCGTTTAGTGACGAAGAAGAAAGAAAATATATAGACGTTGCTAAAGTTTATGACGAATTGGAGAATGTGACCTGTTCAGAGCTTTTATTTAGAGAAGAAGGAGACGAGATTACACTGGATGATTTAGATACGGTAGCAATTTCCGATTTAATTGAGTTATATAACAAATTGCTGCTTGTTGATGAAAAATCTAAATTTAAACAAAGTGATAACTCTTGGGATGTTGTTCAAGGAGCATATAGCCTATATGGAATAAGAACAAATAAAAATGGTGAGAAAGAAATTATTTTATTACGTCAATGGGGCGATTATTACCTTAAAAATAAAGATATATACGCTCAAGAAATAAATGATGAAATACGCAACAACATTTATCCTTTTTCTCACTATTGAATGCTGTCATAAAAAATAATTAATGTTTTAAAGGACTGTTATAA
>JAAVHL010000047.1 GCA_014799735.1 Ruminococcus sp.
ACCAAAGGGCTCCGCCCTCTGGACTTCTGCGAGCTGGGCTCAGCTCGACCAGCTGATGTCGGCGGCTTCGCCGCCTAAAGGATTGTTAATTTGTGCGTAGCGCGCTAAATCAAAATTTATTTAAACAACAGATTAACCGCTACAAGCAAGCATGACTGACATTTCACTTTGCTGCGCATATAATAGTACAAAAACGCGGAGAGGGTGACGGTTCTGGAAATTTACACGGTACAAGCGGGGGACACCGCTCTGTCTATTGCAAACCGCTTCGGCATATCGCTTCAGCGACTTATCTCTGACAACGGACTTTCCGTTTCGGGACAGCTTGCGGTGGGTCAGGCGCTGCTTATTCTTCGCCCCGAAACGGTGTACACGTTTGTGCGCGGCGACAGCCTTTTTTCGGTGGCGGAGGCTTACGGAACAAGCGTTATGCAGCTTTACAGGAACAATCCGTTCCTTATCGGCGCGGACTATATCCCGGAGGGTACTCAGATAACGATAAGCTTTGACGACAAGCCCGCGGAGGATATCCGTGTCAGCGGATTTGTCTACAGCTACATAGACCGCAGCGTCCTTGAAGCCGCCCTGCCCTATATGACCTATGTTATCGTGTTCGGCTACGGCTTTAGGGAGGACGGTTCTCTTATCGAGGTCAGCGACAGCGAAATAATAGAGCTGTCCCACCGATACGGAACATCGGTGTTTCTCGGTCTTACCACCATAAACGATGACGGCACATTCGGTTCGGGAAAGGTGGAAAGGCTGCTTACCGACCTTGATTTCCAGAACCTTGTCATTGAGGAGATGATCGGGGTGATCATACAGAAAAACGCGCAGGGAATGGATATCGACATGGAATATATCCCTCCGCAGCTGAGAACGGAATTTGCCGCCTTTGTGGAAAATGCCGCAAGACAGCTCAACGCAGCAGGACTGGAGGTACACGTGGATCTTGCGCCGAAAACCTCCGCAGATCAGCCGGGGACGCTCTATGAGGCTCACGACTACAGACTTCTGGGGAATGCCGCCGACCTTGTTTTTCTTATGACATACGAATGGGGATATACATACGGCCCGCCAATGGCTGTAGCCCCGCTGCCGAGCGTAAGGCGTGTTCTGGACTACGCGCTGACGGAGATACCTGCGGAGAAAATTTTCCTCGGCATTCCCAACTACGGTTACAACTGGAAGCTTCCGTACGAGAGAGGAGTTACCGCCGCTGTTACGCTTGGAAACCTTACGGCGGTAAATCTTGCGGTGGGAAACGGTGCGGAGATACTTTTTGACGAGCTTTCGCAGAGTCCCTATTTTTACTACACCGACTCCGAGGGCGCGGAGCGGGTAGTGTGGTTCGAGGACGTCCGAAGCCTGAGAGGAAAATTTTCTCTGGTCTCGGAAAAGGACATTCTCGGCTGCGGCTACTGGAATCTGATGCGTCCGTTTCCGCAGAATTATCTGCTTCTCAACAGTATGTTCAATATTGTAAAGGTGTACAGTGCCGGTATGCAAAATTATTAGGAGGTCAGATTTATTCGCTGCCTGCCGTTTGACGTAATCAGTATTTTGTGGTATAATTATAAAATCAATTCATTAAGGGTGATTTTATGGACGAAAAAAAATCCGGCGGTACGATCGGAGCGGTACGCCACGGACGCATATGGCATTACTTCCACAGTCTTCTTGATATGCGCGGAAACATGATGTCCTACGACGAAATAGACGACATGATGCGGGAACAGGCCGAGATACACGGCGCAAATATGTGGATACTCATGCTGGCTATCCTTATCGCTTCTATCGGTCTGAACGTGAACTCCACTGCTGTAATTATCGGCGCAATGCTCATCTCCCCTCTTATGAGCGGTATCATGACCATGGGGTACTCCATTGCCGTCAGGGACATTCAGCTTCTGCTGAAGGCTTTGGTAAGATTTGCCACGCAGGTAGTTATCTGCCTTATCACATCTACGATATATTTTAAAATATCCCCGCTGACTGTCCCCTCCGAGGAAATGATAGCCCGAACCGCTCCCACCGCATGGGACGTTCTCATCGCTCTTTTCGGCGGACTTGCGGGAATGATAGGCCACACCCGAACCAAGCACTCAAACGTAATTCCGGGAGTTG
Organism: Ruminococcus sp.; assembly: GCA_014799735.1. GTDB lineage: Bacteria > Bacillota > Clostridia > Oscillospirales > Ruminococcaceae > RGIG8773. Next base: position 2,128 of record JAAVHL010000047.1, read on the forward strand.
CCATAGCAACCGCGCTTATGCCACCGCTCTGTACCGCGGGCTACGGGATCGCAACGGGACAGTTCCGCTTCTTTATCGGAGCGTTTTACCTTTTCATTATCAACACGCTGTTTATCGCCATTTCCACCGCGCTTATCGCTCTTGTGCTGAAAATCCCCTACCACAAAAGCGTCAGCAAAAAATCACAGAAAAAAGTTAATGTTGCCATTGTTCTGATAGCGGTGTTTACGGTTATCCCAAGCGTTTTTGTGGGAGCCTATACAGTCTACGATTCGGTTGTGGACACAAGTATCGCAAGCTATCTTAACGACAGCTTTCGGTTTGAAAATACCCAGATAGTCAAGTCCGAGACCAACAAGCAGAAAAAGGTCATATCCGTTTCTCTCGTGGGAGAGACACTTTCCGCGGACGTTATAAAGCTGCTGCGAAGTCAGCTTGCGGACTACGGACTTGAAGAGTACAACCTGCACGTCACCCAGAACGTTGTCACGGAGATCGACAACAGCGACAAGGTAACGATAATCTTGCAGGAGAACACTATCTCCGACCTGAGAAAGCAGCTTGAAGAACGTACAGAGGAACTGTCCCAAATGCAGCTCAGTATTAACGGCTACGAAGCGGAGCATACTGCGGACGCTGTTCTGAAAGCCATGCCACAAAAGGCCGAAAGCATTTTCCCCTACCTTTCGGATATAAAGATAGGAATAATGTCCGACGGCAGAAGCGATATCATNACNNTCACNGCCGAAACGGACAAAGACCTNACNGAGGACGANCTTGCCACCGTNANGAACTGGCTTTCCGCCGANAGCGGCATTGACCGNGCNGAAACNTACATAANCTATATCCCGCCCGAACCTCCCGAAACGGANGNTACNGAAGAAGCCGAAAACGGAAACAGNGAAGAATANTAAAACGCGGCAAAGCCTTGTACTTTGCCGCGTTCTTATTAACTTATCAGAAATACGAAACGTTGATNTTCTTGCCCATTGCNTTNAGCTTNTTGCTTACCTCGTCGATAAGCTGCATTTTTACGTTGAANTTNATNGGCAGCGCNGGGTTCTGGTGAGCNGGGTTTACNGCGCGTCCAACATAGAAGCTTATNTCCGTGGCTTCCTCGAAAAGCATTTGNGCNATTCNTGAAGCTCCGTCCTTTTTCATGCTNAGNTCGCTTATGCTTATGCTGCCGTTAAGGTAGCTGTCCGCGTACTCCAGAACCTTTGTCATNGTCACAACGCCCTCGGTAACAAGGTCTATGCCCTCTATCTTCGCTATGGGCGGGATATCGGGGTCAAAGTAGTCAAGACAGGGCACAACNGGCTTGCCNANATATTCGGAGGCAAGCTTTGAGGTNGTACCGCCGCAGACAATGTGCTTTCCNTCCTTGGCAAAGAACAGGGTCTGCATTTTTTTCAGGTCCTGCGGATTGGAGGGAGGTCCTATCATAAGGCTGACGGGAATCCTCTGGCGTATCTTTACCGCCGCGACGGTGGTGTCGTCCCCCGGCTCGCCGCCGTAGAGGTCGTTGCACTCGTCCAGAAGAAGCTGGGAAATGCCTTTCGCGGACATCTTNTTATCGTAGTTTCCCACCATGAAGTCAATAATGCTGTCCCGCTGCCAGCCGAAGTTGAGAGTTTTTCCCACGCCCGCGTAGATCGCGCCGTCGCTCATGGCGATGAACACGTCGTTCTTTTCAAGCTGGAGCTTGGATTTGTAGATAGTCTTTCCGCCTATCTCCATGCTTGTGCGGGGGTACTCAAAGTTCTCGCCGCTGCGGAGCATTATAACGTGGGGGTTGTCGTACTGGATAATCTCCGCCTCGCTGTTGTTGGTAATGCGTATGATAGTGAACGTGGAGTAAGCCACGCCACGCTTTTCGCAGACGGGCAGTGTCGCCGCGATGGTGGCAACGCATTCCTCAACGCTGAGGTTGTTTGCGATCATTGTGGAAATGATCTTCGAGGTCAGGGTGGAAAGGATACACGCCTTTACTCCGCTTCCCAGACCGTCGGCAAGCACAAGAACAAGGCTGTTTTCGTTCTGCTCCACGATCTCGATATGGTCGCCGCAGAGCTGCTCGCCTTTTTTGTTTACGCTTTTAAAGCCTATGTCCGTACACAAATTATTCATCGGCAAGAGTCTCCTTCAGCTTAGTCAGCGCGATCTTGGTCTCGGCAGTTGTCTCGCCCAGCAGGGACGCTATCTCCTGTACTACGCGCATCTGCTTGTCGATGACCTTGTCGGTGATCTCCACCGCCTGCATATTGGTGTTTTCCTTTTTGACGCGGCGGTTTTCATCTTCCGTAATATCGCGCATAATGCTCATGATAATGTGGTAGTTCCTGTCGTAGATGATAGTCTCCTCCACATAGAGCTGGTATTCCGCAAGGTAGGTTTTCTTTTCGTAAACGTTGCGGTTGTTGTCCAGAACGTTCATGTACTCGGTAGGATTGAGTATCCTTATAACGGGACAGCCCAGCACGTCGGACTGGTTCTTGATGTTCATCATATTGCAGGCAGCCTTGTTGATAAGCTGTACCTCGAAGTCCTCGTTAAGCACAAGTATGCCGTTGGGAGTGTTGTTGATGATGTTGTCCGAGAAGGACTCGGCTTTCTCCTTGAGGTAGGGCAGACACATGGTAAAGTCCGCCTTGCCCTGATATACNGCAACGGCTTTTTCGCGGCAGGTGTTGTAGCCGCAGCTTCCGCAGTTAAGCTCGTGCTCGGGAGTGGTCTTGCCCATTTTCATGAGTATATCCTTGATCTGAGCGTCGCTGGGGTAATCCTTGAAGCCCGCTTCAACGGCAAATTCCTTTTTGACCGCTTCCGCGTCGGGGATATTTTCAACGGTATCATTCTTGCCCGCGTACCTGTCTATTGCAAGGAAATTCCTTACAGGCTCGGGCTTTTCGTTCTCCATTACGGGACCGCCTATGCAGCTTCCCGTGCAGGCGGACATTTCCACAAAGCAGCCCTTGATATCGCCGTTTCTGATGTCCTCCAGGGTTTTCATGCAGTTATCCATGCCGTCAACGGTGATAAAGCTGTAGGGCAGGTTTTCCGTATCCATTGAGCGGACGATACCTCCCGTTGTGGGGAACAGCGCGGAGCGGTTATGCTCCTTTTCGTCGGGACAGTTTTCAAGCTCAACGCCCGCGTCCTTTAACCATTTTGAAAGCTCGTCGTATGTAAGCACCGTGTCAACGTGCTCTCTGTATTTGTCCGCTTCTTCCTTTTTGGAAATGCAGGGGCCTATAAACACCGTATAGGCGTCGGGATTTTCCTCCTTGATACGCTTGCAGTGCGCCTGCATGGGGGACAGAACGCGGGCAAGGTGTACTATCTGGTCGGGGTAATACTTCTGGATAAGCGTGTTTACCGTGTGGCAGCAGGAGGAAATAAGCACGTCGGAAGTTCCCTCGGCGAGAATTTTCTCGTACTGCTTTTTAACGATCTCCGCACCGACAGAGGTCTCCTCCGCGGAATGGAAGCCCAGCTTTTTCAAAGCGTTTGACATAGCGGTAANTCCCACGCCGTAGTTNGCGGCAAAGGAGGGCGCAAGGCTTGCGATGACCTTTTTNCCGTCCGCNATAGCGCTCTTGACCGTGTCAACGTCGTTCTTGATCTGCTTTGCGTTCTGGGGACAGACTACATAGCACGTACCGCAGAGGATACAGTCGTTCATAAGAATATGCGCCTGATTTCCCGAAAACTTGATGGACTTAACAGGACAGTGNCTGATNCACTTGTAGCAGTTCCTGCANTCCGAGGTCTTTAACTGGAGATAATTAACGTTTCCNGTCATACCGTTCAATATCCTTTCACTGATAAAAATTCAATAATTGCCGTAATGGCTTCATGCCTTTTNNCAGAGACTTANGCCTGTACCTTTTCCATAACGTATTTGCCGAATATCTCCGAAAAGTTTTCGGGAGAAACTCCGCATACCACCTCGTCGTCAACCTTAATGGTAACGCCNGTGGTACATTTTCCCAGACAGAAAGCCGCCGACAGATTCACCTTGTCCTCAAGATGATTTTTCTCAATGTTTTCTTTCATCAGCTCGATTATNTTGTACGAGCCTCTGAGATGGCAGGAGCTTCCAACGCAAACATANACATTCATAATTCAACACCCTATTCGTAAAAAAATTTGTATAANTTCATTNGGGACGGCTATCCGTCCACAAAAAAATGCCGCAAACTCACCCGCCCCCTTGAGGGGGCTATNGTAAAGTAAAAATTANCNGTTTTCTAANNGNGGGGGTGACTCAGCCAGCGGGGGCTCCCCGNCCGCGGGGGCTACCCGCCNCTTANAGTTCNAGNACNAAGATNGNGTCCCGTATGCTCTTTTCGGCAGCCTCCTTTCCGTACTTGTCAACGGCAAGCTTGTCTTTCGGTCCNTGNGTAAGACACGCNGCGCCGCCGATACAGCCGTCTANGCAAGCCATACCCTCNATAAANTTCTCTCCNCCNACGCCCTTCTGNGCTTTCAGCAGAGCAGTCCTGCAATTGTCTATGCCGTCGCAGACCGCGGCTTTCAGCTTGAAAACGTNGTCGGGAATATCCATTTCTTTAAGCGCCTGNGCTACCGCGTCGGAAAGTCCGCCGCTGCGCGCAAANATTCTTCCGTANTAGGANGCGTTGTCCAGAGGCTCGGATTCCAGNCCCTCCAGNGCGATGTCTCTCGCGTCGAACAGAGCCTGCANTTCCTCAAAGGTNATAACGTTGTCNATGTAGGGACTTACCGTTTCCTTTTTGCACTCNGCTTTCTTCGCCGTGCANGGNCCTATAAACACNATNTTGCAGTTAGGCTCGTGNNTTTTCATNTANNTGGCGATCTCCGCCATAGGCGACAGATTGTGNGANATCTTGTCTTTCATNTCGGGGAACTGNGTCTCTATGTACNTCACAAACGCNGGACAGCAGGAGCTTGTCAGGAAGCCCTTTTCCACCAGCTCGGAAGCCTCCTTGAACGCNACCATGTCCGCGCCGAGAGCGGCCTCCATAACGCTTCTGAAGCCAAGCTTCTTCAGTCCCGAAACAACCTTTCCGAGAGGNACGGAGAACTGTCCCGAAATAGAGGGNGCAACCACCGCNTGGACGTTNTATTTNGTGTTGTTCTCGGAATTTTTCAGCATTTCGATAGTGTCCAGAATATAGGATTTATCGCTTATCGCGCCGAANGGACACTGNTAAACGCANGCNCCGCAGGCAATGCATTTCTCGTCGTCTATCTTAGCGCAGCGGTTCTCGTCGATNGAGATAGCCTTNGGCTTGCAGGCTCTTACGCAGGGACGCTCGCTCTTGACGATCGCCGAGTANGGACACGCCGCAAGACATCTTCCGCACTCAACGCANTTGGATTTGTCNATNACNGCCTTGTGGTTCTCAATCCTGATCGCGTCCTTGGGACACGCGTTCATGCAGCGGTGTGCGATACAGCCGCGGCACGCCTGTGTGACCTGAATTCCGTCAACGGGACACTCGTCGCAGGCTATGGGAAGCACCTCGATAACATTGTTTGTCTTGCCGTTGTTCATGGCAAATTTTACACGCTCATTCACAATGGCGCGCTCCTTGTAGATACAGCAGCGCATTGTTGGCAGCGGCCCTGGAACTATCGTCTCGGCAATACCGAGCAGTCCCTCCTCAAGCCTGTCCTCGAAAGCAAGCCTTGCCACCTCGCGCAGGACTTTGTATTTAAGCTCCTGCACACTGGTATCGAACATCATATATCTATCAATCCTTTCCAAATAAACAGTTATAGTTTCATGCGCACGAAAAAAGCATTACGCCTTTTCCTCCTCACGCCAGCTCTTGCATACGTCCGCCCAGCCGACAGGCTTTGCGTACAGCTCCAGCTCCGCGCAGGTAAATTCCGCCGCGCTGTTTGAGCTTCCGCAGGCGGGAAAAACGGTCTCAAAGCGTTTTAGGGATTCATCAAGATAAACTTTTACGCCGTCGTTTACCGCAAATGGACATACACCTCCCACAGCATGACCGATAAGCTTTTCCGCGTCCTCAAAGGAAAGCATTTTCGCTTTCAGACCGAAATGCTCCTTGAAGCGCTTGTTGTCGATCTTTGCGTCGCCCGCGGCAACAATAAGTATAACGCCGTCCTCACCGTAAAATGATATGGTTTTTGCGATCCTTTCGGGCGTGTAGCCCAAAGCCTGAGCCGCAAGCTCAACGGTCGCGCTTGATTCGGGAAGCTCCATAATTTTGTCAGCGATTCCCATTTCTTCAAAATATTTCCGTACTCTTTCGATTGACATTGTAAAATCACGTCTCCCTTGATTCCGTTCGGAGACTCTCCTTTCGCTTGTGTAAAATATAGTCCGTTTATACATCTTCATTATACAACTTTCGACATGATTTTGCAATATCTGCGGGGTATAAATTTTCAGGAAAATATAAAATATCGTTTAACCCACCATTGAAATTTTATGACAACGCGGCGATACAAATTCCACGGGAATGTAAATGCGGAAATAATTTGGTAAAATAAATTTTGATTTTACGCACTAACTAAAAAGAACTTTAGGCGGCAAAGCCGCCGACTAAAGCTGGTCGAGCTGAGCCCAGCTCGCAGAAGTCCAGAGGGCGGAGCCCTTTGGTCGCCCTCCGCAGAGGGCGAAATCCCCTTTCGTTCCAAACGGAGCAGGAGGTGAGAAACGCGAAAGCGTTTCGAGGAGGGGCGAACACGACCGCCCCTCCTTGTTGCAGTACGCAGCAAAGTAACCCTTGAAAA
>JAAVHL010000019.1 GCA_014799735.1 Ruminococcus sp.
CTTTCCGCGATGATGATGTAAGCGAAAAGGTAAAGCTGAATATACTTTCGGTTCTGAACGAAAAGTACGGTCTGACCGAAGCGGATTTCCTTTCGGCTGAATTTGAGATGGTACCCGCCTTTAAGGCTAAGGACGTTGGCTTCGACAGAAGTCTTATCGGCTCTTATGGACACGACGACAGAGTTTGCGCCTACACTGCTCTGGAGGCTATCCTCGGCTGTGACAAGGTGAACAAGACCGCCGTTGTATGCCTTACCGACAAGGAGGAAACGGGCAGTGACGGAAATACGGGACTTTGCTCCGCGTACTTGAAAAACTTCCTTTACGACCTTGCGGACAGCTTCGGCGTAAAGGGCAGGACGCTTATTTCCAACACCGAGTGTCTTTCCGCGGACGTAAATGCGGCGTTCGACCCAACTTTCCCCGACGTTGTGGAGAAGCGCAACGCTGCTTTTCTGAACAAGGGCGTAGTCGTTACTAAGTTTACGGGAGCGAGAGGAAAGTCGGGAACCTCCGACGCGTCCGCAGAGTTTGTTGGCAGAGTACGCGCTCTTATGGAAAATAATAACATTGTATGGCAGACAGGCGAGCTTGGCAAGGTGGACCTTGGCGGCGGCGGAACTGTCGCTGCATATCTTGCAAATCTCGACATGGACGTTATCGACGTAGGCGTGCCTGTTCTGGCAATGCACGCTCCCTACGAGATCGTGGCGAAAACAGATGTCTACATGACCTACAAGGCATTCTGCGCGTTCCTGAACGAATAAGCTTTGTCGGCGGACGAGTTGCTGTCCGCCGATATTTATTGCAGGAAAAGTTGAAAACGTGTGAATGTTACAAAAGAAACATAAAGCGACACAGCGGGGGGTACAATTTGTTTTGGAAAATATTACAATAAGAACGGCTGATCTGAACGACGTGGACACCCTTGTCCGTTTCAGATTTCTGTACATGACCGACGTGGAGGGTGAGCTTTCCGAAAAGCAGACAAACGCGCTGAACGCTCAGCTTCCCGAATATTTCATGGCTCACATAGGAAAGGATTTCACCGCATATTTTGCCGAGGACGGCGGTGTCCCNGTNGCGGTGATATTTATGGTAAGGCTTCAGAAGCCCGCAAGCGTACACTTTTTAAGCGGCANTACCTGNTACCTTATGAACGTGTACACCTGTGACGGATACCGNCGNATGGGGATAGCTTCAAAAATTCTGGACAGGCTTATCTCGGACGCTAAANGNGAGGGNATCACCTGCATAGACCTTTCCGCNACGGAAATGGGNAAGCCTATGTATCTGAAAAAGGGCTTNATTCCGCGNGGNAANACNGAAATGCGTATGGAACTGTAATNATATACGCTGNNGAAAAACNAAAAACAGGCAGGGAGCATTTAAGCTTTCCCTGCCTGNTTTATAAGAAAGAGGTTATGAAGAATTTGCCGATCACAGATATTTCACAAGCTCGCCGATAACGCTTGAGATCCATTCGTCCGAAAGTCCGAAGTCCTTCTGCTTGTAGTTCCATGCGGAATGTGCTATCCCGAACTTNNCAAACGCTCCGTTTATGGCTTTGTACCATTCCAGCGCGTCCTGCGGAGCNGCNCTGTCGATCACGCCGTACTCGCCGCAGTAAAGCGCCGCGTCGTATTTTTCGGCNGTCTCNATNGCTCTTGNAAANCTGCCCGCAAAGTATTCGGTATTGATCTCNTTTCCGTCAAAGCTTTTTCTGAANGAGGGATCCATNCCNTCCACCCATTCNGCGCCCTGATGCGTGAAGTTAAGCGGGTCGTAGCAGTGGAAAGACAGCACNACCTTNTCGTCGTAGGGNTTTATGATATCGGGAAGAGCGTCGGGNCTNTTCTGCCAGTATCCNCCCACAACGATNGTNGTNTCNGGNGCAATNGCGCGTATCCTTTTGGTGCAGGCGTAAATNGCCTCGTTCCACANNTCGCTGCAGCTTTGGTCNGTGACCTCGTTCAGCAGCTCGAAAGCTACCCTGTCGCTGTATTTNCCGTAACGCTCCGCAAGCCTTTCCCACANGCGGTAAAACCTTTCNCGGAGCTGTTCGTTTTCAAAGAAGCCGTTTTCCTGCTCNCCCTTGTCAAAGGAGTAGCCCGCTGTCTTGTGCAGATCGAGGACGAGGTCAAGTCCCGCTTCGCCGCACCACTTTATCGCGTTGTCAATGTACTCATAGCCTTTTTCAAGGACGTTTCCCTCTTTATCCTCAACAAGGTTGTAGTCGATAGGGAGACGGACGTGGTCAAGTCCCCATGAAGCTATCTTGTCAATGTCCTCCTTGCCGATAAAGCTGTCGTAGTGCGCAATCTCGTGGCAGCACTGGGAAAGCCAGCCGCCCAGATTAACGCCTCTTTTGTAGCCGATAAATTCTTTCATACAGTATTTTCCTTTCCGTGGAAATTTATACAGTTGTCCCTGTATGCATATAGTGTAGTACTTTCCGCTCAATAACTATATAAAATATGTTGGCGAATTATAAAATTTGTTGTTTTAACAGGTCGGGCGGGAAAATCCCGCCCGATGCAGTTTTATATCGCTTGATACCTTTCGGGAAATCAGCTGTTGGGGAATTCCTTTGCGATCTGCTCGTTAAGCTCGTCAATGATGGTCTGGGTTGCTCCGCTGATGGTATCTCTTGTGGTAGCCCAGTCGGTTCCGGCGAAGGAAGTCTGCTTGATACCGTCGTCAACGATGTCCGCAATATCCTTGGTAAGACCTGTGTGAATGTTGATAACAGGGTTTGCGTCGGTAAGCTCTCTTACGGTGTACCACATCTCAACCATTTCGTCTGTCCAGCCGTAGTCCTCACGGTACTGCTTTTCTTCGATAGCAAGAGCGTCCTCGTTCTTGGCGGAGATAAGCTTGCACTTCATGAATGCGCCTGCGCCCTCGGGGTTGGAAGCGTTCTTGCAGAGTACGTAAGCGTCCATGCTTGCGGGCAGATAGTACTTGTCAGCCTGAGGATCCTTAGGCATGGGAACGAACATTATCTCGCCGGGCTGACCGTAGTGAGACAGGTCTGCTTCCCAGAGCGACCATGTTCCGATAGGATAGAACAGGGTCTTGCCCTCGCTTATACGCTGAGGCTGCTCAGTCCATTCAAACTCAGCCTTAGGCAGCGGCAGATCGTCTTTCTTCAGCTCATACATAAAGTTCTCTGCGCGCTCGATCTCGGGAGTAAGGAGGTTGCTCTTGATAACGCCGTTCTCCGCGCTGATGGGAGCAACGCCTGTGGTGAGCAGGAAGTTTGTTTCAAAGTACCAGCTGTCGTATGCAAACTGGTCATTTTCACGGTCGCAGTATTCAAGACACATATTTCTGAAGGTATCCCATGTCCAGTTGCCCTCGGCAAGCAGCTCGGCGGGATCGTCAAGACCGTTTGCTTCAATGGTGTTCTTGTTGTAGATCATAATGCACTTGGAGTCTGTGGTGGTGCATACAAGGTAGTGCTTTCCGCCCAGCATATGAACGTCGGAAAGAGCCTTTGCGCCCTCGGTCCAAAGCTCAGCGTCGTTGAAGTCAAGGTAGTCGTCCCATGGATCGAACATACCGGAAATTACGCGGCTGGGGTAAGTGTCACCCTCCTGACCGGGGAAGATATCGGGGGAAGTTCCGCCGACAACAAGGGTGGAAAGATCGTTGAAGCGGTTGTCCCATGTGGTCTGAATGTACTCGATGTTTCCGCCGTATTTGGTCTCGAAAAGCTCCAGAGCCGCAAGCTTGGGCTTGCCCTGAGCGGGGTTGATGTCGTACCAGGACAGCCACTTTACGGTACCGTTTTCAAGCTTCTCGTCGTCGCTTACTTCAAGCATCTGATCTACGGCAGCCTTGTCGTCCTCGTTAAGCTCCTTGGGAGCTGTGGTCTCGGTGGTCGCGGAAGTTGCCGCACCGTCGGCACTGTCCTGATCGTTCGAGCAGGCAGCCATTGTTCCCATAAGAGAAAGCGCGGAAATGAATGCCAGTGTTTTCTTTAAGTTTTTCATAATAACCTCTCCTTTTCAAACTTTGATTTAAACGCAACGTTTTGCGTTTTTCATTCACCGTTCGTTGTTCGCTGTATATAATTTACCACATCGGGACAGATAAAAATACTAAAATTCTGTTTTTTTTATCAAAATTTTGTTGCAATTTTCTTTTCCGTGATGTATAATATTAAAGAGGTGAGATACGCTATGGCTCAATCGGAAAAGGAGCTTACCTACAAAGCCTTTATGAACAGGGAGTATGCTTTTAAGCACTCCCCTTTTGAAAAGGAATTTGAGTTTTATGACTGCGTGAAAAGCGGAGATACCGAAAGGGTAAAGCAGCTTATGACCCCGCTCGCTTCGGGCGGAACGGGTACGCTTTCCGAGGATCCCCTCCGCAATCTGAAATATCACTTTATTGTGACTATCGCGCTGATAACCCGCTTCTGCGTGGAGGGCGGAATGGAAATGGAGACAGCCTACACCCTCAGTGACCTGTACATACTTAAAGCGGATAAATGCTCCCGCGCTGAGGAAATACACAAGCTGCACAGAGAAGCTATTCTTGATTTTACAAATCAGATGAACAAGGTAGCCCGCGGTACGATCTATTCCAAGCCCATTATAATGACTATGGATTACATCTACGATCATCTCCACTCGAAGATATCGGAGGAGGAGATCGCCGAGTATGCCGCACTGAGTTCCTCGTATCTGTCAAGACTTTTCCATAAAGAGGTAGGCGTCACGATCAGTACCTACATTGCCGTGAAAAGGGTGGAGACCGCTCAGAATATGCTGAAATATTCCGACTACACTCCCCTTGACATAGGTAACTACCTTGCGTTCAATTCCCACAGCCATTTTATCAGCACCTTTAAAAAGTACACGGGAATGACGCCAAACGAATTCCGCAAAAAATACTACCGCTCCAACTGGAGCATGGACAGAACAAAAAAGACAAAATAATTATAATTATGACAAAACAATGATATACCCAAGGGCGGCGGAGATGTATAATTATAACAACAACAAAATTACGGAGGTCATGGTTATGAAGAAAATTAATTTTAAGGCAAGACTTTTTACTGTTGTTTTAGCGGCGGCAATGCCGTTAATGCTCTGCTCCTGCGGTGAAAACGGAGGAGAAAGTGAAATGAATGAAACTCAGACTGAAGCCACGGTTCAGGCGGAGGACATTTCTTCCGTAAGCTTTGAAAACGGCAGCTCGGGACTGTTTGAGGCTTCAAACGGCTGGTGTAACGGAAGTATGTTCAACGTAACTTGGCGTGAGGAAAACTGTACCTTTGAAAACGGAAAAATGCAGCTTATCATCAACGAGGACACGAACCTCGTAAAAACCGTCCCCTATTCGGGCGGAGAGTACCGCTCAAAGGATTTTTACGGCTACGGACGCTACGAGGTATCCATGAAAGCGATCAAAAACGACGGCGTTGTATCCTCGTTCTTTACCTACACGGGTCCCTCCGACGGCAACCCTTGGGACGAGATAGACATTGAAATTCTCGGCAAGGATACCACAAAGGTGCAGTTCAACTACTTCACAAACGGCGTGGGAAACCACGAGTATATGTACGATCTGGGCTTCGACGCTTCGGAGGATTTCCACACCTACGCCTTTGAGTGGCGGGAGGGCAAGATAACCTGGTTCGTGGACGGAGTAGAGGCTCACTCCGCGGAGGAAAATATCCCCGTGACGGAAAGCAAGATCATGATGAACGCATGGTGCGGCACGGGCGTAGATGGCTGGCTCAACGCCTTTGACGACAGCAAAATGCCTCTTACCGCGGAGTACCAAAGCATCTCCTTTGTACCGTTTGAGGAATGATTTTTTCGCACAAAAATAACTTCCGAAAGACAAGCTCCCAAAAATAAGTCCGCCCGATATCTTTTCTGATACCGGGCGGACTGAATTTTTTCTGCGCTTATTTCTTAGACTTTTTCGCGGGAGCGGCTTTTGCCTCTGTATTTGCGTCTGCCTTTGCCTCATTTTTTTCTTTTACGGCGTTGAATATCTCAGACATTTTCAGTGCCTTGTCAATATCGCCCTCTATCTTGAGACTGCCGTTTGTGAACGCCTTTACAGCGTCGAGAGAACCGTCGCAGATGCTTATGAAATTCTCTCCCGAAATTATCAGCTTGCAGTCGCGGTCGTAGTACTCATAAGGCTCAACGGCGATCTTGCCGTCGTTCAGCTCAATATAGAACGCGCCCGAGCCCTCGCCAGTGATGTCGACTTCTACCACAAGATGTTCCTTTATGCCGCTTGCGTCGTTGGCAATGATAAGCTCCTTTGATTTGGAAAAAATCTCTTCGTAGGTCATGATAATACTCCTTTATACTATTTCTTTATCAAACTGCAGACTTTTGTCTATAGCTTGATTAGTATTACTGTATCTGTCTGCCCTTTACAGGCTGACTGCGTTTTATTTTCTTGGACGTGGTCTTTTCAAACTCAACGTCTCTTATGCGCAGGCGGCGTATCGCCTTTGCAGGAATGACCGTCTTGTTTACAGCGTCCACGGCATCGCGGAAAGCTGCTTCAAGCTCGCTCTCGGACATATTTTTCATCGCTTCGGGAGCGGGGAAAATCTCCGCGGTGATAACGCTGTCCTCGCTGTAGACGAGAACGTCCGCGATAAAATCAAGTCCCGCAAACTTGTTTTCCAGCTCCTCGGGAGAAACGTTTTCGCCGTTGGAAAGAATGATAAGGTTTTTCTTTCTGCCCGTGATGAAAATGCGGTTCTTTTCGTCCACATAGCCAAGGTCGCCTGTTCTGAGCCAGCCGTCGGGAGTAAGCGCCGCCGCGGTCTCAGCCTCGTCCTTGTAGTAACCCGCCATTACCGAGGGACTTTTTACAAGTATCTCGCCGTCCTCGATCTTGACGGTACATCCGTTCACGATAACTCCAACGTCGCCCGCGCACTCCTTGTCGTCGGGGTCGGCGGTGGAAATTCTGGGAGAGCATTCGGTCATGCCGTAGCCCTGCGCCATAGTGAAGCCCATGTCGATATACGCCTTTTGCAGGTCGGGACGGAGATACGCTCCGCCGCTGTAGATTGTTTTAAGTCTGCCGCCGAAAACATTCTGTGCTATTGCGGCAATGGGAACGTTGGGATTTTGCGCGGAAGCCGCCTTGATCTGCTTGTACATAGTCTCTGCGATCATGGGGACAATCAGCATTGCCGTAGGAGCAAAGCGCTTCAGGTTTTGCGGTATGTGCATAAGCGAGTCGTTTAAGCACAAGGTAATGCCGTACCGAAGAGATATAAGAACGTCGCAGGTAAAGCAGTAGATGTGGTGTATAGGCAGTACCGAAAGCATAACGTCATCGGAGGTCGCCTCGTTGTCCTGACACATTGCATTGTCGATATAGTTTCCGTTCAGCAGCATAACGCCCTTGCTTTTTCCCGTTGTGCCCGAAGTGTAGACTATCGCCGCAAGCCTGTCCGCGTGAACGTCTGGAAGCTCCGCAGGCTCTGCGCTTTCAAGAAGCTTTGGCAGCTCCGCAAAGGAAATGCACTCCTTTACATTGGGGCAGTTCGCCTTTACCGCGGGTATCATTTTCTCATACCGCGGGTCATAGCAGAAAATATCCGTATCCGATCTTACAAGCAGTTCGCAAATGTCCTGAGGCGACAGCTGTGCGTCAAGAGGCACTGCCGTGTTTCCGCCGCCTGCCGTTCCGAACCAGCTTACCAGCCAGCCGTAGCTTGACGGGCCGATCACCGCCGTGTGGACAGCGTCGGGATACTTCCCGGAAACGTATCCCGCAAATCTGCGTACGTCGCCGTAAAAATCATTGAAGGATTTTTCGCTTACGTCTCCCCCAACCAGCTCTTTCAGAAAAACCTTGTCTCCGTATTCCTTTGCCGACTCGCGTACCAGATCTGCTATTGACTTAACTTTATTCTTGTCCATTTCAATTCTCCTTTAATTTGTTAAGATACTTAACGGCTTCTCCGACGGTGTGGATTTCCATGATATCGTTCTCATCAACCGTAACTCCCAGCTCGGTTTCCAAGTCTCCAAGCATACTTATAAAGTCGTAGGAATTGAAGCCCAAGTCCTCAATAAAGCGGGAATCCTCGGTGATGTCCTCCGGGTTTACCTCAACGTAATTACAGATAAGCTCCTTGATCTTTTCAAGCATTTTCGTGTCCTCCTCAAAAAAATATTAATCACTTAAATCATGTCAAGTATTTCGCCGATAGTGCGGTTTTCGTCCTCTATGCCTCTGAAAAGCACGCGACAGAGGTAATAGTAAAAATACTCCATTTCCTCTTTGGAAACAGCATCTACGCGGTACTCGAAATTGAAGTTCAGACCGTTGTCCTCGGGACGGTGCATTACCGTAAGATACAGCGGCTGCCCCGCAACGCCGTTGGTGTACCACATACTCTTATATGGAATGTCGGGCATATCCTCGGAGGCTTTCTGAGAGGTAAGGGGCTGATATGTCAGCGAAATGCTCTCATAGCTTGAACCGGGAGTAATGTTCCAGTACTTGTTGCGCTTCATTGTCATTTCGATAGGGTCAAAATTAACGTGGCGGAATATCTTGTTCTGCTCCGTCTGTATCATTTTTATTCCGTCAAGGAACGTCATTTCAGGCTCCATAACGGTACGCATGGGGAAAAAGTGTATTCTTGTGCCTCCGCAGTATTTTTCCGAGACCGTACCTCTGCGGGATACGCAGGTCTTGACGGAAACGTCCTTTTCGTTGTCGTTGAACTTTGAAAGAACGGTGCGCAGACCCATAAGCAGCAGGCAAGCCATAGGCACTCTGTACAGCTCGCAGAATTTTATCAGACGCATTGAAGCTTCCTTTTCAAGGGGAAAAACCGATATGGAAGCCACGGGGCTTTTCGATATTACCATAGCGTAACGCTGATCGGGATTGTTGTTTTCCCTCCGCTGTGTAAGAAGCCGTCCCTGTCCCGCAAAGTCGGTGTACATAGGCTCGCTTTCGGCAATAACGCTGTCCCAGTATTCCTCGTCCTTCTTTTTCAAAGGAGAGCCTGCCTCGTATGCCAGATCCTTTTCAAGCTGCGCGATATAGGAACGCATCGGAGCGGGCTTTTCATAGTCGTACATCATCGAACAGTATGTCTGAAGCACTATTTTATTGAAGCCGATAATGGAGCTTGAATCCATAGTCATGTGGTCTGTTTTAAGATAAATGCCGTTGAAGCCGCCGGGGAGCTTTACCATAACCACTTGGTTCATTGGTGAATTGTACCGCTCAAAGGGAACGGCCGTCCATTTGCGCATTTCGTTGTGAGCGTCCTCCTCGTTCCATGCGGAGAAATCCACAAAGGGAATTTCCCTCTCCTCAAAGGGAGAAATATACTGATATACCTCGCCCTCCTCGTCCTGAACAAATCGCAGGCGCATTGTTTCAAACATTTCGTAGCCCTTATAGATCGCCTTTTTCAGCACCGAGAAGTCAACGTCCTGCTGAACGTACAGACCCGTGCCGATACAAAGCACCTGTGTAGGACAAAACTTGATAGTGTAATTGTGAAGCCTCTGAGCGGCGCAGAGCGGGTAGCATTTCATGACCGCGCCGTTGATATTGATCTCTTTCATATTGAACCTCCGTTACCAACTTATCCGACGTATTTTTCAAGAAAGCTTTTGACCTTTGCTTCGTATGCTTCCTTGCTCTCGTAGTAGGAAGCCGCGTGAGCCGCGTTGTCAACAATAAGAATGTCCTTTGCCGAACGGCAGGCCTTGTAGTTTTCCTCCGACATCCACAGCGGGACGAAATCGTCCTCCCTGCCGTGAATGAACAGCATCGGTATACCCGTCGAGCGCACCGCGTCGAGGGTGGAGTAATCCTTAAAGCCATAGCCCGCTTTCGAGCGGCACATTGCCTCGTTGATATTCATTATTGGGAAAGGCGGCAGGTGGTAGTCTCTTTTGAGTATATGTGCAAAAACGTCGTAAGGAGAGGTAAACGCGCAGTCCGCGATAACAGCCTTTACGCAACGGGACAGGCTTGAAAGTCCCGCGGTCATAAGCGCGATAGTTGCACCCATAGACACGCCATAAAGGACGATCTCCGCGTTGCCCTCAAATCTGCGCTCCATACAGTCAACCCATGCTTTCATGTCGTACCTGTCAAGGATACCGAAGCCAACGTAGTCTCCCTCGCTTTTGCCGTGCGCCCTGTGATCCACTATAAGACAATTATACCCCATTTTGTGGAAAAAAACCGAGATGGCGGCGCAGTCCTTAAGACCGCAGCCTGTGTAGCCGTGACCGCATATTGCAAGCTTGTTGGTCTGATATTCGGCGGGAAGAAAATCGCCGTGAAGCGTAAGCCCGTCGCGGGAAGTGATAGTGAGATGCTCCAGCGGCTGAGCCAGAAGCCATTCCTTGTTGGGAGTGATAATTTTTTTGTATTCCTCCCATGTAGCCATGTCAGCCATTTCGTTAAGGTCAACTCTTAAAACGTCCTGACGTGGGATCACCCTGTTAAAAAGGGTAAGCGCGCCCGCCGTACAGGCTGTTCCCAATGCTGCCGTTCCTATGGCAGCTGCTCCGAAAAGTACTTTTTTCATGTTTGCGACCATTTTCTCCTTTGAGAAAATGAGTCCTCCTTTCCCGACGTTTTTTTGGATTTTCCGATGATTTATGATGTTTTGCGCGGATTTTCGACCGTCAGTCGAATTCCTTTAGTTAATTATACCATTTTTTCGACCGGCGGTCAACTCTCTTTTTAACTAAAATTTATATTGAAACGGAAATTTTTTTGTGCTATAATTATATAAGATAAAGTAAATTTTGATTTAACGTACCACGCACTATCTAAAAAGTCTTTAGGCGGCGAAGCCGCCGACTCAAGCTGGTCCAGCTGAGCCCAGCTGGCAGAAGTCCAGAGGGCAGAGCCCTTTGGTCGCCGTCCGCAGACGGCGAAATCCCCTTTCGTCCAGAACGGAGCAGGAGGTGAGAAATGACGACAGTCATTTCGAGGAGGGGCGAACACGACCGCCCCTCCTTTGTGCGGTATGAA
>JAAVHL010000020.1 GCA_014799735.1 Ruminococcus sp.
TTTTGAACGATATGCGCCTGCGGGCGCGGGGAGGGGAGTTTCGCCGCCTGCGGGCGGCGACCAGGGGCTCTGCCCCGTGGACCTCGCCACCTTTGAAAAGGTGGACGAAACTTTTCCATGCGGCTTCGCCGCGCGGGGACTTTTAGTTAGTCGTGTAAATCAAAATTTATTCCTTTTCTACATTCTGTCATTTCTCCGCAGAGGAAAATCTGTCCTCCTTTCTTCCGACACTTTGCGGAAAGCAAAGTCCGTGTCTTATAAAAACTATCACGATATGTTAAGTCCAACCAGCATAAGTATCGCCGTCGCGATTATCAGCATCACCGCAAAGCACACAAGTATGCTGAAAACCGCCGAAAGTATCCACCCCGTATTCTTCACAAGCACCTTTATCTGCGATACTCCGAAAAGCTCCGCCGCAACGTCCGCCGCGCCGAATACGAGCCGCATTGCCACTATGTCCAGAACCGGCGGCAGTACCATTACAAATATAGCCGCGATACCGATAAAGCCTACTCCCCCGCGCAGAAGCCCCAGACTGTTCTTTACCGTGGCATAGGTGTCCGCAACCGCACCGCCTATTACTGGTATGAAGTTGGATACCACATACTTCGCCGCCTTTACCCCAAGGGTGTCCGCAGACGCGCCAACTATGCTCTGGAGCGACAGCAGTCCTATAAAAATAGTCATTATAAAGCCCATCACAAATACGATTATCTTTTTCACGGCTTCGGTGATCCCCGAAAGCTTGAAATCCGGGTTTATGGCTTCAACTATACCCATTGCCATGCAGACCGACAGCGCGGGTACTATCGCTTCTCCCGAAAGCTGGACTGTAGTCTGCGCCACAAGCAGGACAAGCATATTGTACGCCACCGCAGAGGTAACGCCTCCCGATGAAGCGGTTATCCCCGCAAAAACGGGAACATAGCCCATCATGAACATTCCCCCCGAATCGAGGGCATTCGCGGCGCGGCTTATGCTTTCCGACACCGAGCCGGAAATTATCCCCGACGAAATAAGCACGCATATCACTCCGAATATTTTCGACAGGCTCTTGTTGTGAATGCTTTCCTCCATGCCCTCGATAACGGCGGCGACAAGAATTATCGCCATCAGCGATACAAGCAGCTTCAAGGGCTTTGCCAGACTGCTTTTGAACTCCTCCCAGACGTATCGGAAAACGTCCCGCGGAGTGATCTGCGATATCGCTTCGGGGTTGTCGGCGGTAAGACCGTTTTCCTCCAGAACGGCTCTCGCTTCTGGCGTGAGACCCTCGTTTATCCCGCTTGTGTCTATGCCCAGCTCATCGGCGATATTTCCGCTCTCCTGCGCGGCGTAGGCTTGTACACACGGTACAAACGGCGAATAAAGTGCGAAAACCGCCGCAAATATAAAAAATATTTTTTTTACAGTATTCATAGCACGTCCTCATATAAGTCCCGAAACTATTTCGGAAAGCGAATCAAACAGCGGCAGAGCCAGAATAAGCAGCGAGAGCTTTCCCGCAAGCTCAGCCTGAGTTGCAAGAGCGTTTTCGCCGCTGTCCCTGCAAATATCGCAGGCAAACTGGGTTATGTAGCATATGCCAAGCGCCTTGAAAAGAATTGTCAGATACTCGCTGTCCGCGCCTGCCCTTGCGTACAGACCGCGTATCGCATCCGCCACAGGCGATACGAACATTATCACCACCGACAGTACGGCAGCCGCAGCCGCTATTTTTATGTACAGCGCATACTCGCTCCCCGCCGCGCCGAAAAGCTTGCAAAGCACGGAGGCGATTATGCATATCCCCGCAACAGAAACTATATTTATCATATTTTTTCCTCTCTGCGATGTTTTGTGATTTTGCGTCAGCAAAATTCCGAATGTCAATGAGGAAAACAAAACTCGCAGTTTGAAAATCTTTGATTTTCAAACTTCCTCACCAATCCGCTCAGAAGCCGAAAACGGTTCTAACCGTGTCAAACAGCTCCGCTATCTCGTTTATTATCATGGCGAGGACTACAATAAGTCCCGCGATGGTCACCATAAGAGCGTATTCGTCCCTGTCGGATTTTTTAAGAAGCAGATTAAGCACGGTCACGATTATTCCCACGCCCGCAATTTTAAATATCAGATCAAGCTCCACGATTTAACCTCCTGTGCCGCTCCGCGTAAAGATCAGAGCAGCATTATTGAAATAAACGCTCCCGCAAGCGCGCCCATTGAACGGTACAGCTTCGCTTTTTTTGTATGCTCTGCCTCGGCGGAGGATATTGCGGACGTAAGCTCCGCCTGCTGAAGCCCGAGAGTTCTAAGCTGACTTTCCGCGTCGCTTGTGCCAAGCTTCCTGCCGATATCGGAAAGCAGCCTTATGTCCTCAGCCTTAAGTCCCCGCGGAGGGTACTTTTCCACCGCGTTGCACCAGCTCCGCTGAAACGGCACACCGTCGGAGCGTGATATGCCATGCAGAAAATCAAAACCGACAAAGCGCTCCGACTCCGCTAAGCTCTCCGCTATCTCATAGACGGTCAGAGACCCGAAGCGTATCATCATCATCATATCGTCCACCATATAGTTCATTTTTTTCAGATTAGCCGCCCTGTATTTGAGCTGCTGCGAAAAATGGTCTCCCGCCAGAAACGAAGCCGCCGTTATCACGGCAAGTCCGAAAAATTTCATTGCCGCTGTCATATTCCGACGCGCCCCCTTTCGCCGCGCATATTTACAAGTCCGGATATTTTTCCCGTTCCCGAAAGAAAGGCTATCCTGTCAAAGCGCTCCACAGCCTCTTTCGGGAAGCGTCTGTACAGGTCGGACATATCCGCCGCATGCGCCGTTGCCGCCGTGCAGACCCCGCAGGAAGCCGCCTCCCTGAGCGCGGAAAGCTCCNCNNCCGAGCCTATTTCGTCGCAGACTATTATCTGCGGNGACATGACCCTNACCGCCGCGGATATNCCNTCCGCCTTNCCGCAGCCGTCGAAAACGTCGGTGTTCGCGCCTATGTCGTTCTGNGGGATACCGTTCCATGAAGCGGCTATCTCCCCNCTTTCNTCTATGACCGACACCTTGAAGCGGTCTCCNANAAGCCGCGTCAAGTCCCTTAAAACCGTGGTTTTCCCGCTGGCGGGCACGCCCGCTATAAGAAGATCGCAAAGCCCGTCCGAGAAGCAGGCTTCAAAAAGCTTTTCGGCACAGCCCTTTANTTCCCGNGCAATGCGGAAATTCACGGCGTTTATATTTTTNATGTTTTCCACNGTACCNCCCCGCATTACGGGAGTCCCGCAGAAGCCNACCCTGTGTCCGCCCCTGACGGTNATGAAGCCCTGCGATATCTCCCTCTGNAAGCTGTGTACCGAATACTGGCAGACCGCCTCAAAGGTGCGGCGCACGTCCTGCTCGGAGGCTATAACCGCCGAGCCTTTATTATATGTAAGCTGACCGTCCTCCGTNATNTANCGGACGTTNTTTCCCGTCCATACCGCGGCNGGACGGTTTATTCTCAGCCGTATCTCCTGTATATCATCAAGCAGCGCGTCGGAAAGCCTGTTTACCGCGCCGCCCGCTTTTCCCGAAAAATAGCATAGTAATTCACGGTTTTTCACGTCCCGTCCTCTCCTTTTANCTGATATGTTTAATCTTATGTACCGCGGGACAAGTTTAGAACATACAAAAAAATANGCCGCGCCGTNTTCAGCGAATAAANGTGGAAAGCGGCGCGGCTGACTGTANTNNNAACNGTCANGNNCGATTATTTATTTTTATNCGNGNNNCAAANGNGGACGGNTTCANACNGCTCCCGCGGCTATTTTTTTCACNGCGGAAGCNAGTGCGCGCACCTCTTTTTCGGANTTGAACACCGACGGAGAAAACCTTACCGTTCCGTCGGGNACNGTTCCCAGAGCCGTATGCGCAAGTCCCGAACAGTGAAGTCCGCCCCTNAGCGCAAAGCCCATGTCGCTCAGCTTAGCCGCNGTCTCGTTTGCCGAAAGTCCCGCAACGTTAAAGGANACCACGGGAAGATAGCTTTTTACTCTGTCGTCGCGGTAAACGGTCATCTTGCCNGTCATGCGGATATTTTGGGTTTCATGTATAAANANNCGGCAAAGCTTGCTTTCGTGATCATATATCCTGTCAATGCCGAGTTTTTTTACAAANCTTATTCCCGCGCCGAGACCGATAGCTCCCGAAGTGTTTATNGTNCCCGANTCGAGACCGTCGGGCAGAAAGTCGGGCTGATCCTTTTCCATGGANGCGCTTCCCGTACCGCCCTCCATTATCGGANATATTNTGTACTTNCCGTCGGTTATCAGCAGACCCGTCCCGCTNGGACCGTAAAGCGACTTATGNCCNGCGGTGCANAGAATATTTATTCCGTCNGAAAGACTTACGGGTATNACTCCGCANGCCTGCGCTCCGTCGGCNATAAAGCANATGCCGTGCTTTCTGCAAAGCTCCGCTATCCGNACGAAAGGCAGTATCTGTCCCGTAACATTGCTNCCGATNGTGCAGGCTATGATCCTTGTTTCGGGAGTTATCAGCTTTCTGAAATTTTCCACAGTCTCGCTGTCGCTGTGACTTACCTGTGCAATGCTGTAGCTGCACTTNCCCTTNGACAGGGCGTGAACNGGNCGCAGAACCGAGTTGTGCTCAAGGGAGGANATNATTATATGGCAGCCCGCNGNAGCCGTACCCTTTATNGCCGTGTTGAGGGCGTGGGTACAGTTCTGCGTAAAGACAACGTTATCGGGTTCTGCGCCGAAAAAATCCGCGGCGGCGGTNCTGGCGGAATAAACGGCTTCGGCAGTTTCNANGGAAATTCTGTGNCCGCTTCTTCCGGGATTGCCGCCGTAGCGGTTCATAGCTTCAAGCACAGCTTTTTTCACAACGTCAGGCTTCGGGAACGAGGTTGCGGAATTGTCAAAATTTATCATTGCGTTAAAAGCCTCCATATTCCGAAGGTATGATTTTCATATCAAATTATTTGACTTCCGTAACAGCCTTGTATTTTATTCCGTTTCTTTCGAGACAAGCCAAAGCCGTCTCAATATCTCCCGCAACAGTAACGCTGTAGCCGCAGCCCGACGCAAGATTGCGCGGGGTACGCGCTACCTCCGCGTAAAGCTTGCAGCCGCGGAGAGCAGCCTTTGCTTTCATTGCGGTTGTAACCGAAACAAAAGAGATAATATATTTTTTCATGGATAATTTACCTGTCCTCTCCGTTTGTCGGAAAACTTTATTATGAAAAGAAAAAATGCAGGAGTGGAGCCGCCTAAAGCAATGCTCCTGCCCCTGCAATATAGTATGCCGGTCATCTTAATTCTGTGATAGCCGTCAGCCACAGTTCTCCAATATGCAGACCGCGTGTGCGGCGATGCCCTCGCCCGTGCCCGTGAAGCCAAGTCCCTCCTCGGTAGTGGCCTTGACGCTTATTTGGGATATGTCACAATTTGCGGCGGCTGCGATTTTTTCCCGCATTTTTTCAATGTGCGGCGCAAGCTTCGGGGACTGGCACATGACCGTGCAGTCGATATTTCCAACGCAAAAGCCTTTGTCCGAAATAATTTCCGTTACCCTTTTAAGCAAGGCAATGCTGTCCGCGCCCTCGTAGCGGCTGTCGGTATCTGGAAAAAGCTTGCCGATGTCACCAAGAGCAAGAGCGCCCAGCATTGCGTCCATAGCCGCATGGACAAGCACATCCGCGTCTGAATGTCCCAGCAGACCCTTTTCGTGGGGAATTTCCACTCCGCCGAGGATAAGCCTGCGCCCCTCCGTAAGCCTGTGAACGTCGTAGCCGTGACCTATTCTTATCATTGCATAGCCTCCGTTTAATAAAATAATTTACGCCTTTTTTCGGTAAGTCAAATTATTTTAATTGCCTCAATTATTACATATGTAATTAAATTTATATAATGCCAAGAATATTAAATTACATATGTTATATAACGCACATAAATTAAATATCAAGTGTTATATAACATATCATATATTTCTTAAAAATACTTCCGCAACAGCTAAATCTTCGGGGGTGGTGATCTTGATATTCCGATAATCGGAAACTGTCAGATTTATTTTTGTGCCAACCGCTTCCGCAAGCTGACAGTCGTCGGTGAAGTCAAGCTCGTTGTCCTGAGCGAAATTTATCCCCTTAACATAAATATCCCTGCGGAAAATCTGCGGTGTCTGAATGCTGAAAAGCTTCCTGCGGTCGAGAGTATCCACTATCATACCGCCGTCAACAAGCTTTATGGTGTCCTTGACGGGGACACCCAGAACCGCTCCGCCGAACACGGAAGCGTCCTTGATGCACCTTTTGATATGTTCTGGATCGACCAGCGGGCGCGCTCCGTCATGGACTGCGATAAACCGCGTCGCTTTGTCGGTTTTCATGAACGCCGCAAACACCGACTGCTGACGGGTCTCGCCGCCCTTTACGGCGCATTTGAATTTTGTGATACTGTGTTTTTCCGCAAGCTCCTCTATCAGCGGAATGTCCTGCTCACGCGCGGAAACGATGATCTCCGTCACCTGCTCTATCCCCTCGAATGCAAGCATGGAACGCGCCGCAACGGGTATGCCGTCAAGCTCCCAAAGCTGCTTGTTTACGCCGTTCATGCGGGTGGAGCTGCCCGCGCAGGCTATAATTGCGGATACTGTTATCTCATTCATTTCGGCACTCCTTTTCGGTGACTAAAGTACTTCTTTAAAGCTTCCCAGATAACGGAAAAACGTCATCTCATTTTCCAGATCGCGGAGCAGCGAGACAACCTTTCCGTCGGAGCAGCTTCCCTTGAAATCAAGGTAGAACAGCACCTCAAAGTCGCTTCCCGCAATGTTTTTGCTCTCAATCTTGGTAAGGTTAAGTCCCGCAACGGAAAATTTTGTAAGCATACGGTACAGCGAGCCCGGCGTGTTGGGAATAGCCACACAAACGCTGATGGTGTCGGCGTCGGCGGGAGCTATGTAGTCCTTGGAAAAGCAGATGAACCGTGTGTAGTTTGGGTACGCGTCGGCAATTTGGTCGTTCAGTATCTTCAGACCGTACATTTCCGCGCAGGCTTTTGAGCATATGCACGCCGCTTCAGGGTCGTTCTTTTCACGGACGTACTCCGCAGAAAGCGCGGTATTTGCGTACTCGCGGCGGATAAGTCCGCGGCTTTTGATGTACTCCGAACACTGTGAAAGAGCCTCGTCCTTGGAATAGACCCGCTTCACGCTTTCGAGAGTTGCACATTCGGCTGCGGCAAGACAGTGGGTTATCCCTACACGTATCAGCGAGCAGATATTGAAGCAGTGCTTTGACATAAGGCTGTAGGTCTCGGAAATAGTTCCGATGGTGGAATTTTCCAATGGAAGTATGCCGTAGTCCGCCTCGCCGCTTTCAACGGCGTTGAAAACGTCCTCAAACTCGTGGTAAAAAACAGCGGGCTTGTCGCCGAAAAGCTTTTTGCAGGCAGCTTCCGAGTACGCCCCCGCAGTGCCCTGACAGGCTATTTTTGTCGCATTTTCGGGTATGAACGGCTTTGGCGAGAAAAGCTTGTGAGTACGCTCTATCTCCTCGTTTTGCAGACATTTGCTGATATCCATTATATTCTGGAACAGCATGACCGCGCCGTCCCCAAGACCCTCGGGAGCGTTGGCTCTGACCCGCTCAAGCACCTGCTTTTCGCGTCCCCCCTGCATAACGGGAAGATCGTGCTCCTTTTTGTACTCCGCCACCCCGCGGCAGACCTCCATACGTCTTGAAAACAGCTCCAGTATCTCGCTGTCGATATCGTCAATCCGGTTTCTCAGTTCCTGTAAATCCATCTGAAACGTCCTCCGATAAAATTAAATATGCTTTAATTATACAATATTAACCTTAAAAATACAATAAGTTTAAAAAAAATATTGCAGAATCTTCAATTATATGGTATAATAAATTGTTAATTATGATTTGGCAGGTGCGCTTATTGGGAAAAACAAGGATTCTCGGAATAGACCCCGGCTACGCGATAGTTGGCTTCGGGGTGGTGGAATACGATGGCTACAACTTCGTTCCGATACATTTCGGGGCGATAACCACACAGGCAGGGACGGACTTCACCCTGCGGCTGAAAACAATTTTCGACGACATGAACACCGTGCTGACCACGTTCAAGCCCGAAGCTATGGCGATAGAAAAGCTGTTCTTCAACACCAACCAAAAGACGGGCATTGACGTTGCACAGGCGCGCGGAGTTACCCTGCTTGCGGCGGTAAACGCGGGAGTTCCCATTTTCGAGTACACGCCCTTGCAGGTCAAGCAGTCGGTGGTTGGATACGGACGTGCCGAAAAGCCTCAGGTCATGGAAATGACGCGGAAAATCTTAGGGCTTGCGGAAGTCCCCAGACCCGACGACACCGCCGACGCGCTTGCTATTGCCATTTGTCACGGACATTCGGGGGGCAGGCTGAACATCAGAGAGGGAAAGCTATGAGATTTAAAAAGTACAGCGACTACCCGCCGAAAATAAGACGCTATGCGATCGTTCAGGATATTATAAAAGCATCTATAATACTTACGCCTGTAATTTCGGTCATATTGTCTTTGTGCGGACTTAATGCCGCCGCGGATATCATCAAATCCGTGTATTTGATTGCAATATTTATCGGCGTACTTGTACTAAGCGTTGCAGTAACGATCAGAGCTTTCCGCGAAAAACGCATAGGAACTGGAATTTTTCTTGCGCTGATGTCGCTGACCATTCCGACCGTTATACTGCTTGCCGTTACCGAAAAGGGCAGGGCTTTGGTGCTGTACATTTTAGAGGGATACTGATACAAGGAGAAATTTTTATGATATACAGTGTTAGAGGAAAAATCATACATAAGGGTTCAGACGTTGCCGTTATTGAATGCGGCGGTGTGGGCTACGCCTGCCGAACCACGCTTGCGACCCTGTCCCGCATTGGCAGGACGGGCGAGGAAGCCATGCTCTACACATATCTGCACGTCCGCGAGGACAATGTGGAGCTGTTCGGCTTTGCCGCAGAGCAGGAGCTTAACTGCTTCAAAATGCTGATATCCGTTTCGGGAGTGGGTCCCAAGGCGGGACTTGCAATTCTTTCCGACACAACGCCCGAAAGGTTTGCTCTTACCGTCGCTACGGGAGACTACAAGGCTTTCACCAAAACAAAGGGAGTAGGTCCAAAGCTTGCCCAGAGGGTCGTTCTGGAGCTTAAAGACAAGATCACCAAGGAGCAGCTTTCCGCTGCGGGAGGCGCAGACCTTGACTTTTCCGCCGTTGCGGAGGGAAGCAACACCTCCGAAGCTATCGCCGCGCTTGTTGTTCTGGGGTACTCCCAGACGGAAGCCGCTTCCGCCGTTGCGGGACTTGACCCGTCCCTGTCGGTTGAAGAGCTTATACGCCTGTCCCTGAAAAAAATGGCGGCAAATCTATAAGCAAATTGGCAAAAATGTAAACGTACACGCTGTTTCGGCATACTATAGAGAAAAGGAGCGGTCAAAATGCTGTCTTACCCCGATTATACAAGGTGTCCCGTAAACATTATCTCGTCGATAAGAAAATATTACCGCGAGCCTATCGTTTACCCCACCCTGCCCAAGCTGGACGCGCATTTGTCCAAATTCTACAAGAACGTTATACTGATCGTTCTGAACGGCATGGGCACGGACATGATGGAGAGAAATCTTTCCCCCACGAGCTTTTTAAGACGCAATTTTACCGAAAATCTTACCTCGGTGTTCCCGTCCTCCACCGCGGCGGCAATGATAAGCTACCATACCGGCGTGTCGCCCAATGAACACGGCTGGCTGGGCAGATCGCTGTTCTTCAAGGAATTCTGCCGCACCGTTGACGTTTTCACCAATCTTGACAGCTACACGAAAACTCCCGTGGCAAGCGCAAACGCAGCCGAGTTTGTCATGCCTTATGAGACCATATACCGCGATATTGCGGAATCCATAATCGGCGACGTTCAGCCCTTTACCATTACAAACGAAAAAACCAGCATCTCCGAAAAAGGAAATATCCACAAAACTGCGGACAGCTTTGAACGTGTCTGCGAGCTGCTGAAAATGATATGCATAACCAATCAGAACACCTTTACCTATGTGCAGTGGAGCAATCTTGACGACGTTGCCCACAAGGACGGCGTTACCGGCGGAAAAACTGCGGCGGCATTGAAGTCCATAAACAAGCAGCTTGAGGTGCTTTGCAAAGACCTTACCGACACGCTTATTATCGTTTCGGCAGACCATGGCATGAAGGATATTACCGAGGAAATAAAGATAAACTACATTCCCGACATTATGGAGTGTCTGGTTATACCTCCCTTTGTGGAGAGCCGAGCGGCGGCGTGCTTCGTCAAGAACGACAGGCGCACCGACTTTGAGAGGGCGTTCCACAATCATCTTGGAAACGATTTTATCCTGCTTTCCAAAAACGACATTCTCACAAAGGGCCTTCTCGGAGAGGGAAGAACTCACCCGAAGATAACCGATTTCATAGGCGACTACATGATATGCTCCATTGCTGACAAGAGCGTTAAGTACCTTACGCTGAATACTAAGCCCAGACCGCCCTTTGCGGCAAACCACGGCGGTCTCACCGAGGAGGAAATGACCATACCTCTGATAATCATTACCACCAAGCAGACCAAGGAATACAAGCAGAAAAAGCTTCTTTAAGCCCAAAATCCCGAAAGGAAAGATAAAATTGCTGGAATCAAGCGAAATGAACTTTGAACGTCCCCAAAACAGGACGGTGTCCCCCGAGGTCATTCCCAACGACGCGGAAGAGCCCGACCTTAACCTGCGTCCGAAAACGCTGTCGGAATATATCGGTCAGGACAAGGTAAAGGAGAATATGTCGGTCTACATCGAAGCCGCAAAAAAGCGGGGCGAGCCTCTTGACCACGTTCTGCTGTACGGCCCTCCCGGTCTGGGAAAGACCACTCTGTCGGCTATCATCGCTCACGAGATGGGGGTAAATATCCGCATAACGTCGGGTCCCGCCATTGAAAAGCCGGGCGACCTTGCCGCGCTGCTGACAAATCTTGCGGAAAACGACGTGCTGTTCATAGACGAGATACACCGTCTTTCCCGCGCCATTGAGGAAGTCCTGTACCCTGCGCTGGAGGACTACGCTCTGGACATTATCATAGGCAAAGGTCCGTCGGCGCGCTCCCTGCGCATAGACCTGCCGAAGTTCACCCTCATCGGGGCGACAACCCGTGCGGGACAGCTTACCTCCCCGCTTCGTGACAGGTTCGGTATGCTCCAGAGACTGGAGCTTTACACCTGCGAGCAGCTCTGCGACATTATAATGCGCTCAGCGGTAATTCTTGGAATTGCCTGCGACAAAGCTGGAGCTATGGAGCTTGCGCGGCGGGCAAGGGGTACTCCACGTATTGCAAACCGTTTGCTGAAAAGAGTTCGGGACTTTGCAGAGGTCATAGGCAACGGCAAGATAACCGAGGACATTGCCAAGATTGCCCTCGACCGCATGGAGATAGATTCTCTGGGACTGGATAATCTTGACAAGCGAATGCTGGATATGCTTATCCGCGGCTATAACGGCGGCCCTGTGGGACTGGAGACCCTTGCTTCCGCTATCGGAGAGGAATCGGTCACACTGGAGGACGTATGCGAACCTTTCCTTATGCAGCTTGGATTTATCGCACGTACCCCCCGCGGACGTTGCGCTACGGCTCTTGCATATCGGCACATGGGGTACGAATACAACAAGGACGAAAAGACTGACGCTTCTCAGCAGACATTTTTTGAGTAAATCTGACGGCAGCCGCTTTAGCGGTTTTAAGCCGTTCCATAAAAAGATAAAATGCAAAAAAGGAGAAATACACAATGGGCAGACTATTCGGAACAGACGGCGCGAGAGGTGTTGCGCTTACCGAGCTTACCTGTGAGACAGCCATGCAGATAGGCAGGGCGGCAGCTATGGTACTGACGGCAAAATCTCACCACAAGCCGAAAATTTACGTTGGAAAGGACACGAGAATTTCCTCGGACGTTCTCGAAGCCGCGCTTATCGCGGGAATATGCTCCATGGGCGCGGACGCTGTGGTCATGGGCGTTGTACCTACTCCCGCGGTGGCTTTTATGGTGAAGAAGCGGGGCGCGGACGCAGGCGTGATGATATCCGCTTCCCACAACAGCATGGAGTTCAACGGAATCAAGCTTTTTTCGGGTTCGGGCTACAAGCTTTCCGACGATATGGAGGAGGAAATAGAGCGTCTTGTGCTTGACAGTCCCGAAGAGATCGCGGCGGCTATGAGCGGCGGCGGAAATGTGGGAAAGATAACCTACGACAAAAACGCAGAATGGGATTACATCAGAGGCATCATGAAAACCGTTGACATCAATCTGTCGGGACTTAGGGTCGCGATCGACTGCGCAAACGGTTCGGCAAGCGCTACGGCGGAGAAGCTTTTCGCGGGACTGGGCGCAAACGTCTATCTTGTGAACTGCTCCCCCAACGGTATCAACATCAACCTGAACTGCGGCTCCACACACATGGAGACGATTTCTAAATTTGTGGTGGACAAAAGATGTCATATTGGTATCGCTTTCGACGGCGACGCGGACAGATGTCTTGCGGTGGACGAAAACGGCGTTCTTATCGACGGCGACAAGCTTATAGCTATCTTCGCGCGGGATATGCGTGACAAGGGTACGCTTAAAAAGAACACTGCCGTGGTCACTATACTTACCAATCTCGGATTTACGCATTTTGCCCAGAACAACAACATAAACATGATAACCACAAAGGTTGGCGACCGCTACATAGTGGAGCAGATGCTTGCGGGAGGCTACAATCTTGGCGGCGAACAGTCGGGACACATTATCTTCCACGACTACGCCACAACGGGCGACGGACAGCTTACGGCGGTACAGCTTCTCAGCGTGCTGAAGCGTCAGGAGCGCAAGGCTTCGGAGCTTAGCTCCATTATGGAAAGATATCCGCAGGTAATGGTGAACGTGAAGATAATCCCCAAATGGAAAGAAGCTTGGAAAAACGATCCCGTTATCGAGGAGATAATCAGCGAGAACCAGAAAAAGCTTGGTTCAAGCGGCAGGATACTCGTCCGCGAGAGCGGCACGGAGCCGCTTATCCGCGTTATGATAGAGGGCAAGCGGTTCGACCAGATAAACGCTATGGCGGTGGAGATCGCGAATAAGATACGCGAAAGGTGTCCCGAAAACGAGTAAGAACAGAGGTGCAGAGCATGGCGGCAAAGATCGTAATTGTTTCGGGAGCCTGCGGCACGGGCAAAAGCACGGTATCAAGGCTGCTTGCCGAAAATTCACATTGTCAATATACGGTGCATATGCATACCGACGATTTTTACGGATATATCAGAAAGGGGTACATCGACCCTTGGAAAGACGAGTCGGGAGACCAGAACGAGGTCGTTATAAATGCTGTAACAGCGTGCGCAAAACAGTTTCTTGCGGGAGATTACGAGGTCTATGTTGACGGTGTTATCGGTCCGTGGTTTCTGGAGCAATGGCTTAAACTTGCGGACGAGGGATACGATATCCGATATATTGTTCTGCGTCCCGACGAAGAAAGCACGGTCTTTCGCGCGGCAAACCGCGAACAAAGGGAAGAATTTCCTTTGGACGAGGAAGCGGTCAGGAAAATGTGGCATATGTTTGCCGAGCTTGGCGAATACGAAGCAAATGCTGTTGATACCGCAAATCAGACCGTTTCGGAAAGCGCGGCGCTGATACAAAAGCTTCTGAGCGAGGGAAAATTCCGAATAAGCAAATAGTACAGAGGAAAGAAAAATGAGAATTGCCGAAAACTGGACGGATTACCGTCTGATAGACTGCACGGACGGAGAAAAGCTTGAACTGTGGGGAGACGTGGCTTTAGTACGTCCCGACCCCCAGATCATCTGGAAAACCGAGCGCAGGTCGCCCCTGTGGGAGACCGCTCACGGACACTATCACCGCTCCGAAAAGGGCGGCGGTCAGTGGAGCTTCAAGAAAAAAATTCCCGAAAGCTGGCTGATAAGCTGCGGAGACCTGCGGTTCAACATACGTCCCACAGGCTTCAAGCACACGGGACTTTTCCCCGAACAGGCGGTAAACTGGGACTATATGGACGGCCTGATACGCTCCGCGGGGAGACCGATAAGCGTCCTGAACCTGTTTGCCTACACGGGCGGAGCAACTCTCGCCTGCGCAAACGCGGGGGCGTCCGTATGCCACGTGGACGCTTCAAAGGGAATGGTTCAGTGGGCGCGGGACAACGCCGCTTCGTCGGGGCTGTCCGAAAAGCCCATACGCTGGATAGTGGACGACTGCGAAAAATTCGTCAGACGCGAAATAAAGCGGGGCAGACGCTACGACGCGGTGATAATGGATCCGCCCTCCTACGGCAGAGGCCCCACAGGCGAGGTCTGGAAGCTGGAGGACAGCATATACGATCTGGTAAAGCTATGCGTGGGCGTAATGAGCGACGAGCCGCTGTTTTTCCTGCTGAACAGCTACACCACGGGGCTTTCTCCGTCGGTAATGGCTTACATTCTGCGGGAGACTGTTGGAACACAATTCGGCGGAAGCGTTACTGCGGACGAAATAGGCTTACCCGTTGAAAACAGCGGTGGAGTTCTTCCCTGCGGTTCTACCGCGGTGTGGACGGCGGGGAGCCCCCGCGGGCTGAGTCACCCCCATAGTTAAATACTGCGATATGCTTCTGTGTCAAGCCCCCTCAAGGGGGCGGGTAAGCATTCATGAATACTCAACGGTTTGGCGAAAGGAAATTTTAAAATGCCGATTTTAGCTTTGCTGGGCGGACTTTACTGCATTGCGGTAGGACTGATAAAAAAAGGAAAAGCCTACAAGTCCAAAATGGGAACTCCCCTTTCCGATAAGGAAGTGAAAACGGTACAGATCACCTATATTACCGTGGGTACGCTTCTGCTTATTGTCGCTCTTGTCAGCGGGATACAGCTTCTTATCGAAACGTAGCCCCGTTTTCGGAGGGAACTATGAGGTCGGCTATTACCGTTATCATGGGTATAATACTGCTGTGGGCGGCTTTTTCAAGGCGGCAGGGCGGTTTCCGCCGCGTCAGAGGGATAACGCTCAATGGCGTTTGGACGCTCGTTCTGCGTATACTTTACGCCGCCGCTGGAATAGCTGTTATACTATATATTTTGGGGGAAAACTAATAAAACATCAAAAAGGTGCAGATATGGAAAAGAATATTATTTCCGCCCAAAAGGTGGAGTTTCACTATAATGATTATGAGGAAAACGAAACGCCAAAGCCTGTAAAGCAGGTGCTGAAAGGCGTCTCGCTGGATATCCCGCGTGGCGGCTTCACGGCTGTTCTGGGTCACAACGGTTCGGGAAAATCCACCATTGCCAAGCACATGAACGCCATTCTCCTGCCATGCGGGGGCAAGGTTTGGGTGGACGGTATCGACACCTGCGACGAGGAAAAGCTGTTCGATATCCGACGCAGGGTGGGCATGGTATTTCAGAATCCCGACAATCAGATCGTTGCGACAATTGTGGAGGAGGACGTGGCTTTCGCTCTTGAAA
This sequence comes from Ruminococcus sp., assembly GCA_014799735.1. Taxonomy (GTDB): domain Bacteria; phylum Bacillota; class Clostridia; order Oscillospirales; family Ruminococcaceae; genus RGIG8773. The sequence continues at coordinate 15,543 of JAAVHL010000020.1, forward strand.
ATATGGGCGTTCCTCCCGACGAAATGCGGGCGCGCGTGGACGACGCGCTGAAATCCGTAGGTATGTACGAGTACCGCGAGCATTCCCCTCACCAGCTTTCGGGAGGTCAGAAGCAGCGGGTTGCAATTGCGGGAATAATAGCAATGCGTCCCGAATGTATCGTTCTGGACGAGCCTACCGCCATGCTCGACCCAAAGGGCAGAAAAGAAGTGCTGAAAACTATCCGCAAGCTCAACGCCGACTTCGGCATAACCATAATCCTGATAACCCACTATATGGAGGAAGCCGCTCTTGCGGACAGGATAGTGGTCATGGACAACGGCGAGATAATCATGGACGGCGTTCCGCGGGACGTATTTTCNAACGTGGAGCTGATGAAAAAGGTGGGNCTGGACGTCCCGCAGGTCACGGAGCTTATGTATCTGCTNGGNAAAAGCGATCTGCCGTCGGATACTCATATCATAGACGAGGACGAATGCGTAAATGCGCTGNTGAAGCTTCTCGGAAGTTAATCCGTANNAACCGCAAGNAAACAGGAAACATTATTGCCCNAANGCAAAATGTATTCCGTTTCGGAGGAATTTAAATGTCAGTTATCAAAACCGAAAATNTAACNTACACCTACAGCATNGGCACGCCCTTTGAAAAAACTGCCGTGAACAACGTAAANCTNGANATNGAAGAGGGCGCGCTGGCGGGTATAATCGGTCACACNGGATCGGGAAAATCCACGCTGATACAGCACTTTAACGGNCTTNTCAAGCCCACGTCGGGCAAGGTCTACATNGACGGCGAGGACATNTGGAGCAAGGACGTGAAAATACGCGATATCCGCTTTAAGGTGGGACTGGTTTTCCAGTACCCCGAATATCAGATATTNGAGGANACCGTCTACAAGGACATTGCTTTCGGNCCGAAAAANATGGGACTTCCCGACGAGGAAATAGACCGCCGCATAAAGGANATNGCCGAGCTTGTGGGACTTCACAAGGACAATCTNTACAAGTCCCCCTTTGAGCTTTCGGGNGGTCAGAAGCGCCGCGTTGCTATCGCGGGGGTAATGGCTATGGAGCCAAAGGCTCTTATTCTGGACGANCCTACTGCGGGTCTCGACCCCAAGGGCAGGGACAANATNCTGGGTCAGATAAAGGAGTATCATCAGCACAANAAATCCACGGTGCTGCTGGTTTCCCACAGNATGGAGGANATGGCAAAATTTGCCGATAAAATTNTNGTCATGAACAAGGCGGAGGTTTTCTGCTACGACGACACTCCNAAGGTGTTCGCNCGNTCCGAGGAGCTGGAAAATATCGGTCTTGCCGTNCCCCAGATAACAAGGGTATTCAACCGTCTGAAACAGAGCGGCATAGATATCCGCACGGACGTTTACACNGTTGATTTTGCNCGGAAAACNATTCTNGANTACCTTGAGAAAAGAGGCGGGACAAATGCTTAANGACATCACTATCGGTCAGTATTTCCCCGGAAACTCTGTTGTACACCGCCTNGACCCGCGGTTCAAAATAATAATCACGGGCGTGTTCATNGCCATGCTCTTTTCCGCGGACGGNTTTCTCGGTCTTGCGGTNGGAGGNNTTTTNCTNATAGTAAGCTTTCTGCTGTCGAAAATTCCNNTTAANNTGATGATGAAAAGCCTTAANCCTATTATTCCGATAATNCTTTTCACNTCGGTGCTGAATATATTTTTNCTNGACGGNGTGCCGCTTNTNAANNTCGGCTTTATAAAGATNACNGTCGAGGGTCTGCGNACAAGCGCGTTTATGATAATACGCATTATNGCGCTGATAATGGGAAGCTCCCTGCTGACCTACACCACNTCCCCCATAACCCTTACGGACGCTATCGAGCGGCTTTTGTCCCCGNTNAAAAANCTNAAGCTGCCCGTCCATGANCTTGCNATGATGATGACGATNGCTCTGCGGTTCATACCCACGCTTATNGAGGANACGGACAAGATAATGTCCGCCCANAANGCCCGCGGCGCGGACATGGAAACNGGCAGCCTTGTACAGCGTGCAAAGGCACTTACGCCNATACTCATTCCNCTTTTCGTGTCGGCTTTCAGACGTGCGGAGGAGCTTGCCACCGCTATGGAATGCCGCTGCTATCANGGCGGCGAGGGCNGGACNCGTCTCAGNCAGCTTCACTCCACGGGCGGAGACTTCTTTGCNCTTGGNCTGTCGGTAATATTTTTAGATGCGGTTCTGNTTCTGAANTTTCTGNTNGGATAAAANTATGAGGAACTTAAAGGTNACAATGGCTTACCGCGGNACGGCTTANCACGGCTTTCAGCGGCAGGAAAACGCGGTNGGCATACAAAACATTCTGGAGGAAAAGCTGTCCGCGCTGACCGATTCGGCGGTGAAGCTNAACGGCTGCTCACGGACGGACGCNGGCGTCCACGCGCGGGAATACTGCTTCTCCTTTGAGACGGAGCATAAAATNCCCTGCGGAAANATAGTNCGCGGAATGAANTCGCTCCTGCCCGACGACTTGGCGATACTNAANTGCGAGGANGCNCCTGCNGACTTCCACGCACGCTATTCCTGCAAGGGNAAGGAGTATATGTATCTTATNCTGAACAGGNNCGAAAAAGACCCGTTTTTAGCNGACTTGGCTCTGCATTACCCCTATAAGCTGGACACNGAGCTTATNGCANAAGCGGCNCNGGATTTCGTGGGNGGACACGACTTCACGTCCTTNTGCGGGACGGCAAACCAAAAGGCGGACAGCTTNAGGACNATAGAATATTTNCNNNTNGANAAAAGTGAAAATCTGGTGAAACTGCTTGTAAAAGGCGACGGATTTTTGTATAATATGGTTAGGATAATGGTAGGTACGCTTATCTTCATAAACGAGGACAAGCTCCCTGCGGACTGTATCCCNCGCATTTTNGCGGCGCGGGACAGAAACCTTGCGGGCAANACCGTTCCCGCTCACGGACTGTACTTAAACAAGGTGTACTATTAGAAAAGGGAGGGAGAATTTTGGCGGTAACCGACGTTTCCATGCTGCGTGAAAGACGCAANAAAAAGAAAGCCGTAAAGCTTCTGAAAAAGCTTATTATCGNTGCGGCNGCGGCAGCTGTGATNGCNGCGGTGATACTGACCAAAAATCTGTGGTANCCCAAGCTTGACGGTATACTGACAAAAATTCCCGTNCCCGAAAACACNGCCGAGCTTGCGGAGGGGTACTTTCCNCTGTCCATAGAGGGCGGCGCAAGGTATCAGCTTAAAGCNATNGACGGCAGNCTNGCCNTTGCGGACGATACCCACTTCTTTGTTTACAACGAGGACGGCAAGCCCGTCTANACCGANCAGCACACCTTTGCAAANCCNGTTATAACNGTGGGAAACAAAAAGGCNCTGCTGTACGATCTNGGCGGAAAAAGCTTCAGCCTTTACAGCAAGTACAAAAANGTTTACAGCAAAACCACCGACGANCCCATNCTNATCGCCCGCATNGGAAGCAGCGACACGGCGGCGATNGTNACAAAAAGNGACAAATACCCCTCNGCGCTGATGGTATATGATTCNTCGGGAAAGAATATTTTTAATTACCGCTCTGTTGCGCGNATCATCGACGTTACCTTCAATGCGGACAGCTCGGGCTGCTATATAACCACTATCGGCGTTTCGGGCGGACTTCTCNTCTCNAAGATCCTGTACTACAGATTCGACCACATNGACNGNGACGAAATGGATAATCCNGTACCCGTGTGGCAGACNAAGGANCTNCANACNCTGGCTTTNTCGGTGCAGCTTTTCGGCGAAAATANCATAATCGTTTTCGGCGACAGCCTGTGNGCATACTACGACACNAACGGAACGTTCATCAACAGCTACTCNTANAAGCGCAGTCTGGTGGACTACTCNTCGGANGGAAANACNGCGGCTNTGATNTTCTCCAACCAAGANCGCCGAACCTCNGAGCTNGTNACNATCGAATGNACGACGGGNNTTATCTCGGAAAAAACTCTTGACCGCGAAACGCTTAATATNCAGGTCAGCGGGGATACTGTCTATATGCAGACCGAAAACGGCATAGANTCCTGCACCGCCGCGGGAGACGTGATATCCTCCGTGGAGCTTGACACCGAGTACGANGGCTTNCTGAGAATGNGNAAATATATNTATCTGCTGGGATACGACGANATAAACAGAATAGACTATAACTGATTGGAATGATTGATTGAAATACCTGCTTGACGCCGCGGTCATCGGCGTAGTAATAATATGCGTNCTNATNGGCAGACACAGGGGCGCGGTAAAGACACTTATTTTNATTGCGGGNTACGCGGCGGCTTTTGCGGCGGCNATNTTCGTNAGCAAGACCGCTTCGGANTACGTTTACGAAAAGGCGGTAAAGCCTGCGGTGATATCGGCTGTGGATACCAAATCCAAGGANCTTGCNNAGGAGTATCTTTCTCCCGGAANGCTTGGAGANATACTTGCCGCACAAGGCGTTGACCTTACCGACGAACAGCTTGAGGACATTATCGAAAAGGGCGAAANNTACGCTCAGCTGCTNACCGACGAGGAATTNCGCTTTGCTGTGAAGCATATGTTNACGGAATACTGCCGCGCTCTTACGGAAGCGTTTTCGGGGGTAGTNCCCGAGGAAATNCTNGAGGAGGCGGACAGNTACATNNCCGANACGGAAGCGGAAAACCTGCGGGTCACGGAGCTTGCGGAGGAGGAAAAGGAGTCNGTGTCCGAAATNATNGAGCGGGAAATAATCCGTCCCGTAATGATGAAAACCGTTCGGACGGCGCTGTTTATCGTTACCTTTGCGGCGGCGTCCCTGATAGTGTCGATAATNGCGCGGGCNGCNGGTCTTATAAGACATATCCCCGGCGTAAGCTCTGCCGACAGCTTNGCGGGAGGACTTNTNGGNCTTTTGCAGGGACTGCTTTTTACGGTGATACTNAGCGTTGCCGCAAACGTCTTTATAAGCCTTACCTCNGACGCAAACGAGTACCTGAACACNGAGATAATATCCGGTACGCTCATATTCAAGCGGCTTTACAGCGGGACNTTTTTNCTGCTCTCGCTGATACTGAAATAGACCCTTTTNAACTTTAAGATATGGAGGACAACAGCGATATGCTTTGTACAAGATGCAAGAAAAGAACTGCGGTGGTTTTTATAACGGCAATGCAGGGAGACGAAAAGCGCAACGAGGGACTTTGCCTTGTGTGNGCAAAGGAGCTTGGTATCCCGCAGGTTCGGGAGTATATGGANCAGATGGGAATTGACGATGACGANGTNGANGAATTTGCCGATCAGATGACGGATTTTTCCGANGCTGTNGACGGNGATTCCTTTCAGCGGGGCGGAACAGGCTCTCTGCCNAGCTTTATNCAGAACCTTTTCGGNGGCTCTATCAAAAACCTCAANGACCTTTTGNNCAAAAAGGAGGACGGCNGTATNTCCGACGAGTTCCCCATNGACNGCGGNCACGTCCACGAGAGCCGTTCCCACGCGAAAGAAAAGNCCTCNNCCAAGAAAAAGAAAANCAAGTTTCTGGACAATTACTGCACCAANCTNACNGAGCGCGCCGAGGAGGGCAAGCTTGACAACATTATCGGCAGGGACAAGGAAATTGCCAGAACTATCCAGATACTCACCCGCCGCCAGAAGAACAATCCCTGTCTTATNGGCGANCCNGGNGTGGGAAAAACTGCCATTGCNGAGGGTATNGCNCAGAAGATAGTTGCGGGNGAAGTNCCCTTTAATCTGAAAAANAANCGNGTNTANCTGCTNGANCTNACCGCTCTTGTNGCGGGAACTCAGTTCCGCGGACAGTTTGAAAGCCGCGTAAAGGGTCTTATTGANGANGTNAAAGCNGAGGGAAACGTTATNCTCTTTATCGACGAGGTGCATAANCTTGTNGGCGCGGGAGACAGCGANGGTTCAATGAANGCGGCGAATATCCTNAAGCCNGCTCTTTCAAGNGGNGANGTGCAGGTAATAGGCGCGACCACNTTTAANGAGTACNGNAANTATATCGAAAAGGACAGCGCGCTTGAAAGNCGTTTCCANCCNGTTACCGTAAACGANCCGAACATTTCCGAGACGGAAAGCGTGCTTCTCGGCATACGCGGNTACTANGAGGAACACCACNGNGTNAAGATCACCGACGAGCTGCTGAAACGGTGCGCGGTGCTGTCGGANCGNTANATCAACGACAGATTTCTCCCCGACAAGGCTATCGANCTGCTNGACGAAGCCTGCGCCTGCACAAGCATAAGAAGCAAGGAGATNGGCGATTACGACGAGCTTTGCGAAAAGCTTGNGAANACCGANATAAGCATAACCGAAATGGAGGANGCCTCCGAGCCCGATTTCGCNCAGATCGCCGAAGCGCGNGCNGAAGTCCTGNGGCTNGNANACGAGAAAAAAGAGCTTGAAGAAAAGNTCAATAANATTTANGTTACCGAGGCGGACTTGTCCAAGGTAATNGAGCTGTGGACNGGTATTCCCGCAAGCAAGGTCACGGAAAGCGANTACACCAAGATCGCNAACTTGGAGGNCGCTCTNAANGCNCACATAATCGGTCAGGACGAAGCNGTGGAGCTTGTNAGCAAGGCTATCAAGCGNACGAGAGTTCAGCTNTCGAAACGNCGCAGACCCGCTTCGTTCATCTTTGTNGGACCTACGGGCGTGGGAAAAACCGAACTGGTAAAGGTACTTGCGTCGGAGCTTTTCGACGGCAACGAACCGCTTATCAGGCTTGACATGACCGAATACATGGAGAAGCACAGCGTTTCGCGTCTGATAGGCTCTCCTCCGGGATACGTTGGCTACGACGAGGCGGGACAGCTTACCGAAAAGGTTCGCAGAAAGCCTTACAGCGTGGTGCTGTTCGACGAGATAGAAAAGGCTCACCCCGACGTTATGAACATCCTGCTGCAAATCCTTGACGAGGGCAAGGTCAACGACGCTCAGGGACGGTCGGTGAACTTTGAGAATACCATTATTGCCATGACCTCAAACGCGGGCTCTACCGACAAGGGAACGGGCGTGGGCTTCAACAAGACCGAGGGAGATATTTCCAAGGAAAAGGCTATGAAGGCTTTGTCGGACTTCCTCCGACCCGAATTTTTAAGCCGCATAGACGAGGTAGTGGTGTTCAATCCGCTTTCTATGGAAAGCTACGAGCAGATCGCGGCGCTTATGCTGGACGAAATGAAAGAGCCTTTGGCGGAAAAGGGCATCTCGCTGAAGTACAGCAAAAAGGCGCTTACGGCAATCGCGGAGAAATCCCACGGCAAGAAGTTCGGAGCGCGTGACATACGCAAGGTCATCCGCACGGACATCGAGGATAAGATCGCGGAGCTTATAATAAACAGCGGGGAAAATCCCTTTGCGGTGATAAAGATCGGAGAAAAAAAGGGCGAGATCGAAGTAGAAGCGGTTTAAAAGCTTATTCGGGGCACGTTTCGGCGTGTCCCGAAAATTTTTCCGAAAAAATTTGCAAAAACACTTGACATTTTCTGCGCCGTATGCTATAATATTTTTTGTCATTGAGTGATCACGCGGGTGTAGTTCAATGGTAGAACTCCAGCCTTCCAAGCTGGTCGCGTGGGTTCGATTCCCATCACCCGCTCCATTGATTCGGTAACGCTGCTTTTGTAACGTTGCCGAATATTTAGATTTTCTCATTTCTCCGATGTTTTGTGGTTTTGCGCAAGCAAAATTCCGAACGACAGTGAGGAAAACAAAACTCGGATTTGAAAATCGAAGATTTTCAAATTTGCGCCTTTAACTCAGCTGGATAGAGTAACTGCCTTCTAAGCAGTAAGCCACTGGTTCGAATCCAGTAAGGCGCGCCAGCGGCGAACGCGCCGCAGCGAAAAAAATGTTCCGCACATTAATGCGGGACATTTATTCGCGCGATTGATTAATGTTTTGTGGTAACAATATGCAAAGTATGGTGGGTGTAGCTCAGCTGGTTAGAGCGTCGGATTGTGGTCCCGAAGGTCGTGGGTTCGAAACCCATCTCCCACCCCACATTTGACAGCAGTCATGATATATATCGTGATTGCTGTTTTTATTTTACACGTTGAGGAAAGCACATGAAAGTAATAGAAACAAAACGATTGCTTCTTCGCAAATGGGAACTTAAAGATTTGGACGACTTTTTTGAATATGCTAAAAATCCAAATGTTGCTTATCCCGCAAATCTTAACCCGCTTCAAAATAAAGATACAGCCTTACAGGTACTGAAATCATACATAATAAGCGACGAAATATGGGCTATTGAACTAAAGGAAACAATGAAAGTAATCGGGCAACTGAAAATTTATCCCGACCATAACCGCGGAAAATTCAGTGAACGGAACAGCGCGAAGTTTATCAACTACGCTCTTGCGGAAGAATATTGGGGACACGGATATATGACCGAAGCGGTAAAAGCAGCTGTCGAATATGCTTTCAAAGAAACAGATATTGAATTAATAACAGCATTTCATTTCCCCGATAACAATAAATCAAGGCGTGTTCTTGAAAAATGCGGTTTTGAATATGAGACCACGCTCGACAACGGCATTTTACGTTATGACGGAGCTTATTCCACAGGTATATATCATTCTGTTATAAAATCATTACAAGGAGGTCATACCCACGGATAGACTGTATCAATTGGCAAAAGGCTACACAAAGCGTTTTCCAAACGGCAACGAACCGTATCAGATAACTGCGAGAATTCTCGAAGAGTGCGGAGAGGTCGCAAGCGAAGTAAATCACTTTGAAAACAGCGGTATCAAAGTACAAAAGCACGGCGAGCCCTCAAAACAGCATATGGCTGATGAAATAAAACAAGCGGTCAACGCTCTTATTCAGCTTGCGGTATATTACCATGTTGAAGATGAACTTGAGATCTCAATTGACCGTTCTCTTGAAAAGATGAAAAACGAGGGTTTACTATAATTATAAGGAGGAACTATCATGGAATTTATCAGATCGTCCGATATCAAGGAGCTTTCCAATCCGGGAGTGGTGTCCCGCCAGCTTCTTAATCCAGAAAATTCCGAAAGCACCAGAGTGACCATAACCGAGGTACACCTCGACCCCGGAGCAAGTCAGCCCCGTCACACCCATGACGCGTCGGAGCAGATATGGTACGCTCTCAAAGGCAATGGAAAGCTTCTGCTTGCGGACGACGAAACCAAGGATTTCTCCGCGGGAGACGTGGTTCGCTTTGCGGACAAGGACGTTCACGGTCTGCTGAATGACGGCGGCACCGAGTTTGTGTACCTTTCCGTCACCGCTCCTCCGATAAATTTCGGGTACGCCTATTCCGAAAAACGGTAACGATACTCCCCTGCCCTAAAGCCCGCCAAACAGGCTTTTATGGCAAAAATCGTTAAAAAATATACAAAAAATTGCGAAAACCTATTGCTTTATTTGTCGGATTGGTGTATAATATATACATATGCAAACGTCCCTCGAAGTCAGCTTCGGGACGCAGCAAATTCTGAAAGGAGTATGTACATATGATTTATTCACATGAGGTTGAAAAAATGTGTCCCGTGGCGCAGGGCGTCGCTCACGGCGCAGCGCCTATACCCGAGGAAGCTAAATGGGTAAAGGCTAAGGAAATCAAGGATATTTCCGGCTTTACTCACGGCGTGGGTTGGTGCGCTCCCCAGCAGGGCGCATGTAAGCTGTCCCTTAACGTTAAGGACGGCGTTATCCAGGAGGCTCTCGTTGAGACTCTCGGCTGCTCCGGTATGACTCATTCCGCAGCTATGGCTTCCGAAATTCTTCCCGGAAGAACTATTCTCGAAGCTCTCAACACCGACCTTGTATGCGACGCTATCAACACTGCTATGAGAGAACTGTTCCTCCAGATCGTTTACGGTCGTACACAGAGCGCGTTCTCTGAGGACGGTCTGCCCATAGGCGCAGGTCTTGAGGACCTCGGAAAGGGTCTTCGTTCCCAGATAGGCACAATGTACGGTACTCTTGCAAAGGGTCCCCGCTACCTTGAAATGACCGACGGTTACGTTACAGGCGTTGCTCTCAACGAGGACAACGAGATCATCGGCTACAAGTTCGTAAACTTCGGCAAGATGATGGACTTCATCAAGGCAGGCGACGACGCCAACACCGCTTTTGAAAAAGCTCAGGGTCAGTACGGCAGAGTTAACGATGCCGTTAAGGTTATCGACCCGAGAAAGGAATAAGGAGGTACACTGAAATGGCTTTATTTGAATCATATGAAAGAAGAGAAAAGCAAATCCTTGACGTTCTCTCTCACTACGGAATCAACTCTATCGAAGAAGCGGCAGAAGTTACCAAGGCTAAGGGTCTGGACATCTACAAGCTGGTAGAGGGCATTCAGCCTATCTGCTTTGAAAACGCTAAGTGGGCTTACACCGTAGGCTGCGCTATCGCTATCAAGAAGGGCTGCACAAGAGCTGCCGACGCTGCTGCTGCTATCGGCGAGGGACTTCAGGCTTTCTGTATCCCCGGCTCTGTTGCAGATCAGCGTAAGGTTGGTCTTGGTCACGGTAATCTGGGCAAAATGCTTCTCGAAGAAGAGACCGAGTGCTTCGCTTTCCTTGCAGGACACGAATCCTTTGCAGCTGCTGAGGGCGCTATCGGTATCGCAGAAAAGGCTAACAAGGTTCGTCAGAAGCCCCTCCGTGTTATCCTCAACGGTCTCGGAAAGGACGCTGCTCAGATCATCGCCCGTATCAATGGCTTCACATATGTTGAGACCGAGATGGACTACTACACAGGCGAGGTTAAGGAAGTTTTCCGCAAGGCATACTCCGACGGTCTGCGCGCTAAGGTAAACTGCTACGGTGCAAACGACGTTACCGAGGGCGTTGCTATCATGTGGAAAGAGGGCGTTGACGTTTCCATTACAGGTAACTCCACCAACCCCACACGTTTCCAGCACCCTGTTGCAGGTACATACAAGAAGGAATGCGTTGACAAGGGCAAGAAGTACTTCTCCGTTGCTTCCGGCGGCGGTACAGGACGTACTCTCCACCCCGATAACATGGCTGCGGGTCCTGCTTCCTACGGTATGACTGATACTATGGGACGTATGCACTCCGACGCTCAGTTCGCAGGTTCTTCCTCTGTTCCCGCTCACGTTGAGATGATGGGTCTTATCGGTATGGGCAACAACCCCATGGTTGGCGCTACCGTTGCTTGCGCTGTTGCGGTTGAGGAAGCTATGAAAAAGTAATCACGATTCAGTAAAACAAGCGTAAGCTATCAAACTGATCAAACAAATTAAGCAATTAACAAAATTGCAAAACGTCCGTCGTTTGCCCGCCGAATTTTTATCGGTGAACAAACGGCGGACAATTTTTATTTGCATATCAGCTACATTATTTATATTTTCACAAAATACCGCTCTTTTCATAAAATATAAGTGAAAGGGGCGTTTTATATGCTTGAATTCAGACTTCTTGCGCTTTTTGCGGTATGTCTTGCGGCGGTTCTGATAAACGGATTTGTGATAGTAAAATTTTATTCCGACGGAAACAGGGAGACCGTTCCTGTGATAATAGTACCGCTTACACCGAATATGGATACGCCTGAATTTATTGTGAGAAACTGCGTTTATCGGATAGCGGAAAGGTGTCCCGAAACGATAGCGGCGGCTGTGGATTTTGGCGCTGACAGCGAAACACTTCGCATTTTCGAGAAGCTTATGGAGCGTTCGTGCAGATACGAAATAATTAATGCTGAGGAATGTCCCGAAAAAATTTTCGGTATTCTGGAAAATATGTTGTGACGCAGAAAAATAAGGCGGCAGACAGCAAATCCACTCAGGAACTTTTATACAGTGAGCTTTCCAATAAATTCCTTGACAAGACGGGTCGGATATGATACTATATTTTATATGGACAATACGGCTCAGCTCAGCCGTACAAATAAAAATGACCTTTTTAAAGGAGAGGATCGCTTTGAAAACTCTTGACTGGAACAAATATCTTGACACCGCTGCGGAAACTGCCGCAGAGGGTATCGTTATGCTGAAAAACGACAACGCTGCTCTGCCTGTCGCCAAGGACGAGGAGATCGCCGTTTTCGGCAGGATACAGCTTGATTACTACAAAAGCGGCACGGGTTCGGGCGGAATGGTAAACGTCCACAAGGTAACGGGCATTGTGGACGGTCTGCTTGAATGCGGCGCGAAAATCAATACCGAGCTGCTAGAATTTTACAAAAATCAGGCTGAGGAACAGCCATTTGATCTGGGCGACGGCTGGGGAGACGAGCCTTGGTGTCAGCAGGAATTTGCGCTTACGGACGAGATCGTCGCTAAGGCGGCGGAGACTTCCGCGGCGGCAGTGGTCGTGATCGGCAGAACTGCGGGCGAGGAGCACGACAACAAGGCCGAGGACGGCTCCTACTATCTTACGGACGGCGAAAGGGATATGCTGAAAAAAGTCCGCGGCGGCTTTAAGAGAATGATCGTCCTGCTTAACGTGGGAAATATTATGGACATGGGCTTTGTGGACGAGTTTTCCCCCGACGCTGTTCTGTACCTCTGGCAGGGCGGCATGACGGGTGGCACGGGTGCCGCAAAGGTCATCACGGGCGAGATTTCTCCCTGCGGCAAGCTTCCCGACACCATTGCTTACGATATCGCCGACTACCCCTCCCACAAGTATTTCGGCAACACCGAGAGAAATTTCTATACTGAGGATATTTTTGTGGGATACCGCTGGTTCGAGACGTTTGCCCCAAACCGCGTGCGCTATCCTTTCGGCTTCGGACTTTCCTACACTAAGTTCGATATTTCCTGCTCCGCCGAGAAGATCGGGGACGAATTTGTTATTTCTGCCGAGGTAAAAAATGTTGGAGACCGCAGCGGCAGGGAGGTCGTTCAGGTGTATTGCCAAGCACCTCAGGGCAAGCTTGGAAAACCGTCCCGCGTACTTTGCGGATACGAAAAGACCGACTGCCTCGCTCCCTCTGAAAGTCAGAAGCTTGTTATTTCGGTGAAGCTTTCCGATATTGCCTCCTACGACGATTCGGGTGTAACGGGAAACCGCTTCGCTTGGGTCATAGAGCAGGGTGATTATTGCTTCTACACTGGCGCTGATGTGAGAAGCGCGGAAAAGATATTCACATGGACGGCGGAGGAAAATATCGTTGTGGAGCAGCTCAGACAGGCTCTTGCTCCCGTTCAGCCGTTCGAGAGGGTAAAGGCGGAGCTTTCGGACGGAGAGCTGAAGCCGTCTATGGAAGCCGTTCCGCTTTCTGAGGTGGACGAAAGCAAGCGCAGAACGGAAAATCTCCCTGCGGAAATTCCTTTCGGCGGAGATAAGGACATTAAGCTTGAAGCCGTGGCAAAGGGCGAAAAGACCCTTACGGAGTTCATTTCCCAGCTTACAGACGACGATCTGAACTGCATTATACGCGGCGAGGGTATGTGCTCTCCGAGAGTTACGGCGGGTACTGCGGCGGCGTTCGGCGGCGTATCAAAGCGTCTGGAGGAGCTGGGCGTACCCTGCGGCTGCTGTTCGGACGGCCCGTCGGGTATGCGGCTTGACTGCGGCACAAAGGCGTTCAGTCTGCCCAACGGCACGCTTATAGCGGCCACGTTCAACAAAAAGCTTATCACAGAGCTGTTCGGATATCTTGGCATGGAGATGTCCGCAAACGGCGTGGACTGCCTGCTTGGCCCGGGAATGAACATTCACCGTCACCCGCTCAACGGACGGAATTTCGAGTATTTTTCCGAGGATCCGTACCTTACGGGTACTATCGCCGCCGCGGAGCTGATCGGTATGCACCGCCACGGCGTAACCGGTACGATAAAGCATTTCTGCGGAAACAATCAGGAGACCAACAGGCATTTTCTGGATACCGCCGTGTCGGAAAGAGCGCTGCGGGAGATTTACTTAAAAGGCTTTGAGATAGCCGTAAAGCAGGGCGGCGCAAAGTCCATAATGACTACCTACGGCAAGGTGAACGACCTGTGGACGGCCGGAAGCTTCGACCTTAACACTGAGATACTGCGCAATCAGTGGGGCTATACGGGGTTCACAATGACCGACTGGTGGGCGAATATCAACGACCGCGGAGCTGCTCCCGACAAGGATAATTTTGCCGCAATGGCGCGGGCGCAGAACGACGTCTATATGGTTTGCTCAAGCGGTGAAAACCACGGCGACAACGTTACGGACGCGCTCGAAAAGGGCGCTCTTACCCGCGGAGAGCTTCAGCGGAACGCGGAAAATATCCTGCGCTTCCTTATTGACACCAACGCTATGCGGCGGCTGACGAATTCCGCTGAAAAGGTTGAGGTCGTAAACAAGCCGAAAAGCGATATCGACGAGATAATCAAAAACGCTCCCTGCTACGATCTGGACAAAAAGCTTACCATTGATATGTCAGGCGTAAACACCGCGAGAAATTCCGACTATCAGTTTGTGCTTAATCTGAAAAGAACGGGTATGTACAGGATAACCTTTACGGCAAGCTCCGAAAAGAGCGAGCTTGCGCAGCTTCCCGTTACGTTTTTCTCAGGCGCTATCAGGACGTTCACATGGAACGGCACGGGCGGAAAGCCTGTCTCTCGCTCAATGGATATCCCCCTGTTCTCGCTGAACAACACCATTAGGCTTCATTTCAGCGTAGGCGGACTTGATCTTATCAGCGCGGACTTCGAGTATATTTCCGCATTCTGATACGATCTAATAAAATAGAAAATGGGAACCGATCTTGCCGAACGGTTCCCGTTTTTTAACATTAATTCCGGAAGAGAAACTTCGGAAAAATTTTTCGGAAACATATTGCCATACGGGACAATTTATGCTAAAATAATTATCAATTTATCAGATATTTTTCGGATACATCTAAAATAAAAACGGAGGACGCTTATATGAAAAAATTATTCAACAACGGCTGGGAGTTCAGGAAAACCGACGTTGACCTGCCGTTCGGACAGGTCGGCGGAGACGGCTGGGCAAGGGTGGATATCCCCCACGACTGGCTGATACATCAGGCGAAAGACCTGTACGAGACAAGCGCGGGCTGGTACAGAAAAAGCTTTATGGTAAACAGCAAAGCGGTAAGGATAGTCCGCTTTGAGGGCGTGTACATGGACACCGCAGTATGGGTCAACGGCAAGCCTGCGGGCGAATGGAAATACGGATATTCCACATTTGAGTTTGACATTACTTCGCTGCTGAACGAGGGCGAAAACGAGATCGTTGTAAAGGTATCACACCGTTCGCCAAACTCCCGCTGGTATTCGGGCGCGGGTATCTTCCGCAATGTTTGGCTTCTGGAG